>CAYPXS010000062.1:0-7989 GCA_964414725.1 uncultured Dehalococcoidia bacterium
GAAAGAGTATACTATCCCGCGTGCTATGGAAAAGAAAACCTTAGAAAAAACACGATGTTTGTATTATTATTTTAGTAGCTTGAATCGGCTGCCGACTAAGGACTTGTGTAAATTCTAGGGAACCTCCAAAGCAAGACAGAAGCCCGCAATCGGTAGCGATTGGGGCTTTTTTTTTTGGTCTCACTAATAAATTAAAACGGCATTATATAAATAAATCGGCAAATAAAATCACAGCGTAGAGGTTAGGTAATGAGCAGTCAAAAAAGTCACGTTCAAGGGTTAGGGTTTTCTTCAAACCACCTTTTTAGCCCGTTGGAATTAGTAGATAGGTTACCAAGGTCCGATAAAGCATCGGAAACGGTGGACCACGCAAGAGAGACTATAAAGAATATTCTCCATGGGGATGACGACAGGTTAATGATAATAACTGGTCCATGTTCTATTCATGACGAAGAGGCTGCGTTAGATTATGCCAGAAGGTTGATTGAATTAAGAGACCGGCTTGGGGATAAATTATATATTGTCATGAGAGTCTATTTTGAGAAACCTAGGACTACGGTTGGTTGGAAAGGTCTTATTAATGATCCAGAACTCAACGAAACTTACGATATCTCTCAGGGATTGCAGCGCGCTAGAAGATTGTTGCAAGAAATAAATGATATGGGTATGCCAGCGGCTTGTGAATTTTTGGACCCAGTGGTTCCCCATTATTTTGAAGATTTAGTATCGTGGGTAGCGATTGGTGCAAGGACAACTGAGAGTCAAACTCACAGACAGATGGCGAGTGCAATCGGAATTCCAGTGGGATTTAAGAATGGCACTGATGGAAGTTTTGATACAGCGGCAGACGGTATTATGGCAGCTAGGAACCAACATTCCTATGTCGGCACTGGACCGGATGGGCATGTATGTGTACTAAGGACTGACGGTAATCCGGATGGCCACCTAGTGTTAAGAGGTGGGAAATCAGGTCCGAACTATGATTCTGATTCAATAAGTTCAGCTAGAGAAGTATTAGCGAAGGGTGACTTAGATCAACTTTTAGTCGTTGACTGTAGCCATGGGAATTCGAACAAAGATCACGAGAGGCAGCCTTTCGTGTTTGAGAATGTAGTTTCCCAAAGAGCAGGAGGAGACAAGAGCATCGTAGGGGTCATGATTGAGAGCAACATAAATCCAGGAAGCCAGAAGCTGGGCGGAGATCCTAGCACTTTGGAATATGGTGTTTCCATCACTGATGCTTGCGTCGGTTGGGATAAAACCGAAGAAATAATTTTGTGGGCAGATAGTACCCTAGGCTCTTAGGTTCAACCTGCAGATAAATATCGGGTTACTTGGTTCTCATATTAAATCGATCGAATGCGTTAGTTTTATTGGGGTGGTTTTTTAAGTTTACCCCATACGTACATGCCTAGTTTTTTACCTCCAACTAAGTGGAGGTGAGCATGCTCTTGAGATTGCATTCCATCTTCCCCAAAATTAGAAATAATTCTGTAACCAGTTGGACATCTTTTCTGCCCTATCTGATTTGCAAGAAATCCCATATCTGCTAAAAGGGTTTTTGATGCCCATAAATCTGACTGCACCATGTGCTCTTTCGGAACGAAAAGCAGCTGGGTAGGAAACCATCCAAGGTTATTTTCAAAAACTACAAAATCAGCTTCTTTATGATGAAATGTTGCCGGCTCAGTTCCGGATATAATTTTACAAAAGATACAATTGGTGTCAGATTGCATTTGGTATTTGTTAACCTTACCGACCTCTCGTTCTGCCCATTCTATAATCGGGGGCTTTGACGTTTAAGATTTGGCCTATATTGGCATCTTGTATTCTGGAGGCCTGGGCACTTCTGTCAGCTATGCTGCTGAAATCTGTGCGGGTGGTTATCACTGTAGGTAGTCTATGGTTATGTCTGTAAACTAGTAAATGGTATATAGTTTTTTGAGACCAATCGGTGTCCTGCTCATTCCCTAAATCATCCAAAATTAACAGTTCAGATTCTTTGACTCTTTCAAACATTAGAGATGAATTAATCGAATTGTCTGGAGAAAATCCAGATCTAAGTTCATCCATCAATTCAGGCACAAATGCAAAGAATACATCATCGCCTTTCAACTTTCTGTGGTTGGCAATTGCGATTGCCAAGTGTGTTTTTCCAACCCCGGAATTATCACTATAAAAAGTTAGCCAACCGTCTGGGTCTTGACTATATTTTTTGGCACTTTCTAAAATTGGTGCCAAGTTTGAATTCCCTCTTCTTCCTTTTGGGTTATAGGTGTCAAAGCTCATTTTGGATAATTCTTTGGGAATGGCTCCAATGCCAGAGGTTTCGCCGTAAACACTTACTTTTGAATCTGTTGCTACTACGCTGCATAAATTTGAGTCATTTATTCGGCTTTTAATAAACGGATCAAGAGAGTTGATATTTTCTGATGTGGTTAAGACGGTGGGAAGCCGTCCGTTGGATCTATGATTAAGGATCTGATTTAACTTCTCGCTGGCCCAGGTACTGATGTTTCCTCCAGTTATACCATCCAATATCAGAATCGGGGCATTTTTAACTTGGTCAAAAAGATCATCATATTCGAAGTCCATGTTATTTGTATAACTGGCTCTGAGATGATCCATTAAGTCAGGCACATATATAAAAAAGGCAGGTTTACCCGTTGAAATACATCGATTAGCAATCGCAGCTGACAGATGCGTTTTACCGGAACCGTGAGGACCATTTATTAGCATCCAACCACTTGGGCGTTCAGAGTAATCCGAGCAATTTATAAACGCATCACGAAAAATATCTGGACTCCCTAGATTTGCGGAATTTTCTTCTACATTCAAAGTTTCGAAGGTGTACCTTGATAAAGAGCCAAGGTTACTGTAGGCAAGTAGCCTATTAGTCATTTCTTCTTGTTTCGTATTTTGCCTACATAGACAAGATTTGATAGTTCCAAAATCTGGATGACCAGCTGGAAGCTTAGGCGCAAGCCAGCCTTTATCGTTACAAATCGCACATATTACCGCTGAATCCTCCTCTATATCTTGAGAAATATCGGATCCTCTATTGGCTTTAAATGTATCTAGTTTTGCCAGTATGCTTCCTAGATTCTCCATCTTCTTTTCCTTCTATTTCCCATCTTTCTAGTATTCGCGAAATATATCTCCAATTTCTTGCATTAAGAGATACTGCCTCTGATATTGCCTCTTCTATCCATTGCAATGGATATTTTTGTTCAGCTTCCTCAATCTTTTCAGCCACAATCGGGGTTAATATACCAATATTTTGTTCATAGAGAGAATATATATTTGGCCTGTTTTGCACAGGTTCCCAAGGTTCAAGTTCCGATTGCAGTTCGAATGTTGATACTGTCCCTACAGTTTGTCGTTCAAACTCAGTGTTCAAAAAATACAATGAAGGAGAATTATCTTTTTTATCAACTCTAATAAAAATGTTTCGTGTATGTGAAATTTCTAATGCCTGCAGGATTTGAGTTCTTCTCTCGCTAATATCGGAAAAATTTAAACTAACAGCTAGAACTCGATCCGCCAAAAGTTCCTCTAATGTTACGCATCTTTCCATCCCTTTTTTATCGTGGAGAAGACGGATAATTCTAAGAACAATTTTTAGCTCGTTTATATCTTTAATTTCTTCTAATAATTCCCCAAATATGGGCGTAGGCACCGGTATGTATCTGACCCCTTTTATGAAACCTTGGAACGCCATTATGCACTTACAGTGTCTTGCTGGTAAATCTCAAGATTTTCGAATTTAACAAAGCGTTCTTGGAAGTAAAGTTTTATTCCTCCAGTCCTGCCATTTCTGTGTTTGGCAACAATTATGTCCGCTATATTGGCTGGGTACTCTTCTGTTGGGTGTCGTTTTTCCCATGCCTCTGCGTCCACATATCTGTCTTCTCTGTGAATGAATGCAACCACATCCGCATCTTGTTCGATGCTTCCGCTTTCTCTTAAGTCTGACAACATAGGTCGATGGTCTGGCCGTTGTTCAATTGCTCTGCTGAGCTGAGAACACGCTAGTACTGGAACATTGAGATCTCTCGCCATTCCTTTCAATGACCTGGATATTTCTCCCATTTCTTGAACTCGGTTGCTGTTTCTACCACCGCTCCCATTTATCAATTGTAAGTAGTCAACAATTATCAGATCTAAACCTCGTTCTGCTTGCAGCCGCCTTGCTTTACTTCGCATTTCTACAATGGTTTGAAATGGGGTGTCGTCTATATACAAAGGTAGGTCAGAAAGTTTCCCGATCGCATCAAAGAGTCGCTGCTCCTCCATCTCATTAATTAATTGGAGGCGCAACCTGTGACTATCCACATGAGCTTCACTGGACAGGAGGCGAAGAGCTATTTGCTCCGCGCTCATTTCTAGACTAAAGACACCTACACTGCTGCCATTTCCTGCCGCCGCCGCTGCCATATTGAAAGCCAGTGTGCTTTTACCCAGACTTGGTCTTGCAGCGACAATCAGTAGGTCTGAGCGTTGCATTCCCCCACCAAGAAGTTGATCAAATTGATTGTAACCGCTTTGGACGGGAGCTAATGTGTTTATGTCTGGTTGCAGGCTTTCAGCCATGTAGTTATCCAGGACGTCACGAAGAGCGGCAAAGTCTCTCGTTCCGCGTTCGGAACGTATACCAAATAAGAGTTCTTCTGCCCTATTTAAAGACTCGTCGGTGTCCGGAGCACTTTCATATCCAATGTCAGCAATTGATCCCGCTGCTTGGACTAATTGCCGCATTATGGAGGTTCTATGAACTATTTGAGCAAAATGCAGTATGTGAGCTGGACTGGGAACCCCGTTGACCATTTCAGAGAGGTGTATCGATCCGCCAACGGGATCCAATTTTTCTTGAATGGACAATTCGTGAGCGACGGTTACCTGATTTATCACTTCATTTCTTCCAGCCAAATTTAAACATGCTTCGAAACAATAGCGGTTTTTCTCCAGATAGAAATCGTTGGGTTTGAGTAAGGAGGAGACCTTAGATAGCGAATCCCCGTCTAGTAGCAATGAGCCAATGACTGAGTGTTCAGCTTCAATATCATGTGGCAAAATTCTATCGGTGTACAACCCAAGCTCCCGAGGTCCAAGTTGGCGTGTGGGCTGTCGATTATCACATGATCTGTTCGAACCTAGCAAGTCAAAAGACGATGTAAAAAGAAGATTAAATTATTCTTGAGATGTTTCCTCAGAATCTTCTTCTGCAAGTTCCTCTTCTTCAGTACCTGAAGATTCGCCGGATACTTCTATCGAGTTTGTGTTTTCCTCTTCGTCTAATCCCTGATCTATATCGTCTTGAGCAGCATCTTCTGGTTCATCGTCTTTTTCCGCAACCATTTCAAATGGATCGGTTCCTGTTGCATAGACTGTTACTTTTATCGATGCACTCACGTCCGCAAATAGCCGAAGCGGAACCTCATATGTTCCAACTTCTCTTATGGGGTCGTCGAGTTGTACCAGCCTTCTTTCGATTGGTATCCCCGTCTCTTCGGCTAATGCATCTGCCACCATGCTTCCAGTAACGGAACCATATAGGCGGTTATTGGCACCAGCCCTCATTTCGATAGCTATTTCACTTCCATCAAGATTGCCCGCCAAGTTTTTCATTTCATCAAACTTGTATGCTCGTGTCACGGCCGCGTTTTTCGTTAGTTTATGGATTCTCTGTAGGTTGTTGTGGGTGGCTGGTGCAGCAAGATTTTTAGGAATGAGGTAATTTCGGGCAAAACCATTTTTGACCTCTTTGACCTCTCCACCCAATGCAACTCCTTCAACATCCTCTATAAAGACAACTCTCATTGTTAAATTCCTGTAATCTCGAAATTTGAACCTATATTTAACAGGTATTTCTAATTTTTCATGAGGGAAAATTATACCATAAGAAGGTAGTCCTGCCTTCTTGCAAACTAGTCAGTCTTGTTATCTTCATTGATTATTCTGTATTCACCCTCAACGATGTTTTCTTCGTTGTTTGATTCTTCCTGAGGAGGTGTATTTTTTAAAGAATCGGTAAGTTTTCCAATCGGTCCGAATATCATGAAGAGAATTACCGATGCAGCCAATATCAAAATGTCGTCGATAATACCGAAAATAGGGAACATATCTGGAATTATGTCAAATGGTAATATGGCGTAGGCGATACCTAAAGCCGGCAACAGCTTGTACTTGAACGGAATTCTTCGGTCTAATAAAAGCTTAAAAAAAAGTATTGGTAATTTGCCCATTTTTATTTTTTCAATGATTTTTTGGCGGTTTTCCTAAATTTTATGATATTTCTGTATATGAATCTCGTCAAAGTTGTCCTGGTGGTGAAAAATTGATTGTTGTTTTAGAAGGTCAAGATGAATTCCGTATTTCTGAACGAATATCTGAATTCAAACTCACTGTTACTCCAGTTGAAATGAGAGAATTTAACACGACGGTCTTAGATGGTAATTTAATAACTATAGGAGAATTATTAGCTGCCGTGTCAACGGTTCCATTTATGGCAGATAAAAGGTTAGTAATAGTAGAGGGATTACTAAATAAATTGGGAAGTCCGCGAAAAAGAGGAGCATCCGGAGATAATCTAATCGAATGGTCCGATTTTCCGGATTTATTTTCTGGTATGCCGGAAACTGCCACGCTACTCATCGTGGAAAAAACCCCTTTACCATCTAGCAAAGTTGTCTTACAAATACTGAAGCAATCGAAAGTCGAAAAATTTCCATCCCTTCGATATCGTGAATTGATAGATTGGATAAACGCGAGATGTTCCATTTTGGCTGTTGAAATGGAATCGCAAGCCATCGCTCTTCTGGCTGACTCAGTCGGAAATGAGCTTAGATTAATTGATTCCGAGCTTAAAAAATTGGAAACTTACTCAAGGGGTAATTTAATAACCACCTCAGATGTTAGGCTTATGGTTCCCTACGTTAGACAGCAGAATGTTTTTAGGGTAGTCGACGCGGTTATTGAAGGAAGAACTAGAGATGCATTAAGCGCATCTTCAACTCTCATAAGCCTGGGAGAATCCCCGTCGGCAATTGTAAGGATGATAGAAAGACAAATTCGGTTTTTATTCAACACAAAATATTTGATTAGCCGTAAGGTCCCTACTTCGGATATCGGAAAGCAAATAAATTTATCAGGTTATCCGCTGAGAAAGACGTTGGAAATGGAGAAAAAAATCTCTCAAACTAGGATCTTGGATATGCACGACAAACTTTTAGAATCTAATCTCAGGGTGAGAGAGGGCAGGTTGACTGAGCAGGAATCTTTTGATCTGCTGATAGCCGAACTTAGGTAATTATTTGTCGGGTGGACAATATTCAAGTTCCTTTGCGTTGTACCTTCCAGATTTTATGGAAGTAATAAGGTCGCCCAAACCAGTGATTTTGTCATAAAATTCTGTAGCATAAGTTCCTATATCGGCTAATTTGTGAGCATCACTCGCACCTGTTTTAGGCATATGAAGTTTATTAGCCAAATTCTCAGAAAATTCATTTTCCTTTACGGTGCCCCTGCCATTTCTTATTTCGATGGCGTCCACAATATCAAACACCTCGTTTCGTAATCCTCTTTCTAGCATCTCGGCATAGGATGTTTCATCTTGAGGGGCTGTTTCACGGTAGACTCTTCTGTAAGGGTGAGCTACCACTATCGCACCGCCTGCCTCAGCTACTAAATCTTTAACAAATGCTGACTTATGCATTCCGAATATATATTCAGTGAGGCCATAGACTAATAAATGTCCTTCTTCTGTAGTTACTTCACAACCAGGTATCACTAGGAAATCGTTGTCTTTCCCCAGCTTTTCGACATCCGCTGGATTCCAGAAGCCATCATGATCGGTGAGGCAGACTCCATCCAATCCTATCAGTTTAGCTCGACTGATTAGTTCTTCTGGGGTCAGGGTGCTATCGTCTGAGGTCGGATAAGTATGTGTATGAATATCTATTAGCATAGCTTTTGATTGTATTACATGTT
>CAYPXS010000063.1:0-7939 GCA_964414725.1 uncultured Dehalococcoidia bacterium
GTCCAATTTCTTCACTTACTCTAGCGCTACCTTCCGCCAATATATCCCCAATTCCCGACCTTTCTGCAATTGATCTCAACAATCGAGCAAAAAGATCTTCATCACTATCATAATTTGGCAAAAGTTCTAACCATGCTTGAGGTATCAGTCCTTTTTGCATACATTCCATAAACCAGGCACATGTAGAGCCGGCGCTGATGGTATCCATACCGGTCTCGTCACAAAATTTGCTGCTTCTAAGAATAGTCTCTCTATCAGATATGCCGACAAGAGGACCCATGGCAAAAAGTGATTGGTATTCCAATCTGACTTTTTCCGAACCACTGTTTGGAATGGTTACCAACTTTTCGCACCCTATTGTGCAATTAGCACAATGAGAAGTTGATACTTTTTCCTCTGCATGTATAGCCTCACCAGAAATATTTTGAAAATCTTTATGTGACTGGTTTCTAAAATTCCCAGTTGGCAGTATTTTCAATCGTTCAAATACTGATAGATTTGCCATTGTTCCCAAAGTTCTATATTTCTCTGTGGCCTCCCCTAAACTTTTACGATTTAGATTTATCCTGATTTTTGAAAGAGCCTCTTCATCAAAGGAAGCTACCTTTTTATATCCTTTGAAAGATATAGCCTTCACTTTTTTAGAACCCATAACCGCCCCGTTACCTGTGCGCCCAGCCTGCCTACCTCCATCGTTGCTGATACTAGCAAACCTAACCAGATTCTCTCCAGCAGGACCTATACATGCAGTGTCATAGCCCTTGCCCAATGTGTCCATTAAACTTGTTTCTGAAGCCGAAGTAGTAGTGCCAAGAAGATTTGAGGCATCATTGAATCTAACACCAGTTTTGTCCACCACAAGAGAAATCCATTCTCTGGATGCACCTGTAATTACGACGGCATCTGCTCCCACCCCCTTAATAGATAAAGCTATCGAACTTGAAGATAAAGAATCTCCTATGAACCCTGTTTGAGGCGATTTGGAAACAACTGCAAATTTAGATGTAGTAGTAAGCCTACTTCCTACCAGAGGGCTGGCACAAAATATTAAAGGATTGGAAGGGGAAAGAGGTTCCGCACCGGCGGGACAATGCTGGTAAAGAAGATAGGCCCCAAGCCCACTCCCTCCAATGAAATCTCTAACAACATTTTCCTCCAAATCTTCCCATTTCCATGATTGCGAAGAAACATCTATTATTAATACCTTGTTGTTGTAGCCAAACAACTTACCCTCCCGCCTGACTTGGCAGTATTAATATTGAATCACCGTCGGTCAACTCGATCTGGGTCGCATCTTTAAATCCTACCCCGTTAAGATTCAACATATAACTCGACAAAAGACTCTTGGTATTAAAATCCAATACTTTCCCATCTAGAATCGGAAACCGTTGTCCCAGTTCTTGTATAACGTCGCATATATCTACTTCTGATTTTGAAAACTGCAAATCAATTAACTTCTGACCCGTTATAACCCGGCTGTTGCCAAATAACTCCACTGTCAAATTAATTACCATAAGTATTTTTGTCCATCTGCAAAGCTAACTCTAGGTCATCGGCAGTATTAACATTAAAAAAACTGTTTTCGGAACCTTCTATTCTAAAAATTTCATCTTGTGATATTTCGCATACATTAACATCGTTGAAATAGCCATCCATTTTAAGTAGGCCATCTTTCAACCGAGCTTCTATGTGCTCAAGGCAAGACTTATTATAGAGTGCATGCGTCGTCTGCAACCTTCCTTCAAATCTAGGTATAACAACATCCAAGTCTTCGTTTGAAATTTTTGTAACCATGAACTCAAAGAGCTTGGACGATAAAAACGGCATATCGCAAGCAACAAGAAGAGACCAAGGGGTAGGGGATTGTTGCAAACCTGAGTACAATCCCCCTAAAGAACCCGAATTATTGTAAGAATCGACCACATAATTTATTTGGCTGGCTATATTTAATTCTTCGATTCGTTCACATCGGTCAACCACGACGGTCTGGGACTTTGTAATTGGTCTGAGGGTATCTAATACCCTGTCTATGATTCTACGCCCACCAATCAGTTCTTGAGCCTTGTCCCGGCCTAATCTTCTACTTTTACCACCGGCTAATAAAATTCCTGTTAGTTCGTTCATAGCCACTTTTATCAACCTACTATGGCTGCAATATTACCCATCATAGAAACATCGTACCCACCAAGGGAGTCTATTTGTTTTCTTAAATTTTCGCTCAATAGAGTTTCTAACAGCGTGTCCACATTATCGGAGGTACCTATAAATTTAGACGGGATCGCTATTTGATATCTTTCGTTTGCCAAAGGTATGAATTCTAGATCACTAGCCAGAGCGGCCGCCATAATTCCCACACCGGCATCCACAAATCCTGAAGACACTGCAGCAGCGACATTCCAATGTGTATATTCCTCATTGTCATATCCAACTATGTTTTCAGAATCTATCCCAGCCTGTTTAAGCAAGAAATCAAATAAAACTCGCGTTCCGGAGCCTCTTTGCCTATTCAAAAATTTCGTGCCACTTCCCAACAAATCTTTTACATCCTTTATTCCTTTAGGATTCCCTTTTTGAACCATTACCCCTTGAGTACGACCCACAAAATCATAAATATGTATTTTTTCATTTGTAATGTGCCGCTTAACAGCCGCCACGTTGTATTCTCCAGTATCCTCGTCAAGCAGATGTGTTCCCGCCATATGAGCGAACCCTTTGGATAACGACAAAAGCCCACCCACGCTTCCAACACTTGATGAAATCAACCTGATTCCATTTTGCTGTGATGTTAATTCACTAGCTAATATGTCCAAAGCTATGTCGTGACTTCCCGATATCAAGAGCGTATTTGTCACTTCAGAACGATGCCTGTTCAGAAATACTCGCACCTTAGCCCCTTCTTCCAAACCTTCTGAGCCCGCCGGTATTGAAACAACGCCATCAGACTTAGCGATCGACAATGTCATGGCCGCACCACGGGTTGTTGGGTTTGCCACGTATGTTCCATCGACTGAGGCCACAATCACTCTCAGAAATTCTTCCTCACCCAGCGGTGAGGAAACCTTCTTTCCCATCACTGACTCTAATGTATCAGGAATAATTTGGTTTGAGGATAAAAATCCTAAAATCATTGGCTTTAAAAATAGTTCAGCGGTTACAAGCGCTGAAGAAGGGTATCCTGGCATTCCCATCACCGGTTTACCGGAAACTGAACCCAATATCACTGGATGACCAGGCCTAATAGCGACACCATGCACCACCACTTCACCCACTTTATTTATAACTGAGGATGTAAAATCCTCCGAACCGGCAGACGAACCGGCAATCACAACCAAGACATCGCAATTTTTTACAGCTTCCAACAAAGCCTTTTCTAAGAGAACTGGATCATCTGGAACTGGGTCTGCCACAAATGCTTCGCCACCCCATTCTGCAACCAATGCAGACATAAGAACAGAATTGAATTCAATTATTTGGCCTGGGCTAGGCTTCTGACCTATTTTTACCAATTCTGTACCGGTGGGAATAAAACAAACCTTTGGACGTGAGGTCACCTCAACTTCTGACAGTCCAGAAGCTCCTAAACAAGCCAAATCCAATGATCTTATAACCGCTCCTTTTTGAATCAATAATTCGGGCGCAGCAATATCCTCAGCGATTTTTCTAATATGCTGGTAAGGGGCAACGGGGCTACGAATAACTAGTTCATTACTGGTCAATTTTTCCAAATCCTCTATCATAATCACAGAATCAAATCCCTCAGGGATCGGATCACCTGTGTCTACCCACATAAAATCCGATCCTTCATGCAATTTAATTGGTCTAGTTTCAGTGGCTCCAACAGAAGACTCATATTTGATTGCAATCCCATCCATTGCAGAGGTAGTAACATGCGGGGAAGATATTTTTGCGAAAACTGATTGACTTGAAACTCTACCCACTGAATCGTTTATCGGGAGCGTTTCTGTACCCCCAGCTTCCACAAACCTAATATTGTTCAGATGATTCTTGTACCTATCCTGAGCAGCCTGAAGAGGTATATCCTTCAGAAAATAATTCCTTTTGAAGTCATCTTGAGCCATTGCTAACCTTTAAAATCAATCTAAATTTACCTCTATTGCGGTGCCCTGGTAAATGCCTGATGAATCTGCATCTATTTCAACATATCCGTCAGAACCCAGGAGAGTGGAAATTAAATTAGATTTACCATAGACCGGAACAGCTCTAACCGTACCTTGATCATAGCGCAAGCGTATTCTCACGTAATCTGTTCGTCCACTGCTAGACGGTAAATCAGAATCAACGACGGCTTCTATAACCTTATTTTGGGGAACTTCTTTTGCCCCAGAGATCAATCGTATTAATGGGTCTACTACCGCCCTAAATATCGTGATCGCAGAAACTGGATTGCCTGGCAACCCAATTATCGGCTTTCCATCAGACATTCCAAGTATTGTTGGCTTACCAGGTTTGACAGACAATCCGTGAACTAAAACACCAGGACTCCCCATGTCATTAATCACTTTTGCTGTCAGGTCTCTAGAGCTAACAGAACTACCAGCAGTGAAAATAACCATATCTGATATTTGAGCGGCTTTGTTAGCAACTTCAAGCAATTTATCGTATTCATCAGGTATTCTTGGAAAACTAGTAGGTAAGGCTCCCAAGTTCTCAACCAAAGCCCCAATGCTGTACAGATTCACATCTCTAATCATCCCACCTGTCAACTGGGTTCCAGGTTCAACCAATTCGTCACCTGAAGAAATTACAGAGATTTTGGGTTTTATATATACATTAACCTCGGTAATTCCTAAGGACATTAATGCTCCTAGTTCAGCATGCCCAATTAGGTGTCCCGCCCCAACAATGGGGTCTCCCTTCCGAAAATCTTCACCTGAAACGATAACGTTTTCCCCAGAAGCCACCGGCCTATAAACCTCCAGCAATCCGCTGGGAGAAATTTTGGTATGCTCAACCATAACTACAGCGTCAGCATTGTCAGCCAACATGCCACCTGTATAAGCGATAGCTGCATCTCCAGGTGACAAAGCTATAGCCGCCGCACTGCCCATAGGTACCTCTCCGATCAATTCAAGGTACGCAGGCAGGGCATCAGATGCTCCATAAGTATCGGATGCTCTTACTGAGTATCCATCCATAGAAGATCTGTCAAATGATGGTGAATCTTCTTGGCTAAATATTTGACCCGAAAGAATTCGGCCAAATGAATCCTCTGTATCTACTGTTTCAAACTCCACCTCAGACAGATTTTTAGACATTAAAGCTATCGCCTCAGGAGGGGAAATGACGTTGAAGAAATCGGCCATGAAAACCTCTTCTATCGCAAGCTATCGAACAAAATTTACCAAATTACTATAACCCGAGAATATTACCCGAATCATCTACATCCAGAGACCTTGGTTCGCCAGGTAGGCCAGGCATGGTCATTATGCTACCAGCAATCGGGTATATAAAACCCGCCCCAACAGATGCCCTAGCATCGGACACTCTAAATTGATAGTTCGATGGAAGCCCTTTTAATGACCTATTGTGAGACAGTGACAGATGTGTCTTCGCCATACATATTGGGAGACCACCCCATCCATTTTGTTCAAACTGACGCAAAGCGCGTCTTGCCAGGGGTGTATAACTAACACCTTCGGCGTTATATACCTTGGTAGCCAAAGATAAAATCTTGTCTTCCAACGAATCGGACAATTCGTACATATAGGAAATCGATTCTGGTGAGTTTTCTGCAGCCTTTACTACCGCTTCCGCTAAATCAATTCCTCCTTCTCCACCATCTTCAAAAACTTTCGATATAACAGCGTGTTCGGCCCCGGCTTCCAAAGACATCAATTTTACAAGCTCAGTTTCTTCAGAAGCGTCGGAAGGGAAACTGTTAACAGCAACCACTACCGGCAAATTAAAACTTTTTATGACCTTAATCAAATGGCTTAAATTTGCCATACCTTCAACCAAAGCCTCTTTATTAGGTTCTTCCAAATTTCGTAAGGGAACTCCACCGTGAGATTTAAGGGCCCTGACCGAGGCCACAATAACTGCAGCATCAGGCTCCAAGTTATTCAGCCTAGCCTTAATATGCATGAATTTTTCAAACCCTAAATCAGCTCCAAAGCCAGCTTCCGTTAAAACGTAATCTGCATATCCCAAAGCCAATTGATCTGAAACCACAGAACAACATCCATGGGCGATATTCCCAAAGGGTCCAGTGTGTACAAATACAGGTTGGCCTTCTGTTGTCTGCACTATGTTTGGCTGAATTGCATATCTCAGAAGAGACATCATGGACCCAACCGCATTTATTTCTTTCGCCTGCACAGGGGTGCCATCATCTTTATAACCAACAATAATTTTGCTTAACCTATCTCTTAAATCTTCTAAATTTGAAGATAGCGCCAATATTGCCATCACCTCAGAAGCCGTAACGATGTCGAAACCAGTTTCTCTAAGAGGAGCATTAGCCTTACCACCGAGTCCGGTCAATACACTTCTGAGAGATCTTTCCTCAACGTCTGTGACCCTTCTGATCGTTACCCCTTGGGCAGAAAATCCATTGATTTTACCCCTCTGAGCCACATTATCAGTTAAAGCTACAAGTAAATTGTGAGCCGAACCTACAGCATGTGCGTCGCCTGTGAAGTGGATGTTTACCTCATCTTCTGGTTCAACTTTAGCCGCACCTCCACCTGTGCCTCCTCCCTTAATCCCAAATATTGGTCCCAAAGAAGGTTCTCTAAGGGTCGCGACAACGTTTTTACCTAGCTTGCCCATTCCTTGCGCCAAACCAACAACTGTCGTCGTTTTTCCTTCCCCGGCTGGTGTAGGAGTGATTCCAGTAACAACAATCATCTTCCCTTTGCGATTTTTTTTAATCCCTGACAAAGATATTTTTGCCTTGTAGGAACCATATGGAATCAGATCACTGGAGGAAAGCCCAAGTTCATCGGCAACGTTTTCTATTAATTTCATTCTTTAACCCTGAAATATTTTTTAACATTTTCCACAGCTAGTAAGGTTATCAAACATCTCTTATTATCGTCTATTGGTACCTTCTAACATCAGGGTGCCTAAAAGTTATCCATATGGTGAAGAGAATCAGAAGCCCGGCCAAAACAGCGATCGACCCTTGGCCTCCTAACCAATCGGCCATCAGTCCTGCCGGTAAAACCCCAAGTGGCATCAGGCCCCAATTCAGCATATAAATGCTCATTACTCTTCCACGATATTCTTCTTGGGCCTCTTCCATTATCAAGGCCATGTTAATAGAGCGTCGACCCGCATCCCCGAGACCTAAAGGAAGCATTATTAGGGCGGCAAATACGTATATAGGTACGGCCGCGATCAACAGAAGACTAAATCCTGACAAATATGAACTGATCAGGAGAACCCTTCCACGTAATTTGTTGCCGAGGGAGGCTATATAAATAGATCCAATTAAAGCCCCAAGACCCATAACGGAAACCAATAACCCCATGGAATCCGCTTTCAATCCATATATATCTACTATGAAAACCGGCATTATAAATCGAAATGGCTGAGCCAAAATAGTCGTAGATAGAGCAATAGCAAGAAGAATCAGAATAAAAGAATTGCTGCGAACATATTTCAATCCCTCCAGCATATCGCTGATCAGAACTGACGGGCGGTTGGAATCTGATACTGAACCATCCCGTTGCGCCACTCTATTTCCTTTGTTCTTTATCAGCATAGTGAAAATGATCGAGGCAAAGTTGAGTACTGTAATCAGCAAATAAACTTTGCCAGGACCAATGAATTCGTAAAGTAACCCAGCAGCGGTAGGTGCGGCTAAAGTGCTGACACTCATCGCGGCAGCATTGAGAGCCACAGCATTTGACACCAATTTCTGTCCTACCATCTGCGGTATCAGCGCCTGACGGGCCGGCATCATAAAGGCAAA
>CAYPXS010000064.1:0-7927 GCA_964414725.1 uncultured Dehalococcoidia bacterium
CATTTTCATAATCAATCCACTTCAAGAGATTTCCTCCTTTGCCGGGGTGACTTTTTGTTCAGCACCCTTCGTTCACTTTATTATCAGCAATTCGTTTGGTTCATTTTGGAACCATGTTTTCCACATAAAATGGAGCCGAAATTCGGCTCAAGTCTAACATATGGTTTTCGGCCTAACAATCTTCATTAAATACATACCTCCTTGTAGGCCAATGGAGTATTTTTTTAAAGAATATAAAAGGAAGCATATTCGGAAATTTGCCGGTACATGTCTAGCGTAACCTTATCAATTAAAATTTATCTCCAGATATCATCATTAATCTGGGGTTAATACGTTCTTTAGGTAGACCCCCGTTTGTGACACTTTGTTTTTAGAAGCATCTTCAGGAGTACCTTCATATACAAGATCACCACCTTTATCTCCTGCTCCAGGGCCAAGATCAATGATCCAATCAGCGCTTTTTATCAAATCTAGATGGTGTTCAATCAAGATAACGGAATTCCCTGCGTCAACAAGTCTGTGTAGTACTTTGAGTAACTGGGCGCAATCTTCGAATGAGAGTCCCGTCGTTGGTTCGTCTAAAATATATAGAGTTTTACCGGTGGCCCTTTTCGATAACTCAGTTGCAAGTTTTACTCTTTGAGCTTCTCCTCCGCTTAATTGGGTTGCTGGCTGTCCGAGCTTAATGTAACCCAGACCCACATCCTGTAGGGTTTGTAGTTTATTTTTTATCCGGGGGATATTAGAAAATATATCCAATGCTTCCGTCACTGTAGATTGTAAAACGTCCGATATGCTCAGACCACGGTACTCAATTTCCAAGGCTTCCCTGTTGTATCTTTTGGCCAAACATTCTTCACAGGGAACAGATACGTCAGGGAGAAATTGCATTTCGATATTTATATAGCCGTCACCGGAGCATGCCTCACAGCGGCCCCCTTTGACATTGAATGAAAACCTTCCTGGCTTATACCCTCTGCTTCTTGCTTCAGGAACTTGTGCAAACAGTTCCCTCATTGGCGTAAATGTACCTGTATAAGTGGCTGGGTTACTACGTGGAGTCCTCCCGATTGGGGATTGATCGATATTAACAACTTTATCTATGTTGTCGAGGCCCTGTATAGATTTGAATTTGCCGGGCCTATCTTTGGCTCTGTAAAAATGTTGAGAGAGCCTCTTGTACAGGATTTCGTTAATCAGGGTACTTTTACCTGATCCAGATACACCAGTTATACACACAAGTATTCCTAATGGAATGGACACATCTATAGAATTTAAATTGTTTTGTTCTGCACCTTTAATCTCCAGGTATTTGCCATTAGATACTCTCCTAGTTTCAGGTGTGTTTATAACTTTCTTCCCTGACAGATATTGCCCTGTAAGTGAATATTTTGAATTCATTACTTTTGATACAGTTCCGGACGCAACGATTTCTCCACCATGCTCTCCTGCACCGGGCCCTAGGTCTACGATGTGGTCAGCTGCCCTCATGATGGCTTCATCATGTTCCACTATAAGAACTGTATTTCCGACATCTCGAAGGCCTTTCAAGGTGTTTATAAGCCGATGATCATCGGCAGGATGCAATCCTATTGAAGGCTCATCACATACATATAAAACCCCCATGAGACCGGACCCAATTTGAGTGGCAAGTCTGATTCTCTGAGCCTCGCCTCCACTCAAAGTTGAGGCAGTGCGTGATAGAGTCAGGTAGTCTAATCCTACATTGAGCAGGAATTGTAATCTTCCGGATATTTCCTTCAGTATCTGTGAGGCTATTGATTTATCTCTATTCGACAAAGTTTTTGAATTTTCGAGTTGGTCTATCCATTCAGTAGCCTCGGATATGGATTTATCTGATACATTCATTATGGTGTCTTTGCCGATTGTTACGGATAATGACTCAGGTTTTAACCGCTGACCAGCACAATCTTGGCAAGGAAGAGAAGTCATGTATCTTTCTATGTCTTTTCGGACATTATCGGATTCCGTTTCGGCATACCTGCGTTCTAAATTTCCAATTACCCCTTCAAAACGCCTATTCCATCTAAATGTTCTACCTCTTCTACTTCGGTAGGACATTTTCACCTTGTTTTTGGTTCCATTCATTATCATATCTAATGTTTCGGATTCCAGGTCTTCGATCGGAACATCGATCCGAAAAGAGGCCACCTCTGATAACGAATTTAATTGGCTCATGTGCCACGAGGAGAGAGAGCCACCTCTGGACCAACCTTCGATCCCGCCCTCTTCAATAGTTTTTGACTTGTCTGGAATTACTAAGTCAGGGTCCACAACCATTTTGAAACCCAATCCTGTGCATGTTCCGCAGGCTCCGTGGGGATTATTGAAACTAAAGGTTCTTGGTTCAATTTCACCAATGCTGACATTACAGTACACACACGAGAAGGCTTCGGAAAAAATCATTTCTTCTTTTCCTGAAATGTCTACCAATACTATTCCGCCGGCCTGTTTTAAGGCAGCTTCTGTAGAATCACTTATTCTGACTTTGTCCATTTTCTCAGTGATCACAAGCCTATCAACAACTACGTCAATGTCATGCCATTTCTGTTTGTCCAGCTCGAAATTTTCACTAAGGTCTTTTATTTCACCATTTACACGTACTCGTACAAAGCCGGATTTTCTAGCCGATTCGAATACATCTTTGTGCTCTCCTTTTCTTCTTCTTACAACGGGAGACAATATTTGGATGCGACTAGAGGTTGGTAATCCTGTAATTGAGTCGACTATCTGCTGGACGGTTTGACTTTGTACTGGTCTTCCGCACTTGTAGCAGTGTGGCTTCCCAATTCTTGCAAAAAGCAAGCGAAGATAATCAAATATTTCGGTCACTGTACCCACCGTAGATCGGGGGTTATGAGAGGTTCCTTTTTGGTCTATTGAAATTGCTGGGGATAAGCCTTCGATGTAATCGACGTCTGGCTTGTCCATACGACCCAAAAATTGACGCGCATAGGCAGATAAAGATTCAACGTATCTTCTCTGTCCCTCTGCATATATCGTGTCGAAAGCTAGGGAACTTTTTCCAGAACCAGAGACTCCTGTAATCACAACCAGTTTATTTCTAGGTATTGTGACATCTACATTTTTTAGGTTGTGTTCTCTTGCACCTTTCACCACTATGTTTTTTGTCAGGCTGGGCTTAGGCGGCATTACACACTCTTAACGTGGAATATTCTTAAAGTCTTACTTTTTGATTCTAACATTTCACAACTTTGTTTTGAGAACGAATGTAATCCATTCTTCAGTCTTCATTGACCTGAGCTGTCCACCGTAAATACAATCGGCATGTAGGTTCGGACTATTTGAATATATTTACCCACATTTTAAAGGGAATTACTGAAAAGGAGTACCTTGGCGTATGACTGATAGTTACAACAAACCAATTCCAGTACCAACACCTGAATCGGATGTTTTTTGGGAGAAGGCGAAAAAACATGAGCTTTGGATTCAGAAATGTTTGAACTGTAATAATCCGTTTTTTTATCCGAGAATTAACTGCCCGAATTGTTTATCTGACAACCTTGAGTGGTTCAAGACATCAGGCTTGGGCACCCTTTATTCATACATGATAAATCACAGGCCAGTCCCAGGGTTTGAGGAAGATGCCCCCTATGCGATAGCAATCGTTCAATTAGACGAAGGACCCAGAATGATGACCAATATAGTGGGAATAGAAAACACCCCAGAGAATTTAATTTTAGATATGAAATTAGAGGTTGTGTTTGAAGACATCGACGAGGAAATTGCGATTCCGAAATGGAAACCAGCTTAAGTTTAGTCAATGTAATAGTATCTCTAACAGGAAGGTAAACAATGAATTCATTAAGATATAAGGCTGCAATTGTAGGGGCTTCTGAGACTACAGAATTAGGTTCTATACCAGATAAAACGGCCTTCCAGCTGCATGTTGATGCAGCGGTCAACGCTATCAACGATTGCGGGATAGACAAAAATGAAATAGACGGAATCGCTACAACTATGAATCCCGCATCTTTGGCTCATTATCTAGGGATAGTACCCAAATGGATTGATAACACCCAAGTCGGCGGGACTTCATTTTTGGTGCATGTAAGACACGCAGCTGCAGCTATAGCAAGTGGATTGTGTGAGACAGTATTGGTTTCTATGGCGCAGAGTGGTCGTAATAGGGTAGGTGAGCAAACAGGCCAAATTGGAGATGTTTCCGGTCAATCAGGAGGTAGAAGGGATAATTCATTTCCTGGCCAATTTGAATCAATATATGGTGTAGCTGGACCTACAACTCAGTTTGGAATGGGTGTTCTTCGATATATGAAGGAAACCGGTTTAACTCATGAGCAATTGGCATCAGTTCCGGTTGCACAACGAAAATGGGCTAATAAGGTTCCCAGAGCAATGTATGGGGACATTATTACAACTGATGACGTTTTCAATAGTAGAATGATCTGCTACCCGTTTCATCTTCTTGAATGTTGTCTTGTAACGGATGGGGGGGGTGCCTTGATAATTACTAGTTCTGACAGAGCCAAAGATTTTCCGACCAAACCGGTCTACATTATCGGCACCGGTGAATCCGTTGAAACTCCAGTAGTAAGCCAAATGTACGATATGACTACCTCTGCGGCCTTCAAGACGTCGAGTAAAAAAGCTTTCGAGGAGTCAGGTATTGGGCATAATGACGTGGATCATTTAATGGTCTATGACGCGTTTGCTCATTTGCCCATATATGGCTTAGAAGATTTAGGATTTGTAAAAAGAGGAGAAGCAGGAGCATTTATTCAAGAAGGCAACACTTCTCCTGGCGGTAAACTTCCCATGAATACCAATGGAGGAGGACTTTCCTACACACACACCGGGATGTATGGGATGTTTGCTATACAAGAATCTGTAAGACAGGTGCGAGGAGAAGCAGCTCATCAGGTGGATGGAGTTAAGTCTTCATTTTGCCAGGGAGTTGGGGGAATGTTTATGGCAGCTGCAAGCCTTGTGTTTACCAACGAAGAACCTTTTAAATAGAGGGACAGTATATTTCATATGACTGATATTTTGTGTTACGACGATAGTTATTTACGGGACTTTGAGGCTATTGTTACTGATGTTGTAGGAGCAGGGATAGTTTTGGATAAGACAGCATTTTATCCGGGCGGTGGTGGGCAACCTTGTGATACTGGAACAATAAAATGGAGCGATGGGTCAACTGGGATTTCTAAGGTTTCGAGGATAGATGGTAAGTTGGTTCACAAGGTGGAAGACTCGATTCCTGATGTGGGGGATTCGGTAACAGGGATGATTGACTGGGAGAAGAGATATCAACTCATGAGGACCCATACTGCTTTGCATATTTTATGTGGAGTTGTTTGGAGGAATTATGCCGCTCAAGTGACTGGGGGAAATATGACTCCCCTACAAGCCAGGATGGATTTTGAACTTTCTGAGATGTCCTCGGGATTTGCTTCAGAAATTGAAAATCTTGTAAACGAAGAAGTGCAGGCAGAAAGAGACATTAAAGTTTTTAATCTTTCTAGGGAGGAGGCTTTCAAAATCCCAGATCTGATAAGGATGAAAATAAATAAATTGCCTGATTCCATTTCTGAAATACGGATAGTCGATATATCTGGTTTAGACCTACAGGCAGATGGTGGAACTCATGTTCATAATACACGAGAAGTGGGGAAAATAAGGGTGACAGGACATGAAAGTAAAGGTCGAATTAACAAACGTTTGCGAATTACAGTAGAAGATTAAAAAGGTTGATACATTGGCTTTAAAAAGCTAGTATCTCGGAGCGTAAATTTTTTCAGTATGCTGAAGGCAGGAATTGCCTAAATAACTAGGAGAGAAATGATGGCATTTGAATTTCAAAACATATTGGCAAACCATATCCCGGAGACTTCTAGGATCACACCGGCAAGGAAAGGTAAGTACGATTTTGCCGTTGCTTATCCTGACCCTGTGTCTTTGCCCCATACCGAAATATTAGAATGCCTAAAAGAAGCATTGGAAGAATCAGGCTCTGAGCTTGCTGTTTATCCACATCCTCAGGGGAATACCCCTCTCAGACAATATGTTGCTGAAAAAATTGGAAGAGATCGAGATATACATGTCTCTGAAGATGACATCATTTTGGGTAACGGTTCGGGTCAGCCAATAGACATGATTTGCGCAGTACTTTTGAATCCTGGAGACGTAGCAATTACTGACAGCTTTGTTTACGGTGGTACCTTGAATACACTGCGACGGCATTTTGCTGATATAAGAGGAGTTGATTCTGATGAAAAAGGTATGGACCCAGAAAAGTTAGACACGGTGATAACGGATGCTATCAAATCGGGACGGAAACCAAAGTTTGTTTATCTCATTGCCACTTTCCAAAATCCACAAGGGTGGACTATTCCCGAAGATCGGAGAAGAGAATTGTTAGCGGTAACCCAGAAACATGGGGTGCCCATATTAGAAGATGATTGTTACGCTGACAACAGATACGATGGAGACCTTCCAACATCGATAGCTAACCTCGATGACACCGACAGCGTAATGTATGTAGGTTCGTTTTCAAAGACCATCGCTCCTGGGATGAGTTTGGGGTATATGACAGCTCCCAAGTTAATCTTGGATAGGGCTATGGGTGTAAAGAGTGGGCGAGTAAGTGAATTTACGGCTATGGCAGTGGAAAAATATGCTAGGAAATATCTAGACGCTCATGTCGAAGAAATAAATGGTATACAAAGGACAAAAAGGGACGCTATGTTGGCGGCCTTAGGTGAAAATTTTGGCACAAGCGCCGAATGGAGTAATCCAGATGGTGGACTCTATATTTGGGTGAAATTGAAGGAAGGCTCTGATATTGTGGCTTTAAATCAAAGGTCAGTGTCAGAAATTGATGTTGGATTTCATCCAGGTACTAACTACTCACCTAGCGGCAATACTGGTCAAGATCACATAAGACTTTGCTATGGCTATAACGAACCAGAGGATATAACTGAAGGGATCAGCCGCCTCGCTAACTTCCTTCACAAGGAAGGGGTATTAGACTCCTAGAAATTTGTCTTTAGTTGTTTAATTCCGGCTAAATTTGAATAGCAAATCCAAATTAAGGGTACTTGAAATGCTTCGGGCTTCTCTTTTTAGTAGTATCAGGCACAATTCAACTCTTTTTGCAGGAGAGGATTCTTCTAGTATTTCTTGGCGAATTTTGTTGGATCCTTGAAGTAATTGACCTAGAAAGAAAGATAATTTTTCAGGGTCGTTGGGGATTGGTGTTTCTGCATTCTTAACCCAGCCTCCGCTAAGATTAACAATTGATTTTAAATGCCTAGCGGCTGCCTTTTGAGCTTCATACCTGGATTTTTCGGCAACCTCTTGGAAGCTGTCTACTGCGTGTGTTTCTACTAATGCTTCAAGGTAGGCCTTTTCTTTGATTAATTCCACTATTGTGAATCGAGTTTCCCCCACAGCGGTTAGGTATAGGCGATTTTGAGAGATTTCTCTCATTTGTGTTATTTTTGCCAATGTACCCACAGAATGAGGGACAGCCGTACTACCGACCTCTTTTCCTTCCTTGATTAGCACTACGCCAAACTTCGAGTCCGATTCTAAACAGTCTTGGATCATAGAATGGTACCTATCTTCAAATATTTGAAGGGGTATTGTACCCCCCGGGAAAAGGACAGTGCTGAGGGGGAATAAAGGTATTTTTTGCGTTTCCCTGTTCATGTTTAGATCCTCACGGTTCATGTATAAGCAGGTTGTTATTCAGATGTATTATAGTTGTATTATTCGGATATCGGTAAAATTGATCTAATATCCAGTGGTTGATAGGCTTAATATGAATAGGTCTATCTAAGCAGCAACATTTGTCAGCAATAGAATCTGGAGGCCAAATGCACGAAGTATTCAGTGATGCCATTGATAGGCTGAGCAACGG
>CAYPXS010000065.1:0-7887 GCA_964414725.1 uncultured Dehalococcoidia bacterium
GGAATTTTTCATTACCATTTATATCTGTGTATTGACTTCTGTAGAAACCAAGTAGGCGGTCGTTCAATGATCCAATGAATGAAATTCGAACTTGTAAATTAGGTGTTCCTATTTCCAATGATTTAGCTAATTTTATGGTAATGGTCTCATCGTCCGGGTTAATTGAAACGTCACGTACGTCGCATTTGATACCTTGAGAATCTACGGAAACATCTTCTATTTCTAGTTCAGCTGAATTTAATACTATTGAATCTGTGGTTTGGTTAACGTTAGCTTTTATAATGACTTCACCACGGAAGGTAAAGGTGTCAAAATTCGGTTCTAGTTTGACCTGATAGTTGGCAGGCGTGACATGTTCAGGAAGGATTAGTCTGGTTTCTGTTGCCATAGTTTAAGTGGTAATTCCTCTAATTAATACTTTGTTGTTGTTTGTATTTTTAAGCTCCGATCCAATTTGGTTTTCTCTTTTCTGAAAATGCCAGAGGTCCTTCTCTCATGTCCGCAGACCCCAGGAATTTGTTTTCTTCTGAATATTTTCTTTGCAATGCGTTAGCAAGTGGCCAATCGAGACCTTCGTAGGCCATTTGTTTTGAAGCTCGTACAGAAAGCGGAGCTGCTTCCAGAATTTCATTCGCCCATCTTTCAGCTGTAGTTACAACTTCAGCCAAAGGAACTATTTCATTTACCAATCCCAAATCATAGGCCTCTTGGGCACTGATTCGTTTTGCGGTAAGCATCATCCCCATCGCTCTTTTTAAAGGTACGTGTCTTGGCAATCTATGAACCCCTCCGGCCCCCGCAATTAATCCAACCCGTGGCTCAGGAAGCCCTACTTCGGCATGGTCAGCAATCACAATGATGTCACAAGCCATGGCAAGTTCTAACCCCCCCCCGAGGGCATAACCGTTTACAGCGGCGATTATAGGTTTCCAGCATTTGAAGTCCATGTCGGTTGTAATGCCACCGAAAGCGGCTCTTATTCTCGCTCCCGTCGCGGCCTCTTTTTCCCGTTCGCCCCAATTTTCTGCCGTGTATCTCAGGTCATTACCTGCGCAAAATGCTCGGTCGCCGGTGCCTGTGACGATAGCTACCCAGGCGTCTGGATCATTTTCAAAAGCTGTGAATGCTTCTTTCATCTCAAGGTTTGCAGGGGGGTGAAGGGCATTAAGCCTTTCAGGTCTGTTTATAGTTATGTAGGCGATCCTACCTTTCTTTTCATAATTTATAAATTCGTACGCCATTTTTTACACTCCTGTTTTATTGGACGTTTAATTAAAAGGGATACCCCAATTGTCCTGATAAGCAATTTGATTTACTGGGGCCCTTTTGGTTGGGCCGTAATTTGCTTTGCCATCCAAATACCCAACGGGTAACAATGCAGCAGTTTCAGTATTTTCAGGTATTCCTAGCAGTTGTTTCACCTCTTTCTCATATCTTTTGTGTAGAGTTGTTATCACACTTCCTAATCCAAATTCCATACATCCCAGTAAAAAATTTTGAACGGCAGGGTAAATTGATGCTCCTCTGCCCATATGGGAATCATTTCCCTCATGGTTTAGGCATGCAATAACCCAGACAGGTGCGGCAGCTATATTTTCAGCGAGGTATGAGGCTGAAGTCATGACCCTTTGTTCTAAATTCCTTTCACCTTTTGAATCACTTCCATAGGATATATCCCACGATTTTAGATACAGACCAGCAATTTCGTCTTTTATTTCTTGGTTTTTGACGACCAAAAATCTCCAAGGTTGACTGTTGCCCCCACTTGGAGCTTTGGTTGCAATCTCTATTAATTTATGAATTATTTCGTCGGGTATTTCTTGGTCTTTGAAATATCTTATTGCTCTCTGATTATAAATTGCATCTAGTAGGTTCAATTTTTTTTGCATTGTTTTATCCATAATGGTTTAGGTGTGCATCGCATTATATATGTTGAATATTAAACAAAATCTAATTCTCAGCAAGGAAAAACTTTCGGGACAGTAAGAATTATTGTTAAGCTCATAGTCACCTGTGTAAAATGCCATCTGTTGTCAAATAAAGTATGGAGGATAATGGGCCATGAAGGTTTCAACCACTTTTCAAGAGTACTCTGTGGACGGCATCGTCGATGCTGCGAGGAAATCAGAAGAAAGAGGGTACGATATTTTTTCGTCCTCTGAGACAGGTCATAATCCGTATTTGCCTTTAGTTTTGGCAGCAGAACACACCGATGAGATCGAACTGCAAACTTCGATCGCTTTATCTTTTTCCAGAAGTCCAATGGACACCGCATATATCGCCTGGGATCTACAAAATCTTTCGAAGGGTAGGTTTACCCTGGGCCTTGGTAGCCAGGTGAGGGGACACATTGTGAGGCGATTCTCGATGCCTTGGTCTGCTCCAGCGCCCAGAATGAGAGAGTATGTGATGGCCTTAAAACATATCTGGGATTGTTGGCAGAACGGGACTAAGTTGAATTTTGCTGGTGACTATTATTCATTTAATTTAATGTCACCTTTTTTTAATCCGGGTCCTATAGAACATCCTGACGTCAAAGTTTCTATCGCTGGGGTGAATCCTAATATGCTAAGAGTGGCAGGGGAACTCTGTGACGGGGTAATTCTCCACTCGTTTAACACTCCGACATATACACGAGATGTGGTGTTACCTAACTTACAGAAAGGTGCAGAAAGAGTCGGTAGATCAATCGAAGATATATCGATATCTGGAGGGGGCTTTATAGTGGCTGGAGAAGATGATGAGGACTTAGAAAAAAAGAGAAAAGAAACTAAGAGTCGGATTTCTTTCTATGCATCAACTCGTAGCTATGCTGATGTTATGAGAGCCCAAGGTTGGAACGATACTCACGAAAAACTCTATAGGATGTCGATTGATGGAGAATGGTCTCAAATGGGTGATGAAATTACCGATGAAATGCTTGAAAGCTTCGCAGTAGTAGGAACCTATGATGAAATAGGAAAAAAAATCAGGTCCACCTATGGTAAATATGCTTCGTCGGTTAGTTTTGGAATGAATGTTCAAAACGAGGAAGAGGAAAACATCTTGAGGGATGTCATAAAGGATCTAAAGGATTCTTAGTTTATTTAAAGAGCATCTAGATACCACTGGGAGTGTTGTTTCGTTCGTGCGGTTTTGACGGTATTTTGAATCTCTGAGACAGCTGAATCCAACTGGTTTTCATGATTTATCACTATATGATCAAACCAGATGGCAGATTCCATTTCCACAGCTGCTGTCTTGAGTCTAATTTGCAGGCTTTCAGGAGATTCTGTCATTCTTTCGGTTAACCTTTTCTCCAATTGATCTGTGTCGGGTGGTGCCAGGAAAATGTACAGTGCCATCGGTGCCAATTTCTTAATTGTCTGGGCTCCCTGGACGTCAATTTTGATAATGACATCACTTCCCTTTTTTAAGGCAGTTTTGACTTGGTTACGCGGAACTCCATAGTAATTCCCATATACCTTTGCCCACTCTAGAAAACCACCTAGTTCTATTTGTTTTTTGAACTCAGACTGGCTAATGAAAATGTAATCTTTTCCTTCTGTTTCACCATCTCGTTTTGGCCTGGTAGTGGCTGTGACGGTGTAGTGGTAAGGCTCACCCAGTTCCCGCATTCTTGAAAGAACGGCATCCTTTCCGACCCCTGATGGTCCAGAAAGGATTAGAAGGATAGGTTGCTTTTCTTTAATGTTCAAAGATTAGTGAAATTACTCCTGTAATTCTGTTATCACTTCCCAAAAAGATGGATAAGAGACACTCGCGTCTTCGGAATTCCCAACTGTCGTCACTCCAGATGCTAATAGTCCTGCGATTCCGTTGGTCATTGCTATTCTGTGGTCGCCATGTGTTTCCACTTCGGCTCCAGTTAGAGAATGAGTCCCTGTTATCCGCATGCCGTCCTCAGTCTCTTCTATTTTCGCACCTAATCTAGTGAGGCTTTCGACTGTGGCTGAAATCCTATCCGATTCTTTTACTCTTAACTCTTCGGCGTCACTAATAACAGTTGTACCATTGGCATAGCAGGCGGCAAGTGCCAATATTGGTAATTCATCGACTACCCTTGGTATTACGTCTCCTGATATTTCTGTTGCCACCAAGTCACTGCTAGAGACTGTTACGTCGGCTGTGGGCTCACCCCCTTCCAAATGTTCGTTTTCGATGGATATATTGGCGTTCATGGATTCCAATACTTCTAGAACTCCAGTCCGAGTGGGGTTCATTCCCATTCCCGGAATAGTTATTTTTGCATCAGGATGACATGCTCCGGCGATCAACCAAAAAGATGACCCGCTAGTGTCGCTTGGCACTTTTACGTCTACAGATTTGAGTTCTTTTGAACCCGTCTTAATTGTTAGACCATCGATCTCCAAAAGACCGCCCATAGAATTGAGCATCCTTTCCGTATGATCTCGTGATTCCGCTGGTTGATGTATTAAGTTAGGTGTACTTGAATACAATCCAGCAATTATGAGGCATGATTTTAGTTGCGCACTAGCAACTGGCATAGTGTATTCGATCCCTTTCAAAGGATTGCCTTTGAAGGAAAGAGGAGCCAAAGAATCGTTATTACGACCATTTATGTCTGCGCCCATTTGAGTTAATGGATCGGTTATCCTTTTCATTGGGCGATTTCTCAAAGATTCGTCACCTGTGATGACGCTGAAAAAATCTTGACCCGCAAGCAGGCCGGATATCAATCTTATTGTCGTGCCGCTGTTACCGGCATTTAACACATCTGTAGGTTCCTTCAAGCCATGAAGTCCCGTTCCAATAATTTCAAAGCATTCCTGTGCCCCTGAAATTTTACAGTCCGTATGCCTTGTTATATTTGCTCCTAATCCTTTCAGGCACCCCAGCATTGAAGATCTGTCGTCCCCAACACAAAAGTTTGACACATGGGAAATTCCTGTTGCTATGCTGTTTAGCAAGCTAGCCCTATGAGATATGGACTTATCTCCGGGAGGTTTTACTCGACCATATAGTCTACGTGGAGATGTTACTTTACTAATCATTTTTATCGGCCCCTAGGATATCTCCAAGACTCTTTTTTATTTGCGTCACCCATTTTGGTAACTCTCCTTGCAAGTTTGTCGCCTAGGAAAGCAGAAGCCATTGATTCCGCTGCACTTGGAATTTCATCCATGTCAGTATTCCTGTCCACAACGTCAGCCTCCCATCTTGCTCTTTGCTCCCATGCGTGTATGAAAGATTCCAAAAAATCTTCACTATCTTCTTGTAGTTCTGTTCTTAATTTATGAAGTGACAATATCATTTGGTCAACCCAGTAAATTAATGGTTCAGACATGGTCAATGAGTCAGCCTCTACATCAGTGGGGTCATCGGCACTCAGGGAGGACTGCATGTCGAATAGGCTGCCGGCACTTTTATGCATTTCTCTCCAAGATTCAGTACCCGCGGTGGCATTAACAAATGCTGTTGATATCAGATAAGGAAGATTGTTCATAGCGGCGGAGTAGCTATCGTGCTCGTCAACATCCAAAAAATAGGGCTTAGCACCGATGGATTCCGCTAGTCCGACTACGGTTTTCGTAGCTTGGTCGTCAGCAGATTTTGAAGGTATGACACAGTAATTGACACCCTCAAATAGATTCCTGGATGCGCTTTCAACACCGTTTAGTTGGACCTTAATTATAGGACGTCCCCCCACATATGAGACGGTGCTTGGTAGAAATTCTTCAGACCATGCAGCGGATCTTTTCTTTGAGGACCCCATGTCCGTTATTACAGCACCATCTGATACGAGCGACCCTAAAGTTTCAAATAAATCTCTAGTTTCATTTATAGGGAAATCAATAACAACTAGCTGGGCTCCATCTACTGCTTTACTCAAGTTGCCTTCTATTGAGTCAAAGGCATCCATCTTATTGACTGCAGATTGAGTTTTACGGTTCAGGAAATGTCCGACAACCTCAGTATTTTTCAATCTAATGTTTTTCAGGGCTAACCCTAGAGATGCTCCAAGCGGTCCCATTCCAACGACAGTGATACGTTCCAAAGTTACACCTCAATAATACGGGGGTCCAGAATTTATATTTCAATGTAATTTAAAACCCTTCCTTTTATTTTCGGAAAGAATTAAACACAGGAAAATAATACACGAAGCGAGGTTTAATGGGGCCCCTGTGTATTAAAAAATCAAATTAATCAATAGCCTAACAGGAGTTCCAACTAAGGAAGACAAAATGTTTACTCCTGGCACCGTCATGTCCACAAGAAACAAACCTATTAATGCGAACGGCCCATATTTCTCGAGTCCAGAATATTGAATTGCTAAATTCATAGGTAGAAGGCCAAGTAGAACTTTATAGCCATCTAATGGAGGCAGAGGGATAAGATTAAAAACCGCCAATATGAGGCTGATTTGTACAAATCGAGAACCAAGTTCGATCCATATTGGCCATAAACCGAAAGCCAGGGCGAATTGCTTTATCAATAGACCCATTAAAATGGCAGTTATCAGGTTGGATGCGGGGCCTGCGAAAGATACTAATGCCATACCCATTTGGGGGGATACTTTTTTAATACCATACACGTTGACCGGGACTGGTTTTCCCCATCCAAAACCGGCAAACAAAAAAAGAAGTGACCCCAAAGGGTCAAGGTGGCTCTTGGGGTTTAGGGTCAGTCGTCCCAACAATTTGGCCGTAGGGTCGCCGAGTTTGTTTGAAGCAAAGGCATGTGAGAATTCGTGGATGGAAACAGCGGCTACAATCGATACCAAAACTAAGGTTAATGACAGGAAGGCTGAGACAGGATCTCTCGAAAAGGAATCTAAGTATTGGAAAATCATCTTCTCAAAATTAAGAAGGGGCGGTTTTGCCGCCCCTTCTCGGTTATCGTACTAGTGCCCACCGCATCCGCAACCACCGCCGCCAGCGCCGCATCCACCGCCGCCGCCGCCGCATCCTCCTCCTCCTCCGCCGCCGCAAGCGCATCCTCCTCCAGATCCGCATCCGCCGCCAGAGTTTTCAATGTTCGGGTTTGAAATAACGAATCCGCTTCTCATCAAACCATCAACGTAATCGATTTCTGCGCCCTCTAGTAGAGGCGCACTTTCCCCATCAATTACCACTTTTATACTATGAGCCTCTATGACTATGTCCTCATCTTTCGGCTCTGATTCCACCCCGAGAACATGCTGGAAGCCTCCATTAGGGCTAGGAGTGACCATCACTCTGAGCATTCCGTTCTCTTCCCCTTGTTCCTTTAGAATCTCAGAAAGCTTGTCGGCAGCCAATTCAGATACCTGTATTAAGCTTGTTGTTGCCACGGTTCAACTCCTTAATCTTCGCTCATAATTTAGAATTTTCATTACTGTTGGGCCGTAACCCCGAATGTAATTTACTAATCGTAAGGCTAGCATTTGCAACTGGTGGGGTCAAGAATAAGACTTCTGGCATATGTAGGTCTTTGTTAATATTTCACCTTCAATATGAGGAAGTAGGCAAAATATCTTGGGATTTACATTTGTTCCCTATTGTCTTATTTTCCAAATGAAGGTAAATTTAATAACCGGCCCCTCTTATGGGCCTTTATTAAAAGTTAATTGTCTCCTGGTGGTATAAGCGAGTATGACCCACCCGTTCCCATCCCGAACACGGAAGTGAAACTACTCAGCACTGACGATACTGCGCTGGCAACGGCGTGGGAAAATAGGCCACTGCCAGGGGGCTTTTTTTATTCCTTTAAATTAATTTTATCGACTTGAATTTTGCCTTATTTTATAGGCTGAAATCCAGACGATTTAACTTTAAACACCCCCCTGACTTTACCTACCGGTGGTGTATTACATATAATTAGGTCAGCTCTACAAGCTAAATCATGCGAATGGAAGTAATGGATGCCACCTGAAACTCAAGATAA
>CAYPXS010000066.1:0-7735 GCA_964414725.1 uncultured Dehalococcoidia bacterium
ATACCGTAGCAAGCTGGGACTTGGCACCATACGAGCTTCCTAACTCGTTTGACACCATAGTTCCTGCCGCAAGGTAGTCTATTAGAAATTAGAGCAGCACTGGCACGGCCTCACTTTTTAGAGATGAGGCGCCGGTGCTGTTCTGCGAATTACAGCTCTGTATGAGAGCTATTGTCCTGTTAATATAAACAGCAAATAATCACAGGTATTACACGAATGAGAACATTCATAATAAGACGGTTCATATTCTTGATAATGGCAATTTTGGCAGCCACCTTAATTGTGTTTTCGCTGTCTCGCCTTCAAGGGGACCCTCGGAATGTAATGCTTAATGTTGGCTATGTTTCACCTGAGCAATGGGAAGCCTGGGGGGAAGAATTCCACCTAGATAAGCCTCTAGTCGTTCAGTATTTTATATGGGTTGGTAAAGGTTTTTTTCAGGGCGACTTCGGTGAATCCCTCAAGACCGGAAAACCTGTTTTTGACATGGTAAAAGGATTTGCACCAGCAAGCCTGCAACTTGGCTTTGCGGCTACGCTGTTCGTGTTACTTACCGGTATACCTATAGGAATGTTATCTGCTGTTAAAAGGGGTACCTTCATAGATGCTTTAGGCAGAACATTTGCCGTCTTTGGTCAAGCTTTGCCTCCTTTTTGGTTAGGGATAATGCTAATACTTGTTTTTTCAGTCAATTTGGATTGGCTACCATCCGGAACAAGAGGTCATGACGCATCTGGATTTTTTGAAAAGATCCAATACTACATTATGCCCGCTGTAACGCTGGGCTGGTTAGCTTCTGCAGGGTTGATGAGGCTTGTGAGATCCTCGATGCTCGATGTTCTTGATTCAGAATATATAAAGCTGGCGAGAGCAAAGGGAGTTGGCAATGGTGGTGTGATTTGGAGACATGCCTTTCGAAACGCCCTAATTCCTCCTCTCACTTTTTCAGCTCTTATTTTGGTAGGTTTCATAGGAGGAACCGTTGTAACCGAAACGGTTTTTGCGTGGCCTGGACTAGGACAAATGACCTACACTGCAATTCTAAATAACGATTTCCCTCTCATGACTGGAGCAGTTTTAGTGTTCACAGTTGTGTATGTTTTTGCCGTTTTTTTGATCGACATTCTTTATGCAGTGATCGATCCAAGAATCAGATATACATAAGGAATAGCTTTGACTACTTCAACAAATCAAATGACTCTGGCCGATCTAGAGAAAGCGACGCAAGAATCAACATTAACCCGTTGGCTTTACGTGATTCGGCGTTGGCCTCTCATTCCCTTCTTCATCCTTGGACTTCTAATTTTATGCGCGGTTTTCTCTCCGCTAATGGCACCATATGATCCTGAAAAGGACCAATTGAGAGCCGTTTTGGCTATGCCATTTTGGTCTGAGCCATGCGAAGAAGGACAAATATCCAACAAGTTTTTACCGTGTAACACTAATGGAATCGGTCTTGGTAAAGATGAAAAAGTTTATCATTTCATACTAGGAGCTGATCAATTAGGCCGTGACTTATTAAGTCGAATCATTTACGGGGCTCGTCTTTCGTTGAGCCTTGCCGCAGTAGCAATAATCATCGGAACAGTATTTGGTACCACTGTGGGCCTGGTAGCTGGCTACTATGGTGGAATCGTTGACGAAATTATTATGCGTATTGTTGACGTATTTAATGCAATTCCTTATTTACTGCTAGCAATAGCTCTGGTATTTGTTCTTGGACAAAGTTTTGCCGTGGTTGCTTTTGTGCTCGCACTTGGGGCATGGGCAGGAATAGCGAGGCTTGTCCGGGGCCAAACGTTGCAAGTGAGACATTTTGATTACATTGCACTTGCAAGAGTAGCTGGGGCTTCTACCCCTCGCATAATGGTGAAACATTTGCTACCCGCCGTAGGTAACACTGTGATTGTCGCCACCACACTCCAAGTAGGCAGTACTATCCTATCCGAGAGTATTTTGTCTTTCCTTGGAGCTGGTGTTCCGCCACCAACTCCGTCATGGGGTGCAGATATTTCCAATGGAAGGGAATACCTAGGGTCCGCATGGTGGGTTGCCTTCTTCCCTGGAATGGCTATATTCCTAACAGTGTTGTCATTCAATTTCGTGGGCGACTGGTTACGAGACAGATGGGATCCGAGGCTCAGACAAATATAGTCTGGTAAAACAGCAAGCTCGTTTTTCTACACTTGTATAACTTAAATAGCTGATCAAATATGCCAGATGCATTATCCAGATCATTGCCTTTATACTTTAGATTGCGACTTGCTGTATCCAATAAATAGATAAGGAAAACATAATTGATTAAATGGGTCATAGTCCTCTTAGTAGGGGTTGCTGTCATTCTAATTGGTTCGGCTGGAAGAATCCCGTTCACTGAAAAAAGCCTCGCACTTTCTCAAGAGACTCAAATTAAAGCAGCGGAAGATCACACTCCTACCTTCACAAGATCTCAGGCTCTTTCCAGAGTTAAAACATGGATATCGGAAAATTGTGCAAGCGGTCCAAAATATCTATTGAATAAAAATAAGTTCGATGCGACTTGGATGAGAATGCCGAGGACCAATGATCATCATTTGCGTGGATATAATGAATGGACCATCAATGATCAGGTGTCGGGGGCTATGTGGAGGTTTTATGAAGACACAGGAGAAATCATTACAGCTAAAGGTGACTGTTAGCCTGGATTTATATCTCTTTAAGAACCACTGACCGATACAAGAAAAAAACTGCAGCTGCAAAATTGGCAGCAAAAACTGTAGACAACATCATCTTCTTAAAAATATCCCCAATCGACACAACAGGGACCCTGACGGATGGTCCAACCAATGTAGTTCCAACATCAATGTCCAATAGATTCACCATCACCAAAGGCGATAAGACACTGATAAAAATGATAGTAACTGCTTGAAAAATCATCACATGTCTAGGGCTCTCGGGATTCCACCAAATCAAGGAAATAATTAAACCCGCAGGAATACCGATAACAATGCTCTGTTTCAGATAATAAACCTCTTGGTCGACACTACTTCCCTGAAAGAACATTACCCAAGACACAAATGCTACAAACGACGAGAATAGTAATCCAAGAAAAATCCTGGCTAATATAGCTGTCAAAACAAGGGGTATCTCAATTTTCACTTTGCTATTGTACCGCTCATAATTTGGGATAATTTATAAATAAACCTAATAATATGACATATACGCAACCTAGAAACTAACTTTTCATAATATAAAGCTTGACTTATCAATAAAAAGATTTACTATTGCGTCAATCCGCCCGCCTCTAGCTTCGATTGGGTGCGGTTTTGCCGCGAAACTAAATTGGAGCAGATTTGTAGGGTGGTATGGGTAATATGGAAATCAGGAAATAGGAGGACTATCTTCATGAAGATTTTCAGCAAGACAGCGTTGCCGGTTATGGCGTTGATTGCGCTTGTTGCACTAGTTGGGGTTGCCTGCGGTGATTCAGAAGAAGAAGCAGCACCAGCACCAGCAGCGGCAGCAGCAGCACCAGCGGCAGCAGCACCAGCAGCAGCACCAGCAGCAGCTGGAAAAGCAACAGTAACTTTTGCAATTGCAGAAGTGTCTGAACAGTTCGGAGACTATCCGGTTCAGCCTTATGGCGCTAGCCCAGGTGAGTTGAATATGGGCTACTACGACCAGTTGCTGGTCCACGATGGTACCGATCCTTTGTCACCATTTCTTGCAGAGGAATGGAGCATAAATGACGCAGGAAACGAACTTACACTAAAGATAAGACAAGGGGTTAAATTCAATACACCCGAGGAATTCTCTTCCTTTGGCGATTTCGGAGAATTAAGTGCGCACGACGTTGCATGGAACCTTAACAGGCAGAATGCAATGGTTAACCCTGACATACGATCTGGTCTAGGCGCACAGCTTGGTGGTACTTTTGGCGAAGCTGTTGCGGCAGACGATTACACCGTAAAAGTTCCCATGGTCACCGATATATTCTGGGGAATACCAATAAGTGAATTTGATATAAACGACACCACAGTCATCATAGACAGCAAAAATGCCTTTGATACAGTCGGTGCAGAAGCGAAAAAGCTAGTTCCTGTGGGTACTGGACCATTCACAATTGGCGAATGGGAACCCAACAACAGGGGAACAGTACACGCTATACCAAGCCACTGGAGAGAAACAGCTCACATAGGAACCTTTGTGGTTGTTCAGGTACCCGAAATCACTAGTAGACTTGCTATGATGCAAACAGGACAGGCAGACCTTGGTGAGATTGACTTCGCCAGACTCCCTGAACTACCTGGAATGGGTCTCAAATTCATTACAACCATGTCTGATAAAGACACGATGACATTGAGTGTTATTTGGCCCGGCAACTTATGGACAGATGTAAATGCAAAAACTGGCGATGCTCTGACTCCTTGGGAATCTGAGGTATTCGCAGTTGACCATCCATGGATCGGATGTCCTTGGGAAGAAAAATGTCCATATGACGACACTGACAACCCAGACGGAATCAGCGACATGGAACAAGCTCGGCTTGTACGATGGGCGCTTGGCATGGCTATTGACCGAGAGGGAATTAACGAGGTACTCCAAGGAGGACTCGGAACCCCTATTTACCAAGAGCTTATGGGACCTAAATTCCCTGGATGGGATCCGAATCGTACGGTCACCGCGGCCGCAATTAAGGGATACCATGATAAATATGGCGGAACTGACTGGGTAGAGTACGATGTTCCAGCAGCAGAGCCGAACTATGAATGGCCTTGGGAGATACCTACAGATATGACAGAAGCTGGTCGACTACTAGATCTAGCTGGATACCCTGTAGGCTCAGACGGCGTACGGTTTGAAATAAAGATGAACAAATACCGATGTGAAACCGGTGACGTATGTCTTGAACAAGCTGATGCAGTTGCTGCCGGATGGGAAGAGCTCGGAGTGAAAACTACTCTCCTAACTGAAGAGTATGGAGCAGTGGTCGTTCCAAGAATGGCCAATAGAACTCAAGCTTACCCAGTTGTTAAAAACTGTAGTGTGGAGACAGCCAACTACCCGTTAGACTGGCCGCCACCACCATCAGACAGTACGTTCAGCCGACCTAGCTGGGGTTGTTCCTTTGAGAGCAAGTACCTCGATTACATGTACGTCAATATAAACGGCGAACGTGACAAAGCTAAGAGAGAGGCATTGCATTTGGACATGGTTGACTACTATTACTACTGGCAATTGTACGGTGGAATGGTGCAGCCTCCCAGAGGTGTTGCAGCTAATCCTGAAACAATAGAATCGTGGTCATCACGATCTTCCGCTGGTGGTGCTTGGGGTCGACCTCAACACATACTGCCTGCCAAATAAGTAAACTAACACATCCTCTCGGATATAAAACTCCGAGGGGGTGTGATAGTTTAAAACCTAAATAGCCCAGCTTCCTTGCCAGCCAGTCATCCTAAAGTTCGGTTCACAAACATCTTGGAGGACAGAACCCTCATTGTGAGGGTTTAGTTTATTTAATGAGTCGATTTCTAATACGACGATTGTTTTCCATGTTCATCTCAATTGTAGGTGCAACCATCTTTATTTTTGCCTTAACCCGAGTTGGCCCTGACCCACGTTATTTGTACATCCCAGAAACCGGTGGAATAGGTATCCAAGAAGATTTGTGGGAAGAATTAGGGGAACAGCTCGGAATCAATGATCCCTTACCCGTCCAATACGGTAAGTGGGTGTGGAGAATGCTTCAAGGGGACATGGGAGAATCCATAGGAACACTCCGCCCGGTTAGCTCCATAATATGGCAGCATTTGCCAGCTACGTTATGGCTTGCCTTAGGAGCATGGATCTTTGCTGCAGTTGTAGGCCTATCCATGGGAATACTTGCCTCAGTAAAAAGAGCCACCATATGGGATTATTTTGCTAGAGCATTTGCACTGGTCGGACAAGCAACACCTCAATTCTTCACTGGGGTTCTGGCCATTATGATATTTTCCGTCTATATGGGATGGTTTCCGGCAGGGACCAGAGGTAATCATGACGGGTTTTTCTTAGCCTGGGGCAACCTGAAATTTTATATACTCCCTTGGATTGTGCTGGGTTGGCCTGCAGCAGCAGGAATAATGCGACTAACCCGATCTTCAATGTTGGAAATTTTAGACTCAGAATACATAAAACTTGCCCGAGCTAAAGGTGTTGCTCGATTCCCTTTAATTTGGAAACACGGATTGAAAAACGCAATCATACCTCCCCTAACTTCGATGCTTGTCTTATTAGCAGACTACTTAAATGGAGCTTTGGTCGTAGAAATCGTTTTCTCATGGCCTGGTATCGGACAGGTAGCCCTCAATCAAGCTGTCTATGACAACGACTGGCCTCTGCTGGTAGGGACTGTGTTCTCATTCATAGGAATATACGTGTCATTTGCGTTCGTAGCTGATCTGCTATATGCAGTTATAGATCCAAGAATCAGGTATAGCTAGGTTTATATTTATGGCAATACAGGAAGAAGATTTAAGACTCCTAGGACTACATAAAAGGCCCCCTGTAATAAGGGAGTTGAGATCTGTATGGCTATTTATAAGAAATTGGCCCGTTATCCCCATCGCTATACTTGGGCTGCTAATTTTATCTGGTCTTTTAGCCGATGTTCTCGCCACCCAGGACCCTAGGAAAGGAGGAATAAGAGATCGACACATACCTCCTGCCTGGACAGAGGAAGGAACGATGGAGCATATATTGGGCACAGATCATTCTGGGCGAGATGTTTTTACTAGAACATTGTACGGTGCTAGGATCTCGCTAGCCGTCGCTTCAGCGGCTCTATTAAGTGGCTTTATTATAGGAACCACGCTAGGTATATTAAGTGGGTATGCTGGTGGCTGGATCGATGAAATAATCACCCGAATTGTAGACATATGGCAGGCTTTGCCATTTCTAATGGTAGCCTTGGTGTGCGTAATGATTTTTGGTCAAAGCACTACTTTATTATTGTCGTTAATGGTTCTTTTAGCCTGGCACCCCTTTGTCAGGGTGATAAGAAGTCAAACTTTGACTATAAAAAATCAGCCGTACGTCGATCTTGCAAGGGTAGCGGGGGCATCACTCCCAAGAATCCTTATCCGCCACATACTTCCAGGTGTGATAAACACCGCGGTGGTGATAGCCACTTTGAGTGTTGGCTCCCTGATCCTAGCTGAAGCCGCCTTGAGCTTTCTAGGAGCAGGAGTACCAGCGCCTACCCCTGCTTGGGGAATAATGGTAGCCGAGGCCCGTGGTTATCTGAAAACAGCCTGGTGGCCCGCAATATTCCCCGGTATGTCTATTTTTCTGGTCGTTCTATCCCTGAACTTCATGGGAGACTGGCTCAGAGATAAGTTGGATCCTAGGCTCCGACAACTTTAATCCAAAACGATCGAGACTTCTATTAAAGCGAGATTACCTGGTCGGGAGGATTTGGAGCCAAAGCCGCATACAGGTCAGGAAAACACCCAACTGCTACCCCTTCCACCGTTCCACTGGGTTCCGCACCACCAGCTTCCCCCGTAGCGAGCTCTCTCTGAATGGCACACTGATCGCACATCATTAGCAGGATTCCCTTTTCTTTTGCTATCGCTGCCAGCCTTTCACCTTTAGGGTCTCCCTTTCTTAGCATGTATGTATTGTCATCAAAGAAAAATATACCTAACACGTCTACGCCATGCCTATCTTCTTCTAATTGAGGCAAAATCATTGTCCCAACTTTGTAGTTGGC
>CAYPXS010000067.1:0-7619 GCA_964414725.1 uncultured Dehalococcoidia bacterium
GAGTCAGTTTCATTTATAGTGCGGCATTTGATCAATTTTTGATATATATCTAGCCGTGATGGGAGATCCTCGATATAGTCTTGCGAAATTCCGGTGGGCATTCCCAAATCTATACTTACTGTGCTAGGAGGAAGAGAGCTTTCTTCATCATTTTGTTGAGTATCTTGAGATCGTAGATCTTCTACAGCTGTCGCCAAAAGGCGAGTATAAAGTTCGAAACCAACTGCATGTATGTGACCGCTCTGCTCCGCCCCTAAAATATTCCCGGCTCCTCTTATTTCCAAATCTTTCATGGCTATTTTGAACCCTGAACCTAATTCCGTCGCTGAAAGCATGGCTTTCAGCCGCCTTTCAGCGGATTCCGTCATACTATGACTTTTCGGTATGAGTAGATATGAATATCCTCTTTTGGAGCTCCTACCGATTCTCCCTCTTAATTGGTAAAGTTGAGCTAAACCGAATGAATCTGCACGGTTAACTATCAAGGTGTTTGCATTAGGAATATCTAGTCCCGATTCTATTATTGTGGTACAAAGTAAAACGTCAGTTTCGCCCTGTGAGAAAGTTATCATTGACTTCTCCAGTTCTTTTTCCGACATTTGACCGTGCGCAATTCCAACTTTAGCGTCAGGTACGAGGGTGCGAATATATTCAGACATATATTCGATGTTATAAACTCTATTATGCAAGAAATACACTTGCCCTTGCCGATCCATTTCTCTGAGTATTGCTTCTCTTATTAATTCGTCACTAAATTCCGAAACATAGGTTTTTATGGGAAGTCTCTCTTCAGGAGCAGTTTCTATGGTGCTCATATCCCTCACTCCCGCTAAAGACATGTGTAAAGTTCTCGGTATAGGGGTGGCGGAGAGAGTAAGAATGTCGACCTGGCTTCGCATTTGTTTGAGTCTTTCTTTGTGTACCACTCCAAACCGTTGTTCTTCATCTATTATTACCAAGCCTAAATCTTTGAATTTGACATCTTTTTGAACCAACCTATGTGTGCCGATACATATATCGATTGTTCCAGCCTTCAAAGCGGCTAAGGTTTCCTTCTGTGCCAAATTTGATTTAAATCGGCTTAGAACAGACAACTTGACGGGGAAAGCCTTCATTCTTTCTAGGAAGGTTTCATAGTGTTGTTGGGCCAATACCGTCGTGGGAACTAGCACAGCTACTTGTTTCCCGTCCATTACTGTCTTGAAGGCTGCTCGCAAGGCTAGTTCTGTTTTACCGTAACCGACATCTCCACATATAAGCCTATCCATTGGTCTCTCAGATTCCATATCGTCTTTTATTTCCGTCAAGGTGGAAATTTGGTCCACTGTTTCTTCATATGGAAATGATTCTTCAAGCTCGAATTGCCATTTAGTATCTGGTCCAGTTGAGTGTCCCTTGCTTACTTGTCTTGCGGCGTATATCGAGAGCAGCTCCATTGCCATTTCCCGCGTCGATTTTTCGACTCTTTCCTTAGTTCGAGACCATTCTTGCGTACCGAGTCTTGTTAATGAAGGGGATCTATCCATTGGAGCCACATAAGGAGCAACTCTGTCTAAATGCTCCATAGGCACATAAAGTTTGTCCCCCTGGGCATACTGGAGAATCAAATATTCGTGGTTGCCAGAGTCATCGTACTTACTTTCAGTACCTATAAATTTAGCTATACCATGCTCTACATGGACTACATAGTCACCAGGAGATATTTCTTCAAAAAAAGTTTCTCGGGCAGCTTTATTAGTTCTCTTGGCCCGCCTGCGTTTGGCTATACCAAATATCTCCTTGTCACCAAGCAGGGTCAGACGATTTTTTGGTGTATTGATCACAAATCCATCCCCAATATTTGCAGTATCAATACCGATAATTGACAAAGGATCTAAATCATCTAGTTTATTAGTGGCATTTGGTTGTGAAGGATTTAGGTTATCGAGGAGTTCCTTTAACCTAGAATGGTGAGAGGTGATGGCAATCACCTTGTCTCCTCCGTTTATGAATTCAGAAGTATCTTCCGACAATGCCCCTATGTCCCCCTTATACAAAGGAGGGGAGCTGAATGGCATCGAGATAGTATTGCTATTATCTAGATCCGATGCACCCCAAGGCATCAAAAATAAGTTGTTTTTCAGCCCTCTTATTGAATTTTCGATTTCATTCCAAGGGATTCTGTCCGTCGGGAAATTGATAGGAAGCTCACCGCGATTTTCCTTTACTGTCCTCAATTGATTAGACCGTGCCTCAACATCCCAAACAGAATTCATTGCATCTATATTTCGATACGAGATGACTAAACCATTTGGAGGGAAATAGTCAAGTAAAGTTCCATGGTTGAAAAACCCCGAATATAAACCTAGTTCTTCGATTTGTCGTCCTTCTAATAGATCATGTATTTCTGAGTTGAATCGGGTTATTTCTTCTGGATTGCATCGTGATAGATCTACGTGGGAAAGGAGGCGGTCAAAATCATCTTCTGTGATAGAAGTTGTCAACGTTTCCTTAGCCGGGCTCATAGAAAATTGTTCTACGATATTTATTGATCTTTGTGTATCGGGATCGAAAGTTCTTATGCTATCTATTTCGTCACCCCAAAGTTCTACTCGGTAGGGTACTTCTTCAGCTATTGGGTATACATCTACAATTCCTCCCCTTCTGCTTGCTGTACCCGGGCCTGAAACATTTGATTCAAAGGAATATCCCATCTGCTGCCAATATCTTGATAGCTCTTCTAAGTTTATTTTGTCGCCTTGTGTATAGGTATGAGAATTTTCTGTAAACGATTCAATGGAAATCGTTTTTTGGGAAAGTGCTGAGGCTGAAGTTACTACAATCGATGGCTGGGATTTATTTTTTAAAAGATAATTTAAAGCGCGAAGTCTTTCTTGTGAGGTTGAGAGATCTTCTGTCAGTCTTTCGAACGGCAATATTTCACTCTCGCCAAACCGTAGCAACTGAGTTTCATTTTCGAGCCAGGCGGATAAATACTCGTATAGACGTCTTGAATGTTCCGGACTTGGGCATATGAGTAAAATAGGTAACTGTAAATTTTTCCAGATTGATGCCGTCAGAAAAGGTACGGCCTCGTCTATAACCTGAACCCGTGTTCCAGATCTTCCTTTTCTGATTTCAGATACCAATTGACTATAATTGTTATCCGATTTCAAGATTTCTGTAATCTCTAAAAGATTCATATTCTGATCAGAATTTAATTAACAACAAACGACCGGTCCATTTAAGGGCCGGCCTTTACATGTAATTTTACCATTACTTTTGAGTAATGAAATTATTTTGGATTAACGCCAACTTGATTTCCTGATAAGTAGCCAAGCCCTCAAATCTCTGCCTTACAATTCCATCTTCATCCACTAAGAATACCCATGGTTCACTAGGTAAATTCCAATCTTTAACGGCTTGCACGACATTGGAATTGGATATATCCCCTTTTATGTCTGCAGAATTTTCATAAATTTCAACATGTATAAAAACCACTTCTTTGGAAAAATCTAAATGCAGATTTTTTACAATATCTATTTGTGGTCCACATGTCCCGGTAGTGCAAAATGCGGGCGATGCAAAAAGAATAAGGGAAACCATCCTTTTATTTATAGTTTCTTCTATAGAATATTCATAAAATGGGGCGTAGGGGTTTGGATCCGTTGTAAGCTCATTTATATTGTTAGTAATGGCGTTAGTAATGTTTCTTGACGGGTATGCTTTGTCCCCAACAAATGGAGCCAGATTTTTCTCAGTTACTTCTATGACTGAAGAAGTTCGCTCTACGAGACCATCAGATGTTTCATAAGTGACCCCGATTCCCCATTTACCTGCCTTGTCGAATGTAGCCATACTTGTATAGACACCTTTATTTCCTGCTGGCCACTGCTGAAATTCAGCCACAAGGGTTTCTTTTAACAAGGGATTTTGTTCATCTTGTAGAAAAAAAGTCTCAAGCTTAACTTCATCATTTTTAATAGATCCAATTCCAGGTTCAATAATTCCAAAGGCCAATCGGTGTGTCCCTATACTTAGATCACTGACCGCCAAGGCAATGCGAGTCTTTGCAGAATTAGATTCTTTAGAAGGATTTGTGTCGGTATCTACTTCTTGGCTGCAAGAAAGATTCAACAGAGTCACTGAGAGTAGCAAACAGGACAAATAGATCTTAATAACTTTCATATCACGCGTTTTCTATAGATTGAAATGTTTTCATTTTAGGGGGCCGTGCAAAGAAAAAAAGTATCGTTGCGGCAAGGTATGCCAGGATTGCAAATTCAAATAGGCGCATGTAGCCACCAGTAGCATCGTACATGATTGCGCCTATTATTGGCCCTAATCCAAGGCCAATAATCTGAAATGGTCCCATGATTCCGGATATTGATCCAAATGAGTGTCTCCCAAAATAGTTGGCTATGATCATGCCTCCTAAGACATTAAGACCACCGGTAGCGCCTCCCCATATAACTACACATGCGAAGCCAGGATAACCGCCATCTATGAGGAGAAAAATCGAGGTGACAACTAGGCATATTGGCATTGCGCTTAACACCAATTTTCTTGGAGAATATATATCTGATAGAAATCCCCATATTGGATTAGAAAATGCGTTAAGAAGGGTACTTATTGTCCAAGCTAAAGCTGCCATAGAGATTGGCAAACCGGATTCATGTAAATACGGAACTAATTGAAATCCGATTGTGCCGGACGTAAGTATTATCAAAAATTCTGCTGATACTATCGCCCATAATGTGAAAGTTTTTGCAGCGTCTCCGGCCGACCAAATATGTTTGTCTACATCGGTAACGGTTTCAGATTTGATAAACGATTCTTGATTCGATAATTTGGGTTCTTCTCCATCAGGCAAGAGGCCAATTGATTCAGGATCTTTCCGGATGAAAAGTGATAAAGGTACGGTTAGTAAAATGGAATATATTCCGAGTAATTTGTACGCGGTCCGCCAACTGGACCAAGTGCTTATAAAGGTGATCAGTTGTACATTTATGGCGCCGAAGCAAGGTCTAGCCATTGAGACTATACCCAAGGCGAGATTTCTTTTCCTGTCAAAAAAATTTACTGCTACTGTACGAGGCATCACTCCAATAAGAACAGGATTTCCCAATCCTCTAGCTATGATGTATGCGGCATAGAAATGCCAAATAGCAGACATGCCTCCAATCCAGTAAAAACACACACCGACTATTAGGGAAGTTAATGGCATAGCTAAACGAGGACCATGGGTATCTGCTATTTTCCCGAATACAGGTGTTAGGAGACCTGCTACCCAAGTCCCTATAGTTATTCCAAGTGCTATTGTGCTTCGGTCCCAGCCGGTGTCTTCAAAAATAAGAGTCTGAATTCCTGCAAGGGTCACTTGCGCTGACCCAGAAGAGGCATAAGTGCCCAAGGCTCCTACGGCTATAACTATCCAGCCATAGTAGATAGTGGTTTTAGGCGTCCAAGATGTCGCCTTTTTGAACAATTCCATCATGAAATTCTAACACTGCGAATTCTTATATAATCGGTCATTGAAGTCTTTTTTGAGGAGAGTCGAATGAAAGTTTCGGATATAACGATTGAAGTTGTTGAAAGAGAATTGCCAGATACGGGATTAGATTCCGATCTCGGCAGGTTTTCTGGCACTGTTCGGCAAGGTGTACTACGAATTTTCACGGATGAAGGAGTTGAAGGAAATTGTTTTCTTGGTGAATTTAGAAAAGGCTCCAACGGTCTACATGATCCTATTTTGGGGGTTTTAAAACCAGAATTGTTGGGAGTGGAGGTTTCTAAAAGAGAGTGGTTATGGAGCAGGTTGCAAATACTGGCTGCTCGCAGAGGAATAAATATGTCAGCATGGGCTCCGGTTGATATTGCGCTGTGGGACGCAGCCGGTAAACAGGCAGGACTACCTATTCATGAGCTTCTTGGGAATCAAAGAAATGAAATAAGTGCTTACGCTACCTATCCACCTCGACACCTTGATGCCGCTGGTTATGTGAGTGAGGCGGAAGAAATCATTTCTAGAGGATTCAAGGCATATAAAATTCATCCAGGTGTCATGGAAACGGATGAAGTCGTAAGAATGGTGAGTATGGTTAGGGATCGGGTAGGACCGGAAATAGCGCTTATGCTCGACCCAAATTGCGGATATGAATACAGGAAGGCCTTGGAGATAGGACAAGCTTTGGACGAAAACGGATTTTACTGGTACGAAGATCCTGTTTCACATTTCGATCTGGATGCAATTAGTGAATTGAGTAGAAGATTAAGGGTCCCCATATGTATGAGTGACCAGTCTGATAATCAGTTTTACTGGGGTGCTAACGCGATCAGAACAAAATCCAACCGCTTAATAAGAGGAACAGCAGCCAAATTAGGGATAACCGGTCTTAAGAAATTATGTTCCATGGCAGAAGGATTTGGATATAACTGCGAGATCGGAACAGCTGGCAACTCATTAATGAACATAGCCAATTTACATGTTATTTACTCAGTCAGGAATTGCGCCTACTATGAATATTGGATGCCCACTGAAGCGCATCAGTTTGGTTTAATAAACGATGTATTGCCTGATGAAGAAGGGGTCATAAGGGCGACTAATTCTGCAGGATTAGGGTATCAAATTGATTGGGATTATATTGAGGACCATAAAATAGACGTATTAAAGTGATTGGTGAATTGAATGCATGTTGGGACGCAGCTTAAGGCTAGAAATGACGACGACTATAGGGTATTTGCACAGCTCGGGGTAAATCATATATGTGGATTTCCCCCAGGTGACCCGAAAGATTGGACTGAACAGTTGTTAACAGCATATAGAGAACACGTAGAATCTTTTGGTTTAAAGCTTGATTTCATTCCGTTGCCGCTTAGTTCACATGAAATATCTAATGCGGAAAACCCTAATATCATGCTAGGCAAATCTCCCGACAGAGATAGAGAAATAGAACTGATTCAAAACATCATCAAAAACTGCTCTTTGGCAGGCATTCCTGCAGTCAAATATAATTTGACACTTTTAGGCGTGGTAAGTACGGAGGATGAAAAATGGCGAGGAGGCTCTACAACTAGAGCATTCCGATATCACAATGCTTTGCAAGAGCCTCCATTGACTATGTCTGGTCGTACCACAGATGACATGATGTGGGAAAGAATAAATTATTTCGTTCAATCTGTAGTACCGGTAGCCGATGAGTACAAAATTCGTATGGCTCTACATCCGCATGACCCTGGCATGCCTATGCCGGAGGGTTTTAGAGGGGTAGATAGGGTTTTAGGTAGTGTTGATGGATTAAAGAAGTTCATTAGTTTGCATCACAGTGATTATCATGGGTTGAATTTTTGCCAAGGAACGGTGACAGAAATGTTGGAGAATCCATCGGAGGAGATTTTCGACGTTATAAGGTATTTTGGCGAGCGAAAAAAAATATTCAATGTACATTTCAGGAATATCAAAGGTGGTTTTCTGGATTTCATAGAGACTTATATTGATGATGGCGATGTTGATATGAAAAAATGTGTTGCTTTGTATGGGGAGCTCGGCTATCCATATATGTTAATGCCTGACCATGTTCCCCATATGGCAGGTGAAAACTCAAAAATGGTGGGATTTGCGTACACTTATGGATATATAA
>CAYPXS010000068.1:0-7587 GCA_964414725.1 uncultured Dehalococcoidia bacterium
GAGCATGACTCTCTCAGGTTTGGCCGCCACAGTATGTAGTTTAGTAGATATGAGTTTTACTCCATCATTTCTGAGGTATTTTCCAGCCTTCTAATCTTTTTAAGCCTTCCTGAAGGTCTGTTTCTGAAATCGTAAGAGAAAGGCGGACGTATCCCTCCCCGCTAGGGCCGTATCCATTTCCAGCAGTTACTACTACGTTTCTTTCCTCTAATAGCAATTCAGCAAATTCTGCTGAGGTATATCCGGAAGGAATCTTGGCCCAAACGTAGAGGCTGGCCTTTGGGGGATTAACATTGAGCCCAATTTTGTTTAAAGTATTTACCACCCTGTCTCGCCTGTCCTGATATACGGCATTCCGAGTATCTATTTCTGGGTTCGTGGCTTTTAGTGCTTCTATGCCCATATATTGGACAGCATTTGGGATACCTGAATCTAGATTAGATTTCACTACCATGAGGGCGTCAATCATATCTGGATTGCCTACAGCCATTCCTACCCTCCATCCTGTCATATTGTAACTTTTGGATAGCGAGTGAAATTCGAGACCTACATCCATGGCCCCGGGTATTTCAAGAAAACTTATGGGGCGGTAGCCATCATATGCAACCTCGGTGTAACAAGCATCATGCATTATTGCTATTTCATATTGCTTGCCAAAGCTAACAACATCGGATAGATATCCTTTGTCCACAATAGCCCCAGTGGGATTATTGGGGTAATTTAGCCACATTACCTTTGATTTATTGGCCACATCTTCTGGTATGTCCTCAAGGTCAGGTAGCCACCCGTTTTCTTCTTTAAGTGGCATCCAGTGGCATTCTCCTCCGGCAAACCATGTCCCTACTGAGTAAACGGGGTATCCTGGATCCGGTACCAACGCAATGTCTCCTGGGTCTATAAAGCACAGAGCGGCGTGACCTATGCCTTCTTTAGCTCCGATTAACGGAAGAACTTCTTTATCAGAATTTATAGAGATCGAGAAGCGTTGTTGGTACCAGTCTGCCACCGCTTTTCTAAATTCAGGAAGCCCGTCGGTTTCTGGATATCGATGATTTGGAGAATCGAGGGCGGTTCTGCTGAGTTCTTCTATGACGTTGCTAGGAGTTTCTAAATCAGGATCACCAATTCCAAATGAAATGACGTTTATACCCTCTGCTTTTTTTGCTGCGATTTTCCTGCTTATTTCTACGAAAAGGTAGGGTGGTACCGTGTCTAATCGCTTTGCGAATTTCATATTTGTTTAACTCCTATTTATATATAATCTAAAACTTTAAATGCTATTCTAAGAGGCCTCTATATACTGTTTCTATTGGTCCTTCTAATTCTACTTCCCCTACCCCATCCCATCGAACTTTTAAATCGCCACCAGGTAGTCTTAAATTCACATCACCTGTACTAATACCTTTCAAATGTGCAGCAACTGCTACCGCACACGCTCCTGTTCCGCAGGCCATGGTGATTCCAGACCCTCTTTCCCATACCCGCATTTTTAGTTCGGAAGGACCCAAAACGTTGACGATTTCAAAGTTAACTTTGTTTGGAAAAATAGCGTGATTCTCAATCATGGGCCCTATTAACTCTAACGGAAAGTCATCTACATCATCTTCGATAAAAGTGACCGCATGAGGGTTACCCATCGAAACAAAAGAAAAGGAAAATTGGTGATTATCCACATTTAGCGGATAATTTAGAGTTGACTCATTATCTCCGATTCTAACGGGTATATCTTTGGGTAGTAAAATGGGTGAGCCCATACTAACTTTCGCCCCTACCATTAGGTTGTTTTCCACAATAGGAAAAACGTCTAAATCTCCCGCCATTGTTTCTACTTTGACCACTTGTGCCTTACTTTCTACGAGACCTTCATCTCTGGCAAAAGCAACCAGACATCGTATTCCATTTCCACACATCTCGCCTTCAGAACCGTCGGCGTTAAACATCCGCATCTTTAGGTCTGAGTTATTTGACGGAGGGCAGGCAACGATAAGTCCATCCGAACCTATACCTTTGTGCCTGTCGCTGACCTTTCGGGAGATATGTTTCCAATTGAGGTCATATTCAAACCCATTGACATATACATAGTCATTTCCTGCTCCGTGCATTTTGGTGAATTTCATATCTTTTTTCTATTGAATTGGTTGTTAGATTTGGTGTTGGGAATTCTAACATTGATTCAATTTTACAGGCAGGATGAAGTAGTCTAACTGATCAGGTCAGTTATTTGTCTGGATATTTCATAACTGCCCAGTTCGTGTGAATCAAACCAGACTACTGGCCGGTCAATTCTGTTAAACCAGTTATTTTGACTTCTAATAAGTCTGTGAGTTCTTGATTTAATTCTGGTTATACAAGATTCCCAAGTTGAATTTCCGTTAAGATACTGGGATATTTCTTTGTAACCAATCCCACCCATAGCTGGAAGCTCTAGCTCATAGCCTGTGTCTAACAAATTTTGAGTTTCTATAATCCACCCGTTCCTGACCATATTGTCGGTTCTAAGATCAACTCTTGCGTATAAATGCTTTCTAGGCATTTGAATGCCGAACACAGACATTTCCAATGGAGGTTGCGCAGCTTTATTTGATGGGAATTTACCTTTCTTGTCACTGTTATATAGTTTCTCTAACGCGCGCACGACTCTTCGTGGATTACGTAAATCAATTGTTCGGGCCGATTCCGGGTCTTTATTGGTTAATTCTTCTACTAAGTCGGAAATCCCTAGGTTTTCTAATCTACTAGTTAAATGGTTTCGTATTTTTTGGTTTGGTGGTCCACCATTTAGACTCCAATTTTCTAATAGAGCGCTTAGATATTGCCCAGTCCCCCCAACCAGTATTGGAATTTTGCCCCTCGAACGGATATCGGATTCAGTGTGGGATACAAGCTCCATGAATTCGAAAACACTAAAATTTTCATCGGGACACCTAAAATCGAATAAGTGATGAGGAACAGACTGCATATCATCCCTTGTTGGTTTAGCAGTACCAATAGTCATTCTCTTGTAGATTTGGCGACTGTCAGCGTTGATAATTTCCCCGTTCAGCGCACGGGCGATATTCATACCTATTTCGCTTTTACCTGTACCTGTTGCCCCAAGTATTACTATCATTGCGAATGTTCAATATGTGATGCTTTTTCCACGATTGAAATGAAACTATCTGCCTCAAGGCTTGCACCACCAACTAGGACCCCATCTATTCCTTCAATTGACAGGTATGAAATCGTGTTTCCAGAATTTACGCTGCCACCGTACAGTACAGGTACATTTGCTGTTGGTTCAAGGCCAGAAATTACTTTACGAATTGCTTGAGTTGCTTCTTGTACATTTTTAGGATCAGCTGCAATTCCAGTACCAATTGAGTCGATTGGCTCGTATGCGATCAAAACTTTGCCTTGGTTAAGGATACTACTGGGAATAGCCTCTAATTGACTCTTAATTCCAAGGTATGGGTCAGTGTCTGACATTTCTCCTTTGGATACGCATATAACCGGAATTAAACCCAGATCCGAGGCGATGGCAGCTTTTCTTGCGACCATTTCATCTGTCTCACCTAAATTGGTGCGTCTTTCAGAATGACCAAGTAGCACGTAGTCACAATACCGGACCAGATTAGATGCAGAAATAGAACCAGTAAGGCTACCCGTTTTCCCTAATGGTCCATCCTGAGCGCCGATTTTAACTATGGGGGAAGATTCAAAGATTGAGGCAACTTCGAGTAAAGATATATCACCTGGAAATAAGACTATTTCGATATTTCGATATAGACCATTTATGTCAGCAGCTATCTGTTTTGCCAAATGGGTACTGGATTCTGCATCCAATATATTCTTCCAATTGCCAAGTATATACATATATATCAATATTCCCTGTTTATTCTAAGGTGATTTAGGTGTTACCGTTATATCCTACTAAATAATAAATTTAAAGACATTATTTACGTATCGAAAATAGTCTGAAAATAAGACATAAGAATAAGACTTATAGGTTTATATTGCGCATTTGTGTGAAAAACCTAAATTAACGCATTTATGGTCAAATTATTGTTTAGTTTTGGTAATATACACTCTGGTTTACCCACTTGTGCCTCAAGGTATAGTCTGTTGATTCAGTGGAGAATAGGTGTAACACAATTGCTGGCAAAGAGTTATGAAATCAATAGGAGAGGCATTGAGTCATAAAAAAACCTCGGTCCAGGGCTGATTATCACGGAATCGAGGAGACAAATTATAGATTTGAGTTAGCCTTAATCTCCCAGTAATCGATGAAATTACCTTTATTTGGCAAAAAAAACATTATTAAAATAATTGAGTATGAATTATTGTTTAATTAAGGTTATTTTATGAGATGAATGTCATCGTCAAGGTGATTTTATATACTTAAAGACATCTAGAATCAGGGACCAAACTTGTTCAACTTATCAGCGTGAGATAAAACCAATAGCATTAGTTCTTCTGCCCTAATACTTCCAATAGAACCTTCTTGGCAAGTATTTTCCGTAAATTGAGCTCCAGCCCTCCCTTGGGACAATTTTGAGCTTATTAAGAAGGGAACAGGATGCCAGCTATGTGAGGCAATGTATGACGGGGTTGAATGGTCCCCACAAATAACGAGAACATCGGGCTCTAGTTGAAGTACTCTTTCAAGCTTTGAGTCGAATTCCTCAAGCATGGCGACTTTTTGAGCAAAATTTCCGTCCTCCCCTGCACTATCAGCAGGTTTGTAATGCAGGAAGAAATAATCATAACCATTAGAGTAATTCTCCTCCAGTGTTTTGACCTCATCCTCAAAAGTTTGTTTTGAATTCAAGACGTCCATGCCGAGAAGTCCTGCAACTCCCCTGTACATAGGGTAGGCAGCGATTGCTGCAGGATTTAGAGCATACGAAGTCCCAAAATTTGGTAATTCAGGAATATTTGAGAACCCTCGAAGCAAAATTCCATTAGCACTTCCATTATGCTCTCGTAGAATTTCAGTACTTCTTTGAGTGAACAGATTGACGGCTAGTGCCGTCCCTGTACCGCCCTCAGAGGTTGGATTAGATGTCATAGGCATAACACCTGTAATTTGAGGGTCCGTTTCTGATACGTCTGGAGAAGATGTTTCACCTTTGAGAACCAATACAAACCTATAATCCATTACAGGATGTATTTCGATTCCAAAACCTGGAATCTCTATTTGTTTAAGTAATTCAACTAATTCCACACATTCTTCAGTTGTTATTCTGCCTGCACGTCTGTCTAGAATCTTTCCGTCATCCCCTAAAAGACAGAAGTTTCCTCTTGCTGCGACATCGCCCTTTTTGATTGGAGCGCCTATTCCCAGTCCTTCCAAAACACCTCTACCCAACAGATATTTAATAGGGTTGTATCCAAATAATGCCATGTGTCCCGGGCCGCTTCCTGGAGTTATTCCAGGGAGTACTGGGGTGCTTACGCCACAGGAACTACCCGCGGCTAGTTTATCTAGGTTTGGAAGTTCTGCAGTTTCTAATTCAGACTTACCCGTTGCCGGGTCCGTCATTCCCCCTAAACCGTCAACAACTATCATCACTATTTTAGAGTCCGTTTGTTTTCGGATACTCGATAAATACTGGAAATCAATCATACTTTCTTAGCCCTCTATCGTCTCATATAGGGAAGCCACTCCGGGGAGCTCTTTGCCCTCCATCAGTTCAAGAGAAGCGCCTCCCCCAGTAGATACATGTGTCATTTTGGTCTCAAAACCAAAGAAATTAACCGCATCCACGGTTGAACCTCCTCCAATTATCGATAACATATCTCCGTTTGCCAATGCCTCCGCTAATATATGGGTGCCTTTGCTAGAGCTTTCCCATTCATACACTCCCATAGGTCCATTCCACAAAACTGTCTGGCTTTCACCAATGATAGATGCGTATTTATCAGATGTAATTGGCCCAATATCCACGATGATGTCGTCATCTTCCAGATTGTCCACTGATTTAGTGGAGAAATCAGAATACTTTTCAAAAGTTTTTACCACTACCACATCGGTAGGTAACACCAGATTCGTACCTCTGTAGGTACTTTGATTCAAAAGTATTTGAGCATTGCTAATAAAATCAACCTCTACAGGAGAATTCCCGACATTTCTATTTTCGGCTGCCAGGAAAGTAGCGGCCATACCTCCTCCTATGCAAATATTATTTGCCAATTTCGTTAACCTATCTACGACTTTTACTTTGTCAGAAACCTTGGCCCCTCCCAAAATGGCTGTAAAAGGTAACTTAGGATTTTCCAGGGTACTTTGTAGGTAATTAATTTCTTTTTCTAGGAGCAAACCTGCATATGAGGGTAAAAATTTAGTTATGCCCGAGGTTGAGGCATGTGCGCGGTGAGCGGCCCCAAAGGCATCATTGACAAAGACTTGCGCTAATTGGGATAACTTATCTGCAAATGCAGGATTGTTTTCTTCTTCTTCCTTATGAAATCTTAGGTTTTCCAGTAGGAGAATTTCACCTTTGGCTAGATTTGAAGCAATTACCGCAGTTTCTTCAGAGATACAGTCATGAGCAAACTGTATCTCATGATTTAGTATCTCCCCTAATCTTTTTGCTATTGGTTTCAAGGACAATCCTGGGATTTTTTCCCCTTTTGGTCTCCCCAGATGGGAGCACAATATTAACGAGCAATCTTTGTCGAGCAAACGTTTTATGGTTGGTACGGAGGCTTTAATTCGCGTATCATCGGAAATTATGCCGGTTGCTTCCTGGAAAGGGACGTTGTAGTCGACTCTTACTAAGACCTTAAGGCCAGAAATATCCACATCCATAATGCTTAGTTTGGAACCCATTTTCTATTCCTCAAGAATCGTTTCTAGGGAGTCGATCAAATGCTCTGAACCGTGATCTGGTAAATTTTCCTTCAAAATAGAGAAAGCGGTATTTTTTGCTATGACGTACTGTTGAGTTGCAAGTTTTTTCCCTTCTAAATCATCAAGTACCTCAAGTACCGAATCTAAATCAGAATCTTCAAGAACCCGTTTGAAATAAACATCACCTAATTTTCTCTTTTGAGAAGGGGTGGCATTTTCAAGTACGGCAACTACAGGAAATAATTTTTTCTTGTTCAAAAAATCTATCTTTTGACCAGACTCTGATCCCCAAATTTGGGTGATATCTAATTTTATTTGTCTTGCTTGACCAATGAAATGCCCAGATTGAAATATTTTTTCACAAATTTTTTCATCAAGACCTGACAATTTCGCTGCTATTGAGATCGCAGAGCCATATAAAGAGCCAGTTTTTTGACCGGCCATTTCAAGATATGCCTCCACTGTGGTGTCTATTCTCTCCTGCATTTCTAAATCTCTATATCGACCTTCAAACGTCACCAAGGCCCCCTGGTCCAAAAAGGAAACAGCTCCATGAGCCGTGTTGTCTGAAAAATGATTTCGGTCAATGTTTAGGATGGATAACCTTGCTATTGAATGCATGCCATCTCCAGCATTAATGGCTTGAGCAGGTCCCCATACCCACCACAGAGAGTCCTGCCCATTTCGCGTAGGGTTTCCAGACTGTACGTCGTCGTGAATTTCGCAAAAGGCGTTGAGCATCTCAATTGACATAG
>CAYPXS010000069.1:0-7388 GCA_964414725.1 uncultured Dehalococcoidia bacterium
AAAAAAATAAAATCCCGCCCTATGTTGGGACGGGATACAAAACCACTCCCGTGGTACCACCCAAATTGCCCTGATAAAACTTCACATCAGGACCACTCGTTGAGCTATAACGTGGCTACCGCCTGTCCCTACCTATATGTTAGGGGGGTCACAATATAGCATGCAGCAGTGTTGAGTTTTCCCATTACTGACTGCATAAATGACTCCTAATTTTCAAGACAGATGCTCGGGGGCGAGTTCACCGTAGGCATGTATTGGACTTTCAGCGTAGAGTCCAACTCTCTATTCAACACACCGTCTCAGTTACTACTCCCCGTCATAGCAATTTATTTAATTTTTTTCAAGACGCTAAATTCTAACACTCGCGCATTTTTAGGTCAAACCAAAAATGCCTGCTTCAGAAAGCAAAAACCTGCCCCAATTATGGCGATGCAAAAAGAAAAGCATTTAGATCAAAATTTTGTTGTCCACTTCAGTATTCCTATGCTATCTTTGGTTTTAGGTCTTTACTAATAATGTGGGGGTTAATTCAGGTAATATGCTTGACCACGATATCTTGATAATAGGCGCCGGGCTGGCCGGCATGAGGGCAGCCTTATCGGCGAAAGAACAGGGCGCAGACGTTGCTGTAGTGTCCAAAGTACACCCAGTGAGGAGTCATTCAAACGCTGCTCAAGGTGGTATAAATGCCGCTCTAACTGACAGAGGCGATGACTGGAGAGATCACGCCTATGACACTATCAAAGGTAGCGATTTTTTGGGAGACCAAGATGCTATCGCACTAATGTGTCAGGAGGCCGGGGACGAGGTTATTGCAATGGAGCACATGGGTGCGATCTTTAACAGGGATGAAGAAGGCCGTCTTGGAACTAGAGCATTTGGGGGGCAGAGAGAGGCAAGGACGTTTTTTGTGGCTGACTTCACAGGGCAAGCCCTTCTACATGTTTTATATGAGCAGATAGTCAAGGCTGGCGCTTTGGTTTATGAAGAATGGTTTGTTCTTTCCCTCATAGTACGGGAAGGAAAATGTGGCGGGGCCGTTATGATGGATATTCGAACAGGCCGAATTGAGGTAGTCAGAGCAAAAGCAGTCATTCTGGCAGCCGGCGGATTGGGTAGAGTGTTTGAGCCCAGTACAAATGCTCTCATATGCACTGGTGATGGTATGAGTCTTGGGTACCGGGGAGGAGCATCTTTAATGGATATGGAGATGGTGCAATATCACCCTACAACCTTAAAAGGAAGTGGAGTTTTGATTAGCGAGGCAGCCCGAGGCGAGGGCGCCTACTTGCTAAACTCAGAAAATGACCGATTTATGCTTAAATACGCTCCCGAATTCAAGGAATTAGCTTCTCGAGATGTGGTTTCAAGATGTGAACAAACAGAAATAAATGAAGGGAGAGGGATCGATGGTTGTGTCCTTCTTGACGTACGGCATTTGGGTGAAAAATATATAAGCGAAAGATTATCTCAAATACGTGAACTGGCTATGGATTTCGCCAACGTAGACATGGCAAAAGAGCCCGTACCCATAATGCCGGGAATGCATTATCAAATGGGCGGAGTTAAAGCCAATGTGGACGGAGAAACAGGAGTACCTGGCCTGTACGCAGCTGGAGAAGTGGCTTGCGTGAGTGTGCATGGCGGTAATAGGCTCGGTGCAAACTCTCTGCTAGACACCTTAGTTTTTGGTCGTAGGTCAGGAGTTCACGCGGCCGACATGATCAAATCTACTCAACATTTGAACGTTGACGATTCAGCAGCTGACGATGATAGAAAAAACATTCAAAATTTGTTGTCAAATGATAAGAATGAATCCTTCGGTCAGATTCGTCTGGATATGGGCACTGCCATGAAAGAACACTTTGGAGTATTCCGAGATGAAAATGGTATGCGAGAGGGAATAGCAAAAATTGAAGCTGTGAAGAAAAGGGCAGAAAGCGTGTATGTGGCTGACAAAACCAGCACTTTCAATACTAATTTATTGTTTACCCTTGAATTAGGTTTTATGCTGGAATGCGCTGAATCAATAGCTGTGAGCGCGGCTGATAGAACAGAAAGCAGGGGCGCACATACAAGAACAGATATGCCCGAACGGGATGACGAAAATTGGTTGAAACATATTATGGTTTCAAAATCGCCAGACGGAGGGCACGAACTCAACTACAAAGAGGTAGTCATAACCGACTGGGAACCAGTGGTAAGACAATATTAATAACGAAAGGATTTTGATTAATGGAAGTCAAATTTAACGTTAGAAGATACGATCCTGAATCAACAAATGCAGTGGATCATTTCCAAGAATACTTGATGGAGATGGAGGATTCTTCAACGGTTCTCGACGGATTAATTCAGATCAGAGAAGAAGTCGACGGCACTTTGAGCTTGAGATGCTCCTGCAGAAGTGCTATCTGTGGGTCCTGCGCTGTAAGAGTGAATGGAGAGGCAGGCCTTGCTTGCAACACGAAAATTATCGACGTACTGCCGCGAGATGGAAATACAATAACAATAGAACCAGCTGGCAACCTACCTGTAATAAAAGATTTGGTAGTAGATTTTGAACCTTTTTGGGAAAAAGTGAAGGCAGTAGAACCGTGGCTTCAACCATCTGGTGAAGAGCCAACGGCAGAATATTTAGCCCCCGATGAGGATATGCTCCACCTAGCCGGGGTTGTATCATGCATATTGTGTGGGGCCTGTGTTTCTGATTGCACTGTTATGGAAGTTGATTCGAATTTCCTGGGACCCGCGGCACTTGCAAAATCATACAGATTTGTGGGGGACCCAAGAGATGACTCTGACCAAAAGCGATTCAAAAGTCTCAATGAATATGGTGGGGTTTGGGATTGTACTAGGTGCATGAAATGCGTCGAAGTTTGTCCGAAAGGAGTTGCTCCGATGGATCGAATAATGGTGTTACGTGAAAAAGTTATGGAAGCAGGATACACAAACACAAACGGTGCGAGACATGCGAATGCGTTTGTAGATTCTGTTAAACATAGTGGATGGCTTGATGAACTTAAGTTACCGATAAAAAGCTTCGGTATCTTCAACATCAAAGCAATGATAGGGCTAATCCCGTTAGCGATAAGATCGCAGCGCGCAGGGAAAGTTCCACCCATATTCCATAAAAGCATTCCCGGTGTCGAGAACGTTAGAAGAATATTTGAAAAGGTTGAGACAAAAAAATGAAATATGCTTTTTACCCAGGATGTGTGTCTCGAGGCGCATGCCCAGAATTATATTCGGCCACAATTGAAGTATGTAGTATTTTGGGGATAGAACTAGATGAGGAGGCCTTAAAAGGCGCCTCCTGTACTGGGGCTGGAGTATTACAAGAAAAAAATCAACGACTTGGGGACACCCTTAATGCCAGAACCTTTGCTATGGCAGAACAATCTGGAAACCCATTAATGACCATTTGTAGTACCTGTCAGGGAGTCATGTCGCAAGCCAATGAGAGGTTGCTTGCCGATCCAGAATATATGGCGTCAATTAATGAAGATTTGAGAGAAGAGGGCCTTGAGTACAAAGGCACAGCTAACCCAAAACATCTTCTATGGATTATTGCCGAAGATTTAGGAATAGATTTCCTAGAATCTAAAGTGGTAAATAAACTTCAAGGCATCAAGTTGGCACCATTTTATGGATGCTACATAGTGAGACCTTCAAAGGCATTGGGATTTGAAGAAAACCCGGGTAGGAAACAGGCATTGGAAGAGATAATAGAGACCGTAGGGGGAGAAGTTGTAGATTTCCCAGGTAAAACTCTTTGTTGTGGCTTTCCAATCCTCACCATAAATCCAGAAAATTCAGTCAACATGGTAGCCAATCATACGATAGACGCCAAAGATCGCGGTGCCGATGCGATGGTCACGCCATGTCCGCTATGTCATTTAAATTTGGATGGCTATCAACCCAATGCAGCTTCTGCAAGAAAAAGAGAAATAGATTTACCGATAATACATCTACCACAACTTCTAGGGCTGGCATTGGGTATATCACCTGAGAAAATGAGATTAAACAAGCACATTGTTTCAACCAAAAAGCTTTTGAGTGAGCTGGTTATATCACCATAGCTTCAGTCTAACTTTGCGTATAGCAATATTATAAATCCAATAAACGAGGATATGCTCAGCCAAGTGATTGAAGCCACTTGTCCCATTCCCAGAGTGGACGATATGAAACCCCAGGCGAACGGACCTGTAATAGCAGCCAACCTGCCCACCATGTTATAAACCGCAAAATATTCGGATACCGTGTCTAACTCAGACATTGAGAGAACAAAAGGTCTTTCAGACACATACAATCCAGCCATAAAAACACCGCTCATAACACCCACCAGCCACCACAGTTGACTTGGGAGGTCAAAAACAGGCAATAGGGCCGCCAAACCTAATATTAGGACCCAGGCCATCACACTAATTTTGAGATTTAAAAATGAGCCGTATTTGTCTACTAATCTCCCCCAAAAGGCCCCGCTTGGAATGCCAAACACAATCCCCACAGCCAGAATTAATTGAACTTCACTTTCCGTTAAATCAACGGTTTCAACCCCATAAAGCACGGCAAAAACTGAGCCAGCGTAAATTGAAGAAAAGTACCAAAACCTGGCAAATAAAAACATTGCCCAAACTTTCTTCTTTCTAGCCTCCCACAAAGACATAAAAGCCTGTTTTAAAGCTGAAAGCATGAGTACTCTAAATTCAGTTATTATGGTGTTCCCTATTAAATATCTCCCCGATAAAAACAAAGGCAACACCAAAATAAACATCAATAAAGCCATTAGCTTAAACAGAAAAACTGGCCCTTCAGTATCATAAAACACCAACCCGCAGACGACGGCAAATATGGCGCCTATATACCCGACACCAACCCCTAAACCTCCAATGTACCCAACATTTGATTCAGTAGTTATGTCTGAGAGCAACGCGTTGTAAAAAATGTTAGCCAAATGCACCAGTATCACTGCTGTACAGAAAAGAATTATCGAAAGTTCATAACTAAAAACCCCTATCAAAGCGGTAGCAATAATGGCAACCAAAGTCGTAGCAACCAAAAATGGCATCTTACGCTTTGTAATATCAGACATGGTTCCAGCGACGGGAGAAAGTATGAATACAATAACCATGGACAGGGAAAGGGAAAACCCAAATGTTCCGTCGCTACCTGACATGTCCCTTGTTAACCACAATGGAAAAACTAAACCTACGATGCCTGCGGAAAACAGTGTGTTTCCCATGTCATATACTATCCACGACCCGATCCCTAACCTAGATCGAGGTAACTCACCTTTAAGCATCGTTCAATTTACTCACCGTTTCCAATCATATTAAATTTCGGCTGAATTGGTCGGGGCGACTGGACTCGAACCAGCGACCTCCACGTCCCGAACGTGGCACGCTACCAACTGCGCTACGCCCCGACACATGAATTAATTTTAATTACTCGCACCAAAATCCAGCAACACCAATTCAAATACCTAATCCAATAAATATGATTCCAATGAATACTTTGACCACTCAAAACCAATATGCTACGGTTAATAAGTGAAAAAAAGCACATAGTTTTCGTATTGTTCACCACGTAACTGATCTAAAGGGGTAAGCCACCTTATTGGAAAGGAAATCTTCACCCGAATCTAGTTCTAAAAGCAGTCTCAAATGGCTGTCAATAATCACACTGATTTCTGCATTTAGCCAAATAACGTTAGGTGGATACGTTAGGTCTAGTGAGTCAGGTTTAGGGTGTCCCGATTGGCCTCTTTGTCATGGACAATTAATTCCTCCGATGGAGTTCCATACTCTGATCGAATACTCTCACCGACTGAATGCGTCTCTTTTGATGCTATTTGTGGGTGCTCTTTTTCTATTATGCTGGACCAAATATAGGAATGAGAAATTTATTTTAATACTCTCGGGGTCTGCCGTTGGGCTGGTCTTATCAGTCGCGATCCTCGGCGGCATTACTGTTTTGACTGAATTGGCCTGGTGGGTAAGACTGATCCATCTCACCCTAGCTCAGCTATTAATTGGAACCATTGCTGGAGCTGTATGGCTAGCATTCTCTCCTAAAGTGATTGATTCTGCCAGCTTGCAACAAATTTCCACACCTAAGTGGAAAGCCAAGCTGTGGGTTGTAGCTATAGGCCTCCTATTATTAATAGTATCCGGATCGTATATGGTTGGAACGGGTGCGGGGTCTGCCTGTGCAAGTTGGCCGCTTTGTAGAGGAGAATTATTCCCGCAAGGTTCCACATACGCGATACATATGGGACATAGGTACATAGCGGCAATAATGCTTCTAGTAGCCGGATATATTGGATGGTCTTTCATGAAAAAGGACGGCGGCATACCAGGGTTAAAAACTGCCTCTATGGGTCTGATTCACAGTATGCTACTCCAAATAATCATTGGAGCCATACTGGTGTGGACTGGCTTTGATCCTACATTCAAAACCATCCATTTGGCCCTAGCAACTCTGATTTGGATAGCAGCGATTTACATGATAAGTTGCATACTCCAAAATAATTCTAGATATTCTAAGGGATGACCAATGGTTTCGGCCTATATTGCTTTAACTAAACCCAAGATCATTGTTCTACTGCTAATTACTGCGGTCGGTGGGCTCTTCCTTGCCTCCAACGGCTTCCCTAACTTAACAATATCAGCGGCCGTACTAGTGGGAGGTAGCCTTGCAGCAGGTGGAGCTAATTCTTTGAACCACTTCTGGGACCGTGACATTGATACAAAAATGAAAAGGACCACCAATCGACCTGTAGCATCCGGTTCAGTAGCACCGATGAACGCTTTAATATTTGGAATTTTATTAAACATCGCAGCATTCGGGCTCCTATATTTTTACGCCAATTTGATAAGTGCCCTACTTACACTATCGGCCACTCTTTTTTATATGTTTGTTTACACAATGATGTTAAAAAGAAGCACCCCACAAAATATTGTGATCGGAGGGGCAGCAGGTTCAATCCCTCCAGCGGTAGGGTGGGCTGCTGTAACAGGCACTATAGCCGATCCGGCTCCTATTTTTCTTTTTCTAATCGTATTTTTCTGGACTCCACCACATTTTTGGGCCCTATCGCTGATTTTGAAAGATGACTATGAGAAGGCTGGGGTTCCTATGCTACCAGTTGTGTCCGGCATTCCTGCTACAAAAACTCAGATATTCATATACACTTGGATCTTACTAGCCTTGTTACTGGCGGCAGTGTATTTCGTAGATGAACTGGGGATCGTATTTGCCATTTCATCCCTAATATTGTCAGCAGGTTTCATATCGGCAACCTGGCTTATGAAACGAAGGGAGGATATTGATCTAGCCATGCCAATATATCTTTATTCTATGGCATATCTAGCATTACTTTTTGTCAT
>CAYPXS010000070.1:0-7357 GCA_964414725.1 uncultured Dehalococcoidia bacterium
ATACTTTCCTCTCGCCAATGGATTCTTAACTGGGAAATACAGAAAGGATTCACCTCCCCCTTCTGGATCTAGGCTGGAATCTGACAATAAAGGGTTATTTAATGCGGATAATTACTCATTGCTGGAGAGGTTGATTAAATTTTCGGAAGATAGGGATAGAACTGTTTTAGAATTGGCCTTTGCCTGGTTGTTGTATAACAAAGATATAAGTTCGGTTATTGCCGGGGCGACTAAGCCAGAGCAGGTCGTCGCTAATGCCGCGGCTGCGGATTGGGAGCTCACTGACGAGGAATATGACGAAGTTACAGGATACCTCAAATAACCAAAGGTTATTATGAAAGGGTGAAAATCTCAATAATAGGGTAACTAATCATAGAAACCAATATATAGTCTAAACGGTAGGAATTTTTACCCGTAATTTATCAATAGGTGATTTGTGGCTGCTTGGCTTTTTAAATCAGAGCAGGTTTACCTGGTTCTGGGGTTACTTCGAAAACATTTAACGCACATGCTAGCATCCCGTAATAACCTATAGCGGCGGTTAGTTCTGTTACTCCTTGATTTCCGTATTTAGCCACTGCTTTATCGAAAGTTTCATCATCCACTTTTTTATCATTTATCAGTTGCCTTGCATACCCTATTATCAAGGAGTAATTTGAGTCTATTTCGCTGGTAGAATCTCTTTGGTTTATAACATCTACCACTTCTTGAGATACCCCAGCTTGAATCGCTATTGGTACGTGCGCAGCCCATTCATAATTGCAATTCATTTCTCTTGCCGCTGTAATGATTGCCACTTCTCTTTCATCGTCCTTAAGCAACGATTCGAAACGGATGTATGCACCCAAATGTGCCGCCCTGCCAGCAATTTCTGGGCTATGCAATAAGACTGAAAAAGGACCACTGATCCTGCCTCTAGAAGAGGCGATGGAATCAAATATTTCTTCATGTTCCGTTGAGATTTCGTTTTTTTCAGTTATTTGTTTTATTCTTGCCATATCCTTGGGTTCCTTTTCTTCTACTTTGAATTAATCTTATTTAAAACGACACAACCTACAACAATAGCCAAAGATAAAATTGACGTAATTAAAGCGGTACCTGAAATTCCGGATATGAACTTTGAGATGGCAATTTTCCCGATATTGGTAACCTGCTGAACGACAAGGGATTCGGTTGCCAGAAATTGAGGAGCTATTTGACCACTAGCCTGCGACGCAATTTGATCAATTTGCACATGGATAATCGGTTCTGCAACGGAGGAATAAACGGGGCCCCAGATCGCATATACTAAAATCGACGCGACTAACATTGTTATAGCTGCCCACATGAGCCTTTGGATCCATCCTCTTCCACCCAAAAAACCTACTATGGCTGCAATTAATAGCGTTGGGATATAGACTGCCATGTTAAACATGTGAACCAGTTTCAAAATCCCGCGCAGCTGATCAAGCATTGAAAGAGTTTGGCCACCGTCCGCTGTCACGGTTTCTATGTGAATTCTAAAGTCCTGCTCGTTGTACTGAATTCCTTTAGATAGCGAATCGCGTACTTTAGAAACTTGATTCCAGGAATTGTCACCCGCTCCCTGTTTTATCAGACTTTCTAGATCTTTTTCTGTGAAAGTATATCCCTCTCTGACGATATCTCTTCCTTGATCGAAAGATTCTAATGCTTTAGCAGGTACCACTTGTCGGAGAGAATTCTGATCAAAGTCTATTGAGTTTGGGATAGTGTTGATGATTTGCGGTCTTACGGCGGAAATAACAGTGGTTACGTAAGATCTGGTAAAATTCTGCATCTGTTGTTTGAGGGAAGGATCTGCCGGATAACAAGAAGGGAGCCCTGCAACTGGATTGTTCAGTATATTCACTACTTCATCGGCATCACAATCTGGAAGATCAGCTAATTTGGTGTTGAGCTTTTGTTCAGCTAAAGCCATCAAATCAGAGACAGCTTCTTCCTTGTTTGGTTCTATGTTGATAGAGATCGTAAATTCGTCAGTTCTTCCTACTAAATAAGGTGTTGCATTATCTAGAATTGATTCAGTAGTTTTTTGCATCCAGGAAGGTGGGGCCGTCTTCCTGATTATAGAGGAAATTTCTTCATCGGTTATTTCTATTCCATAAGGCAATTTTGCAGAGTTCCCGATCGAGGATGATATGTTTGGCGCTATAGATCCTTCGAACAGCGCTTCATACGCGTTGGCATCGGCCATTATTGATTTTACCTCTGCAACAGCTACCTCGATTCGATCATCTACTTTGACCACTACTGAAAAGGTGTCTTCAGACCCTACAGCGTATGGAACCACCTCGCTAAGTACTGAATCTATTTGTCCAGTGAGCCACGCCTTAGAAATGATTTTTTGTATTGAGGCCATTAATTGGTCTTCATTCACAGAAACATCAAAAGGTAATTCGTTTTTGGAGGCTTCAGATATTACAGGGCGTACTTGATTCTCCATAACCATTTTGTATATGTCACTTTCGTTCAATACGAAAGTTATTTGATTTGAAGCTGCTTGAACCCTTTCGTCTACAGGTATTGATATCGTGAATTCATCTGTTCTGCCAGTGACGTAATCACCGACACCAGTTACTGTGGATTCAAAGTTAGACTGCAACCAATCGGGCGGGACTATCGTATTTATTGAACTGACTATGGTCTCGTCAGAGAGTCCGCTCTGTTCGATTATGGGGTTGCTGTTAGCTTTTCTAACGTCTTTTAACGCGGTGGTAGGAAGATCAGTTAGTAAGAAAGAGTAGACATTGGAATCCGCTAAAGTTTCAAGATAAAAAGAGGGGCTTATAAGGTTAGAGGCAGTTTGTTGTGCTAGTACTCCTATCTGGAAGGTAACGAAGGCCAAAATTATGAAAGGTAACGCTATTATTCTACGAACCCAAATCATTTGACCTCCATTTTTCGAGTTAGTCGAACAATCAGTCTAGGTCAACATAATTTCACTTTTGAAGCTTGGTTTCGTGGCTCACGGCCACATTTTCTCAGTAACTTCAACCAACTCCGTGAAATCCTACCTCAACGTTGTCCCCAGTAACCATAACCGGCGTTATTCTTTCGCCACCAGTCAGTTCTTCTACTTTTTCCCACACCTCAGGGTTGAGTGCGAGGTTTATTTCCTCAAAATCCAGTGCTAGATCTGTAAGCTCTTCTTTCAATGCGTCTGAATAAGAGCAATCTGGATGAGTATAAAGCACTATAGACTCTGACATGGACCACCTCTGAAGGGAATCTAGTTTCTATTTACTGGTGAATTATATTACTAAAATCATATTCGTGGACAAATTTTCAAATTTCAGAATTACTGATTGGCCATAATCTTGTGACAAATTCCTCTAATAGATGCTCAGTCTTGATGCTGCCGAACTTTCGACTATCAAAATTTCCTACAAGGCGATTATCAGACAGAACTACTACTGAATCATCTTTCAGATCCCAAATAAAATTTTCTTCTATCGCCATTGTCTTAGGTAAGTCGGATATGTAGGGTTCCTTTAAATGCTCACCGTTTAGAAAGATTGATCCATCCTTAATCTCCAGATGATCTCCTTTGATAGCCACTACTCTTTTTATCAAGGTTTCCGATTGAGATTCGGGATTTTGGAATGTTACTATTTGGCCCCTTGCAGTTAATTTGAAAGTTTTGGTAAGAATTAAAAAGCTATCTTTCAAAGTCGGTTCCATACTTCTGTTTTTCACTCGCCTTATGTGGAACATGGGCCACCTGTACGCTGATGTATCTGTTGTTGCCTTGGCAGGTAAATTTCTGTATCTTAAAAGTTAGAAACTAGTCAATAGGTTTCTCGTATAAACTAAAGTTTTTGGCCTTGAAGAGCAAGGTCATTTTAAGGAAGGTTAATTATGAAAATATTTTCGAAGCTATTTGGAGATGTTCAGGCACACTGTGATGTACCCTGCGGTATATATGACCCTATAAGTGCAAAAATTGCGGCTCAGACGGTGCTGAAAATGGCAGTTCGTCTTGAGGCGGCCGATCTTTCCGCTGGAGGTGGAGACATCTCAGTTCCTAACTCGGTGGCTCGCTACATAGCGGTTAAGGAAGAGCATGCACAGGGAGTAAAGAGCGAACTTAATATATTGTTGGCCGACTACTTTAAGCCAGAGCATCTTGCTGATTACCCGAATCTTCACGAGCTCTTTTGGAATGCCAACAAATTAGCCGGTGCTAATAAACAAGGTGTTAGCTCATCGTCAGCGAAGGAATTGGTTGAAGCTGTAGATGAAATTGCTAAGATTTTTTGGGCTACAAAAGGCGTAGATTACAGTGATCCGAACGCCGACGTCCGATTTGGGGCATAGATAAATATTGCTTGATAAAACTGATGTGCCGGAAATTTTCCGGCACATCAGTTTTATGATTTGTAATCTTCTCGAGGCGGGCTAAAAATGTCTAAGGCGACTGCCGGGTTTGGCCCCGCAACTACTTTGTGTTCAACACCTCCTGGAATAATGTAATACTCCCCTTTAGACACTTTTTTGGTTTCAGTACCAATCGTAAATTCGAATTCCCCTTCAAGTACCATTCCCGCCTGTTCGTGGGGGTGGCTGTGCATAGGAACTTCTGATTTGGGGTCAAGTTCTACAAGGCTCATCATTATCTTTTCGCCCCACATGGTTTTCAATTTGACTCCAGGGGCAAGCAATTTTTGGTTGGCACCTTCCGAACTATAAAAATACGTCATTAAATTTCCTTTTCCTATTTCAAATGTTGTTAATTTCGCGCCCTTAAGTCTTGAAGGGAAAGACAAGAGGCTATCATGTCATTTATTGGAGTTGGTATGCCCAAATTTTTACCTTCGCGACTTACAGCACCATTTATTGCATCAATTTCTATGGGATTACCCGCTAATAAGTCTTGATGCATTGACGACACTAGGTCATTTTTGTGAGTTTCCAGATATTCGATTACATTTGGGACCGTATCTTTCGAAAAATTTGGGATCACTTTAGAAGCTACGGATGCCGTTTCACTAACCAGGTTTTTCGTGATATCTCGAGTTTGTGGGTGAGTCATTACTTCTTGGAAGCTGGATCTGGTTATACATGTCATTCCGCTAAGAGCACTAATAAAGACTAATTTTTGCCAAAGGTCATTATTTATATTTTCTGATACTGCGTAATCTATGGGGGAGGATTTGAATATTTTTTCTACCATTCGGACCCTTTCTGTTTGTTCTTGATTTTGCCCGCCAAAGGTGATCTTACAAACACCACCGTGCTCCAATACGATGCCAGGATCACCTTTTGAAGCCTCGACATAAGCAGCCCCCAACAGAATTTTTTCTTTGCCAAATTCCTTACCTAAAACATCGCCACTTCCTAGTCCGTTTTGCAAAGTTAAAATCGTTGTGTCGTCTCTAACTGAATTTGAAATTACTTGGCACGCTATTTGGTTTTGATACTCCTTAACGCAGAAGATAATAAGGTCAGCCTTGTATCCGGGGGGTGGTGATTCATATGCTTTCGATTCGCAGATAAAGTTCCCACTCGTGGCACTTTTAACCGAAAGCCCGTAGTTTTGAATTTTTTCCAAATGCTCTCCGCGAGCAATAAAAGTAACTTCATTGGTTTTGGATAAAACTGACCCGAAATATCCCCCTATAGCCCCAGCAGCCATTATTAGAATATTCATATTTCTCCCTTGGTGGATTTTGATTATTTAGGTAGTGTACACATAATTTTAGCTTTATCGAGGGTTTGTTTTGTTATGTTAGACTGCCATAAAGTAAGCCATATATGTTGGGAGATTGATTATGAAGTTCGGCCTTTTATACGAAATGCAACGACCTCACACTGATTACGAGGTCGATTATTCATCCTTGATCGACGAAACCATCGAGCAATGCCGTCTTGCGGACGAAGTCGGCTTTGATCACTTGTGGTTTGTCGAGCACCATTTTCTGACGACATTTTCAGGGTCTTCTGCCCCTGAGGTGGTAATCTCTGCTTTGTCGCGACTTACGAAAAAAATACGAATAGGTTTTGGGGTGGTCGTACTTCCTAACCATCATCCCATCCAGGTTTCAGAAAGAATCTCTATGGTTGACCATCTTTCCGGTGGACGAGTTGAATTTGGAGTTGGGCGTAGTAGTCCATATGAGCAATTGGGTCTTGGAATTGATCCAAGGGATACTCGAGAAATTATGGAAGAATCTTTGAACATTATTCCTGAGATATGGCAAACAAAAGGGCTCTATTCTCATAAAGGTAAACATTTTGATATTCCTGAAAGAGAGATATTGCCAAAACCTAAGCAATCTCCCCATCCTCCTATTTGGATGGCATGCACGCAGGCTACTAGTTATGAAATGGCCGCAGAAAAAGGCATTGGGGTTTTATCATTTGGTTCTGGGGCACCTGCAGGTATGAAGGAGCATGTGGACAATTATCGAGAAAACATTAAAAACGCCAATCCGGTTGGGGGTTTTGTAAACAATCAATGGGCTAATTTCACTCTAGGTCATTGTGGACATGACGATCAAGAAGCTAAAGAGATTGGTGCCAGTGCTATCAAAGAGTTTTTTGGGCCAAACCGGCCTTATACTGCTGACAGGGCAGATGTCTATGAAAAGCTATTGGATTCATGGGGAGGTGTACCTGAGCACCTCAAAGCAAACTTCTCCAGATTTTTGGGAGGAGAAGAAGATCTAGGGGGTGGAGGCGCGCCCAGAGCGATGCTGGGCGAATTACCAGCAGAACTTTTGGCTGAAAGGGGAGTTATTGTAGCTGGCAATCCTGAATCCTGCATAGAAGGTGTCCGTCGTCATCAAGAAGTTGGCGCGGATCAACTTCTATTAATAATGCAATCTGATCAAGTTTCCCATGAGAAAGTAATGAGCTCAATAGAATTATTTGGTAAAGAGGTAATACCGGCTTTTAAATAGACATAATGGGTTATAATTGTCCCATTAATAAGGCGATGAACAGGAATAGTAACTTTCCAGCGATACTATAGAGAACCGGGTAAGCTGAGAACCGGTGTATCCGCAGAAAGCGAATGGACCTGGGAGCTGCTGCTGACTTACTTGAGGTTGGTTGGTAGACGGATAGGCCCCGTTATAACAGCCTAGGAATTTGTTCCAATGAGTGCCTCTTATGCATTAAGAGGAAGAAGGGTGGCACCGCGGTAATACAACCGCCCCTTTTTAGGGGTGGTTTTTTTTTGGAAAAATAATTACGGGAAAGTTATGAAGGAAATAAAAAGAGTTTTCAGTGGAGTGCAGCCTAGCGGTGATCCTCAGTTGGGCAATTATTTGGGGGCATTTAAAGGTTGGGTCGATCGACAGTCGGAAAAAGAGAATTTCTTTTGTGTTGTTGA
>CAYPXS010000071.1:0-1960 GCA_964414725.1 uncultured Dehalococcoidia bacterium
CTGGGTGATGGTCAAATATCTATTCTCATTGGGGACCGAGAAATGTGGCATCACGGATACGGGACAGCAGCATTAAAGCAAACTTTGGAACAATCCTTTTCTAAATATGGCTTGTTCAGAGTCTGGGCCGATATACCTGAATATAATAAGGCAGCACTAAACATGTTCCAACACTTGGGATTCAAACACGAAGGAACATTAAGAAAAAGTAGACCCCACGCAGGATCACGATTCGACTCGACAATCATGGGAATGTTGTCAAACGAATACAACTCTGGCTAAATAGAAGTTGATCTTAAATTTACAGGATTTTATTATGCTCTATGACGCCGAATCCGGAAATCTCACTATTACCGCAGGTGGTGATGCGATGATAACTCGCAAACTTTCAGTCCACCAAGAAAAAAATTTCCTGAGCCTAGTTAACTTGTTTCGAGACGCTGATGTCGGATACGTGAATTTAGAGATGCTTATGCATGATTTTGAACACTCTCCTGGGTCAGCTGGAGGAACATTTACAGGCTCAGACCCAACGAATCTATACGAACTTGAATGGTCTGGAATAAACCTAGTGTCAACTGCTAATAATCACAGTCACGATTATGGTGAAGGTGGCGTTCTTACTAACCTGAAACATCTAAAAAATTCTTCTCTAGTATATGCGGGAACAGGAAGACATTTAAGCGAAGCTAGAAGTGCAGGTTATCTCGACACCAAAAATGGAAGGGTTGCTTTGGTGGCTGCCTCATCTACATTTGCCGAATCAGGAAGGGCACTCAGCCAAAGACCGGATCTGAAAGGCCGGCCAGGCCTTAATCCTCAAAGATTCAAAACAACTTTCACTGTGGACAAAGATTCATTTGACCATCTCAAGAGAACCGATCGTCTACTAGGGCTTGAGCAAAAAAGAAATTCGCTTAGAAATTTCAGGGCTGCTGGGGTAATACCAGAAGATAGTGAAACAGAATTTTCTTTTCTTGAACACCGGTTCAGAGTTGGAGACTCATTTTCTGAAAACACTGAACTTAATCAGCAAGATCTTGCCGAAAATCTAAAATGGATTTCAGATGCGAAGCGCATGTCCGATTGGGTTTTAGTCTCCTTTCACTGTCATGAAAGTGGAAAAACAATGTCAGAACCTCCTGAATTTCTCATAGATTTTGCCCACAAATGCATCGAGGCTGGAGCCTCAGCTTTTATAGGCCATGGACCACACGTTACGAGAGGTATTGAGATATACAAAGGAGCGCCAATTATGTACAGCCTGGGAAATTTCATTTTCCAAAATGACGCTGTTAAATGGCAACCATCATACAATTACGATCAAATCGGCCTAGATCATTACGACACACCAGCTGACTTCTACGACAAGCGCAGCGATAATGGAAACAGAGGATTCCCGGGGGACCCAATCTATTGGCAAAGCGTTGTTGCACAAATTAAATTTATAGAAGGTAATCTAAACTCTCTTGAAATTGTACCTATTGATATGGGATACGGAAAACCTCGTTCTATGACAGGAAGGCCTTTGATTGCTTCGAACAAAATTGCAATACAGGCCTTGTCGAGAATAAAAGATTTATCTGAAGCTATGGGGACCAAGATTTCAATCAATGGAAATCGCGGAGTGGTTCAAATTTAAGCGCAGAATTAGTTGAAAATTAAATCCATATCTTGATGGGGAATCCCCACGTCATCATACACGGAACCTCTTTTAATATAGCCAAGGTTAGTATAAAAAGGTGCAGCTTGTATTTGTGCAGAAAGCGTGACTCCCCGGAATCCTTTCGTACTAGCTAATTGATGCAATTTCATCATGAGAATATCTCCGATTCCTTTGCGCCTCATAGTTTTTTTCACTGCGACCCGGCCAATATGCGGAAATTCAGACACCTTATCGGAATCAGAATTACTTCCTTCAAGTATGAGCCTTGCGGTGCCTATAACTGACTCACCTTCC
>CAYPXS010000071.1:2060-7043 GCA_964414725.1 uncultured Dehalococcoidia bacterium
AGTTAAGCCAAATTTATGGGAAGGGATATTTTGAACCAAGATTCCAAAAAAAATATAGTACAGAAGGCCCATGCATATAGCCTTTATTCAAGCGATCATAGTCAAAACTCGATAATTATCCAGCTGAAGGAACACTTTGAAGAAATGACTATTAGTTTGAGAACACTTAATCGATGGATATCGGATTTTAAAAAATTGCCTGAACACATAACAACCTTGGACAAGCCCTTTCAATGGGATAAGTGCGATGAATATGGCATATCTTGGAATAATTCTCTTAAGTTGCTGGAGTTATGTCATTACTATTATGAAAGTGAAGACAAGACACCAACCGGAAGGCAAGCAATCTGGTGGTGGAGAATAAGCCAGGCAGCCCCAGATCTTAAAGCGAATCAGATCTCAGAATTAGGCAATCTTTACGCAGAGAGGGAAATAATCGGGGTAATAAGTGGTTTCTCCCCAGTTTTTGATGATCTAAACGCGTACATCACATATAAGCCATACCACACCAACCGAATTAGAACTTACGCTCGTTTCATCAATGCATTTCAGGTGAAAGCAATCAGGCCAAACAGTGATGAAAGCAACTCCCTTGGAGGATTACGAAACACCCTGTAAAAGTTCTTTTCTAAGAAAGGAACCTCGCATGAACCGTTTCAAGTGGAGAGGCATACCAGCCAATCTACAAGATACCAGGATTGAATGGATATCTCTCGTTCACATCCCTTTGGTATTTACTACAATTTCAGTATCCGCAGCTATATTTTTTAATTAGAATTGGAAAGCCAAATCAAAAATTCAAACAAATTTCATCTCTGCATCTGCTTCCAAAAAAATCTGTATGCAACCATGATTACGATCACCCCACCAGTCATATAGGCTTTAGCAACAACCTGACCAGATAGAAATTCCAGAGAGCCAAAAGCCAGATACAAAAACAGGATCGAATCCGCCACTAAGCCAACAGTGTTGGATGCCAATAATGCTCTTATTTTACCTCTAGCCCTCAGCGGCGAATAAACAGCGAAGTCCGCAAACTCTGAAAGCAAGAATGCGCTACCACTCGCGATAGCTATTTTTCCCCCATCTTCAATAGCATAGGAGACTATAGCCCCAACGATGATGGCACCAATAATCCAATACTTATTGGATGCTTCATGCAAGGCATCTCGTATAGAAAAAGCAAGCCCGGCGAAGTAAACGCCCGCCGGTGCCATCAATCCAAAACCAATAGAAACAATTCCCCATTTTTGGATAGACCAGTTCGCCACGACTATAACCAGTACATACATAGCCGCTATAAAAATTCTCAGTGCAATATTCATATCAGTTCTTTCTAAAGAGTGGTTTATTCCTTATAAAGGATACTTGGTGATAATATGGATTTAAACTAATTATCACATCAATAAATAGCAAAAATAATGCCCCTATTAATAATAAATAATAATAATTGCCATAGGTTTTTGTAATGCCAAAGACCAAGGAAAATATTTCCCAAATGCAATACGCATATCAACTATGGGGCCAAAACACCTTTTCTCGCAAAGAAATATATCAGGGAATGATTAGAAAATTTGGCACTCAGGCTACCGTTAGTTTCTCTACTCTAAATAGGTGGATCTCACAGTACACTACCTTGCCGGAAGATGAAGTATTACAAGACTGGCCATACCAGTGGATATGGTTGGAGCATTATGGGATTCCGTGGCAGGAAAGCGGCTTGGCAGACGAATTACATAGAGAATACAAACTTCGAACCAAATCAAACCCTACGGGAAGGCATATGAAATGGCTGTGGCGGAAATGGCATTTGGAAGGACAAGGCTACAGGCCTAGGGAATTACCAAATACCAATGACACCACTTTTTTCTGGGATCAAATCATAAAAAGTGTTCAAAAAAGAGTCGAACAAGAAAAATTTAATTGCATAGCTAAAATCTTGAATTGGAAAATCTCTTGTAGGCCAAAGTATTTGCCTTCGGATAACCCCGATTCCTCAGGGTAACCCCAAACTTCAACGCGGATGAGGGAAGTTGACCTTATTTTATATTAATTTTAAAAAGGCTGAGGCAGGTGAAAATACTCTATCTTTTTTATTTTATTGAGTTAAGATACGTCTCTAGAAACTTCCATTGATATGGTATGAGATATGGAGAAAATTGAGGAGGTATTTGCAATGAAACTTTTACTAATTATGCTAAGTTCGATCATTTTGTCAGGTCTGTTAGTCGGGTGTGGCCCGGCCGTAGGTCGAGCTACGGGAGCAGATGCTGAATCTACCGGTTCAGGACCATCAGCAACGATAACGGAAGTAGACGATACTCTAATATTGGTCAATGAAAATCTGGCAAGCCAGGAAGCACTACTCGTTGGTCAAGAACAAACTCTAGGAAAACAGCAAGCTGAAATACAGAACCTGAAAGAAATAGTTACCGCTTTTGAATCGAATACAGGCGGCGTGGAAACTTCTGTGGAAAATGACATTGCAGCGGTCGCCGCCAACGTCTCCGAAATGGCAAATCAATTTGAAAACGATATAGCTGTCCATGGGCAGTATTTAGAACAAGATATTTCTATGTTATCGAATCGAGTCGCAGCCTTAGAAGATCAATCAGCTTTTATACAAAATATTCTCTCGGATCTGCAAAACCAAGCTGAAACAATTCAGTACTCCGTATCTGAAATATCAGCGGAAGTTGAGCAATCAGGCCAGTCAGTAGATCAATTTATGGGTTCATTTTCTCAAGAGTTCCAAGGACAACTTATTGACCTTCAGGATCAAGCCGCTTATCTCAATGTAGCTGTAGAGACATCGAGTGAGGTGATTCAGGCATTGGATAACGCAATAAAAGATGTTGAAGACGTCCAAGAAGAATTGGCTGGGGCCTCAAACTACCCTGTCACAGTTGAACAATTTGTAACCTACGACAACCTAATAAACGACGGTTTAATTGGTGATGAAATAAACAGCATGCCAGCACCTGAAACTATGATTGTTCCTGATTGCACTGGAGCTGATGGAACCCGAGAATGCATAGATAAATTGTCAAGCGCAATCACGGTAGATGTAGATGGAACATATGAAAGCATCCAATTATCCGTCACGGACCTTTGCCAGGCGGCAGAAATTGCCTACGGACTAGAAAGAGTCCATGGTAATCGCTGGGACGAATCTGCTCCATCTGATGAAACGGATGCATTGCTTGACGCTGGATTTATTTCTAACACGGAATTTAATGTTGTTCAATGGACCTTGAAAAATAAGGGGATATTGGAAGACGCATACACCGGCTGTTAATAAGCTTATAGATCATATTTTCAGGAAGGGGGGGTCGAGATTCCCTTCCTGAAAATATTTAGCGCCACAATTATTCTTTTAACCCTTAGGTATGTTGTTGTAACCCACCATCCGTCTAAGCTATTTAAGTTAGTTAACTTAAATAGTTTAAAAATGCTTTAGTTGTATTGGGTGGAGCATACCAACCACCACACACTTTGGCCCATCCATCATTTTCGACACCATTACCCTCTACACCGGCAACTCGTGGGGTAAATTTAACGGTAATACAGTAACTTATGGGTCAATCTAGCTTAGCTGCCACGTAGGTATATCTATCGGTGATAGCTGACCACCTAGAGGAAACCCTAAGCGTATTAGAATAAAATCACGCCAGCCCCACCGCATGTGTAGCAATATCGATAGGACTGACCGAATAATAATATCACCTCAGTCCCATTTGCGAGAACCTTCAAAGTAAATTGGTTAGAGCGACTCTGAAGGGATTTTATGAAACCGATATTCCCATGCACAGATGAGAATGGAGGAATGAATTACACCATCACGAGATACCTTCATTAATGGAGTTCCTCCCCTTTAACCTCTATTCGGAGAGCATAGTGCCCCGCATTGTTTTCATTTATCTATAATATCGCCACGAATTATAGGAGCGAAAAATGGATTATGAACTAGTATCAATTTTGTCCCAAACAGCCACAGGCATTGCAACTCTTGCAGTCGCCGCATTTCTAAGTTTCCAATTAAAATTGCAGAGAAAAGAATCCGTTGCATCAGCACAGTCAGAACTTACAAATGGATTGGCTGAAGTAGGCAGAGATATATACAAAGACAGTGAACTTACAGATATCTACTTAAGAGGAATAACGGAGTACGAAACTTTAAGCAAGGAAGATAAACATAGATTCAACATAATGCTTTGGTCATATTTTATGCAAATTCAGCAATTGTGGGAAACTAATCATGAGGAAGACAAGGTAAAGTCCTATGCAAATATCATGCTCAATACAGGACAGGGAATCGTGTCATGGTGGGAGAACATGGGACGCTTCGTTTACCCAGACGAATTTATAATTTACATAGATTCTCTCTTGCAGAGTGAAGACTAGTTAAGCTAGCAACACACCATGTATTGGCACTGCGGTGCCCGACAAGATTTGGAATAATGAGGGTATTCTTCCAGCAATTCGTATTACCCTTAATTAATTTATGCTTCAGGTTGATTCTCTTTTTGTAGTGTCGTTAATATCCCTATTATTAATGTCGTTATAAACATTCCCATCCAACCTATAATTGCCAAGGCTTCAATATCAACCACCATGTCAATAAAAGCACATACCGATGCAATAATAAATAATGCTCCAATAATTCTTTTGTATTTTTGTAGAATAGTTAGTGATATACCCAAAATAAACAGTCCAATTACCAACATCAACCCGCCCGTTTCTAACATAAGAGAAGAAGATATTATTGTTGTACCAACATCATTCCCATATTTTTCAGAATAATCTATCGCTGTCGTCCATGAACCCATAAAAGCAACCCATATTGGCACAACCAGTAGAAGTAATAACCCACCTATTTCCAACAATTGATTGCTTACCGCATTATCACTTTTTAACGACTTTGCTAGAAAATAAAGTCCCATAAACATAGATATGACGCCAAAAACCTGAAGAATTGAACCG
>CAYPXS010000072.1:0-6982 GCA_964414725.1 uncultured Dehalococcoidia bacterium
GTTCAGAAGAAACTTTTAATGAAATCGATGTTTCTTTGTCACCTGGTTTCAAAGGTTTAACTGGGGCCCCTGGATTTAACAAAATTAACAACATGGGGTTCGAATCTGGAAATGTGAGCCATTCAGAATTTGTGCTTCTTGGAGAATTGCTGACCGAAACCACTAAATTGAGCCCTACCAACGGAGTGGTTGAAAAAATCAGGTCAATTAAAGATAAAGAGGAGATTGATTTTATAAAAATCGCTGCCTCTTTGGCAGATAAAGCTATTGTGAATGCGATAGATTTATTGGGTCCGGGTATTTCCGAATCGGATATAGCGTGGGGTATCGAAAAATTCTTGAAAGAGAATGGGGCTGATGATATCGCTTTTGACACAATAGTGGCGACCGGGACGAATTCTTCAAAACCACATCATCGGGCGGGTAGTACTGTTGTTAAACAGGGAGATCCTTTAGTTATCGACATGGGTGCTTCAGTTAAAGGTTACAATAGCGATATCACGAGAACGATCCTAGTGGAAGGTCGAGACGGACAATTCGACAGAGTATACGATACAGTCTTGGAAGCTCAGATGGCAGCGATAAAGGCGGTTAGGGAAGGTGTTAGTGGCAAGGAATTAGACGCGGTTGCAAGGAAAATAATTGGCGATCGTGGCTACGGTGAAAATTTTTCCCACGGATTGGGGCATGGGATTGGTCTCGCAGTTCATGAAATGCCCATGGTGGTACCTTCTTCAGAAACTATTATAGAAGACGGAATGATTTTTACTGTCGAACCGGGTGTTTATATACCGGGGTGGGGAGGAGTTAGAATAGAGGACATGATATTGCTGGAATCGGGTCAAGTATCTACTTTGACCAACTCACCTAAATAATTTGGATTCAAGCGCAAGCCATAGCTATTTTAAAAAGGGATTATCACAATGACGATAGGATACGGCGAATTAAAGAAAGGCATGTCTATAGAGCTTGAGGGAGAGCCGTATTCGGTTGTGGATTATGAAAGAAGCAAGATGCAGCAACGTGCCCCTGTTATGAGGATAAGATTTAGGAATCTCAAGTCAGGTCGCATCGTAGATAAAACTTTTTCCGGTTATGACGTTAGCTTTACCCCCGCAGCAGTGGACAGGAGAACGGCACAATATATTTACCAGGACGGAGATTTCTATTATTTCATGGACAATGAGACTTTTGATCAATTTCCAATGAATCAAAACCAAATTACTGAGTCGTTGAATTTTATGGTTGAACAAACTGAGGTTGAATTGATTTTTTATGACGAAAATCCTATTTCCCTTGAAATGCCCATTACCGTCGAATTAAAAGTTAGCGATTCGCCACCCGGGGTAAAGGGAGATACGGCAACAGGGGCCACAAAAATAGCCACATTAGAAACAGGGTTTGAGTTGCAGGTACCTCTTTTTGTCAATCAAGGAGACACCATCAAGGTGGATACCAGGACAGGAAATTACATTTCTAGGATTTAGTCGAATGCCAGCTTTGAGTGTTTCTCAAGTTATTTTGCACCTCAATAATCTTTTGGGATCAGATGTGATTTTAAGTGATGTTTGCGTGATAGGGGAGGTGTCCCGGGTTACCACCTCTGCCTCAGGGCATTCCTATTTTTCGTTAAAAGATGAAGATGGAGTACTAGACTCGGCTCTATTCAGAGGGGGGGTTGGTGGAGAACATCTGGAAATAGGCGCTGAGGTTTTCGCTTTTGGCAGAGTTTCGGTGTACGCTCCAAGCGGTCGCTTACAACTTATTGCCAATTTAATTGAACCGTCTGGAGATGGCATTCTTCAGGCCCGGTTTGAGGAGATGAAAGAAAAATTAGAATCTGAAGGACTTTTTGATTCAGCGAGGAAAAGAGCTATCCCATTTTTCCCTACCAAATTGGGGATTGTTACTTCTCAAGATGCGGCTGCATGGCAAGATATTCAGCAGACCATAAAACGAAGATTTCCTCGAGTTGAATTGATATTGGCACACACACCTGTTCAAGGTAACACTGCAGCTCCTATGATTGCTGAGGCTATAAATTCCTTAAATGAAGTTGGAAAAATAGATTCCATAATAGTGGCTAGAGGTGGCGGTTCACCGGAGGATTTATGGCCTTTCAATGAAGAAATTGTAGCCAGAGCCATATTTGCCTCAAGGGTTCCTGTGATTAGCGGTGTTGGTCACGAAAGCGATTGGTCGATATCCGATTTGGTCGCAGATCTCCGAGCATCCACTCCCACTGCTGCTGCTGAACAATCAGTTCCAGATGTAGAAGAGTTGAAAAATAGATTGGATTTCTACATACATCAGCTTAATTTGTATGCCTACTCTCTAATAGGTGTCATCAGGAACGAGCTAGATCTTAAAGTGACTAACCTTGATCGTTCATTGCCAGATTTTGTGAATCATAAAATCAGGCTTGACGATTTGATAGGTAGGGCCAGTGCAAATGTAGCTCATACCAATGAACTCACGAAGGAATTGCTAAATGGATTGACTCAGAAAATAGCTGCTTTGTCTCCTAACGCAACTATAGCAAGAGGTTATTCAGTTCTACAGAGAACCTTGGACGGTAAAATTATAAATAGTGTGAAGGATGTGGGGTTTGGGGAAAATATAGCGATCACGGTTAGTGATGGAATGATCGATGCTAAAACTGTTAGTTCAAAAAACGGAACAGAAATACCAGAAGAACATCAATTGAATCTTCTGTGATTTTACGTTACTGGAGGCTTTAAACACCCATGGCAAAGAATGAATTAGAAAAATTGTCCTTTGAAGAAATAATGTCAGAATTGGAAAAATCAGTGACCAACCTAGAAAATGGCAAATTGCCTTTACATGAGGCTTCTGAAGTTTATGAAAAAGGCATGAAACTAGCAGAAGAAGCCAATAAAAGACTTGCCGAGACTGAACTAAAGATCACTGATATAAAAAAAGCGTTTGAGGATAAAATTGGGATCGATTCTGAAGAGCTAGACTGAATATATTTCTAGACTTCGATTACATCGTTCTCCAAAACACCTATATTCTCTATGGATATTATTACTCTGTCGCCCTCCTGTAGGGTGAAATCTGGAGGCGGCACTATGGAGGTTCCGGTTAAAACTGTCGTCATATCAGGAACAAAGTTGCTTTTTAACAACCATTCACATATTTCTTGGCAGGTTCTTGCCATTTCAGACGTTGAAGTAGAGCCAGTAAACACCTCTTTTCCATTTCTCGCTATGACACAATTCACATCGAGGTTTTGAGGGTTAGAGATGGTTTCGGCTGTAACGAAACAAGGCCCAATAGAACAACTATTGTCGAACATTTTTGCTTGAGGTAAATATAGCGGGTTTTCACCTTCGATCGATCGGCTACTCATGTCATTTCCAATCGTATATCCGACTATTTCACCTTTGTATATGACGAATGCAAGTTCTGGTTCGGGAGCATCCCATGAAGAATCGGATCTTATCCCTACGTTATCGAATGGTCCCATACATCTTTCTGATGTTGACTTAAAAAATACCTCGGGTCGATCAGCATTGTAGACTTTTGAGTATATGTCCGGAGTGTCACTTTCTCGTCTACGCTCCAGTTCACTGTTTTTGTAAGTAACGCCTGCAGCCCAAACTTCAGGGGGGTCGAACGGTCTGTCGAGCGACCAATCACTTTCCGATTGGGATCCCTCCTGGAAAACAACGGAAGTAGCTATTTTCTCAGAGTCGCCAGAGTCCAGGATTTTTCTGGCAAGGTCATCTATTGATTCTCCGGTTATGGATGAGGCCTTCATCAGATCCAGGATATCTATCACATCTTCTTCAATAGACGTTAGATTCTCGAGTATCCCTTCACCAGTTTCCACTGATAGGCATACGTCACCTATAGAATTAACTAGCCGGTAATATTTCACTTTTCATAACCTCCAGAACTGGTTGTCAGGAAATTCTACCAATATAAAACGTAAATGTGTTGGACCACTTTATAGGGACAGCGATTGACATCGAAAAAAGACGATGCCTATACTACAGAAACCGATAAAGGGAAGCTTCGTTATCATACACCGGCGAGATTCAGATTTTCAGATTCTTCATTTAATAGGATCGCCTCCTATAGATAAACTGCCCCTCGGGTTTTCCGACTACTCTCATCCAGAATACTTTACGGACCTAAAGACTTTTAATCTGATAAAAAATTTGTTTGGAAGGTCGGCGTGATCGATTCTATATGTCCGTCCGATAAGGTGATCCAATGACTAGATTTGTATTTGTGACAGGTGGAGTGGTGAGTTCCGTAGGTAAAGGGGTTTGTGTTGGATCCATTGGGAAGATACTAAAATCCCGTGGGTTAACTGTTTCCCTATTAAAATTAGACCCCTATTTAAACGTTGATCCTGGAACTATGTCTCCATATCAACACGGAGAAGTATTTGTCACAGACGACGGAAGTGAAACGGACTTGGACTTAGGACACTACGAAAGATTTGTGGATGTTGAACTAACTAAGGCCTCCAACCTTACTGCCGGCCAAGTTTACAGCGATGTTATAGCAAGGGAAAGAAAAGGTGAATTTCTTGGAGGAACTATTCAAGTTGTACCTCACGTAACCGACAATATTAAAAAGCATATACTTGATTTGGCTGAATCTAGTGAGGCTGATGTGATTGTTGTAGAAGTGGGTGGTACGGTAGGTGACATCGAAGGATTACCTTTCTTGGAAGCTATCAGGCAGATGCGCAATGAGGTGGGCAGAGACAATGTCTTTTATATGCACCTCACCTTCCTGCCATATATTTCGTCCACCCAAGAATTAAAAACTAAACCAACTCAGCATAGTGTCCGGGAATTAAGGAGCATAGGAATTCAACCTGATGCCATTGTCTGTCGAAGTGATGAAAGAATCCCTGAAGAGTTAAGAAAAAAGATAATGGTTCATTGCGACGTTCCTTTGGAAGGCGTTCTTATGGTGCCCACAGTTTCCAGCATATATGAAGTGCCTTTAATACTTGAGGACCAAGGACTGGCCGACTTGATAACGGAAGCCATGAATATTGAAGTTCCAGATCAAGAGCATGGCTTGAACGGTTGGTCTGATTTAGTGGATCTGATAAAAAGCCCCAAAGAAAAATTAAAAATCGCGGTAGTTGGGAAATACGTGGATCTTCATGATTCCTACATGTCAGTGAAGGAAGCTTTAATACATGCGGGCCTATTTCACAAAAAAGATATCGAAATAGAGTGGATAGGGGCTGAGGATGTAGAAGCTGATGGGGCGTCCGAATATTTAACAGGGGTTCATGGGATAGTGGTTCCTGGTGGCTTTGGCTATCGTGGGGTAGAGGGCATGATAGAAACTGTGAGATTTGCTAGGGAAAATAATGTTCCCTATCTTGGTCTTTGCTTAGGGATGCAAGTCATGGTTATTGAGGCCGCCCGTAATTTGCTGGGCAAGGAGGGGGCTAATTCGTCCGAATTCGATGCTGATACAAAAGATCCGGTGATAGACCTTATGGTGGATCAGGTCGGGGTCAAAGATAAAGGTGGAACGATGAGACTCGGAGTGTATCCATGTGTGATTGAGGGTGGAACTATTACCTCGAAAGCCTACGGTGTCAAAACTGTAATGGAGAGACATCGCCACAGGTTTGAATTCAATAACGCCTATAAAGAGGACCTTGCATCAGTAGGACTTATTTCTACGGGGATATCTCCGGATGGTCAATTAGTTGAGATTGTAGAATATGAGACTCATCCATTCATGGCAGGAACTCAGTTTCATCCTGAATTTTTGTCTCGCCCTTCGAACCCTCACCCTTTGTTCAGAGAGTTTGTATTGGCAACTTGTGAATTCAGTAATAAATAAAAGTAATTAATGTATGTTTATTCTGGACGCTTAGCCCCGCAAGTGATACTATCTAGGGAGTGTTGGCATTGCCGGCGCTGGTTCTTACTATGATGTCCCCAAAGATTTTTAGGACTTCATTTCTGGTTTTGGTTGTGCAGGATATGCGCCGCCTAACACTTTAAAACTCTAGTGCACAGGAATCGATTTTGCGGTTGGTTATGCCGAGTTTGCGATGGAGTGATACCAGCATCCCAATTACAAACAAGGTCGGATTTAAGTAAGACAACCCTTTGAAAACTTAAATGATCATTGGGGCCCAATTAATCACAAGTAATGTTAAATACTAAGGTATCGAGTGAGGTATCAAGATGAGGTTGGCTGAACTTCAAGAAAAGAATGATGAAGAGCTTTTGGATTTTGCCGTTGAGGAAGGGGTTGTAGAAGAAGGGGCCACTCCTCGCAGAATGGATATTCTGAGGAAGATGTTCAAGGCTTATTCGGAGAAAGACGAGACAGTAGATGCGAGCGGGATACTTTCCATTTTGAATGAAGGTTATGGGTTTCTGAGACAAAACAGTGATCAGAGAGGCTCAGGCGATGTTTACGTGTCCCAATCACAGATAAGGCGTTTCAATTTGAGGCCAGGTGATTATGTGGTCGGCAATGTTAGACCGCCGAAGGATGGGGAAAGATATTTCGGCCTTGTGAAGGTCGGCGAGGTAAATCAATCTGATCCTGATTCATCTAAGAAAAGAGCTCAGTTTGAAAAATTGACCCCGATTTTTCCCGAAGAACTTATCGTCATGGAAACAGATCCAAAACAATTGTCGACTAGGCTTATTGACATGATGTCTCCAGTCGGTAGAGGTCAGCGAGGATTAATTGTATCTCCTCCTAAAGCAGGTAAAACAACTCTCTTAAAAGAACTGGCCAATGGGATTACTGAAAACGCTCCTGACATTCATATCATGGTGGCCCTTATTGGTGAAAGGCCGGAAGAGGTTACAGACATGAAGCGTTCTATCAAAGGCGAGGTTTACTCATCGACTTTTGATGAACCGGTAGAAGATCATTGTAGGGTAGCTGAATTGGTTCTTGAACGATCAAAAAGGTTGGTTGAATCAGGTGAGGATGTGGTTATTCTGCT
>CAYPXS010000073.1:0-6968 GCA_964414725.1 uncultured Dehalococcoidia bacterium
AAGAAGAGTCTTCTACCTCAACGAAATACCATTTACCTTCCACTCGAATTTTCATTTACTACACCACCAAAGAAATAAAAACACCTGCGATAACAGCAGATCCTATAACGCCTGCGACATTTGGCCCCATAGCATGAGGCAACAAAAAATTATTAGGATTTGCCTGTTGACCCATATGGTGCGAAATACGAGCTGCCATAGGCACTGCTGACACCCCAGCTGAACCGATAAGGGGGTTTATTTTTTCCTTCAAGAATAAATTCATGATCTTTGCGAATAGTATTCCTCCAATGGTACCGCATGAGAAAGCAACCAACCCGAGAAGTAATATGACGATGGTCTGCCAATCGAATACTCTATCTGCTGTAAGTTGAGTACCTACAGTAATCATAAGGAAAATAGTAGCAATATTCAAAATCTCGTTGGAAGCTGATTTGGTCAACCGTGGTACTGCTCCACTTTCTCTAAATAAGTTCCCTATCATGAACATTGCTATAAGAGGAGCCGATTTAGGAACTACCAATATGATTGCAATTAGAGCCACATTCGGGAAAATTAATTTTTCAAGCTTCGATACTTCCCTAAGTGGTCGCATAATTATTTGTCGCTCCTTCTCTGTGGTAAAAAGCTTCATCAAAGGAGGCTGAATAAAAGCAACCGCTGCCATGTAAGAGTAGGCGATAACTGCGGTTATACCTAATATATCAGGTGCCAGACGAGCTGATAGGAATATAGTGGTAGGGCCGTCCGCTCCACCAATAATTCCAATCGATGCCGCTTCTTCAATCCCAAAATCCATACCGAGAGACCCCGCGATTAGAGCTCCCCAAAAAGCTATGAATATACCAATTTGTGCCGCAGCCCCCAGAAGCAATGTTTTAGGATTGGCTATCACCGGACCAAAATCAGTCAGTGCTCCGATACCAAGAAAAATAATCGGAGGCAATATGTTCCAAAAAGACAACCCATAGTGAAAAAAGATGCCAAATATTCCAGCCTCTTGGTTCAAAGAATCGCTTGTAGGTGGTGTTATCAAACCTGTTAAAGGTAAATTTGCAGCAATTATACCTAGCCCAATTGGTAGCAGCTCATATGGTTCCCAATCTTTCTTTATCGCTAAATATATAAAAGATAGACCAACAGATATCATTACTACATCTCGCCAATCCATGTTGGCCAACCCTGTAGTCTTTATAAAATCAATAAGCTGTTCTATCACCTGAGCGCACCATAACCTAATCTGGAAAAATATTTATGTTTCAGAATCTGCTTCTTGAGCACCCCGCTTAAGGGTATGATATGCGACTGCGAGTGCAGCAGCTTTTGCCATTCTAGCAATTTCTTCTTTCTGTTCAGAAGTTGGAGGTATAAATGGAGGATCTATTTTGTTTGCAACGTATTTCGTTATTAGTATTGATGCTATCAATACTAATAACAATGAAACTGCAGTGCCCATCCCGATAACTGTAAGATAAGCGCCTTGGGTTAAGATCGAAGAGTCGATGAAAATTACACCATATATGCTAGGATTTTAGGACGTGAAAATTCTACACCATTATTACCTATTTGTCGGAATCTAAAAATTATATAGGTTAGTTACCATAAAAAGTCATGATAGAAAACATAATTAAGGCTGCTATTTTAAATAGGCATATTTATCCAGAATTTCGAAACCGACCAGAACTCGTAATTCAATCTCTAGGAACGGTAGCCATTACAGCTTTTTCAAGTGCAATATACCTGCATTACAAAGGCACGGTGATTAATCCTGAAAGCGATTTTGCCCGGCTGCAAATGATGGCAGTGGCATTCTCAACCATTTTTGTAGGAATGATGATGTGGTCATTCATCAACAACACTTTATGTGGCCTCCTAGGAGGTGAAGCGGAGTTTAGAGATACAATTCGGAGTACCGGAATAGCTTACGGGCCTGGAGTTGGACTAATATTCGCGACAATTCCTTTAATCGGAGACTACATCCTCCTAGTGTCTCTGCTGTGGTTACTAGCGACTGTCACCAACGCGGTAAAAGTGACTCACAATATAAGTCTGGCAAAAGCTGTCATACCTTCTGGTATTGGATGGTTCATGTCATGGATATTACTTCCATGGCTGATGATAATAGGACCTTATTTCACAAATCCCATGGTTGACTAAAATTAAGTCACAAATTTTTCAACCACATCCCACTGAAAAGATAGTAACTTTTTAGTGTTTTGAAATAGTGCAGTTTCCACGCTCATTACATCCATATCTTTCAACTCAGCAATTTTTTCCGTAATAGGCCTAAGATAACGGGGTTCCGTCCAATTATCTCTGTTTTTCTTAAAAGGTTGCGGCGCTGAATCTGTTTCTATAACTATATTCTCCATCGGGATTTTCGAAACTACTTCTTGCAGATGAGGTAATCGAAAGATAGGTCTTGCTATAGATATATAAAATCCCATATCTATGACTTCTTTGGCTTCTTCCAAGCTACCTTGGAAATAATGCATTACACCCCCGACCTCATAGCCTTTTTCTTCTCTCAAAACTCTAAAACAATCCTTATGAGCCTCTCTACTGTGAAAAACAATGGGCAATTTCAGATTTCTCGCAATATTTATCTGTTCCCTAAACGCTGGAAATTGCCAGGCCCTATCAGGCATCCCTTCCATGTAGTCCAATCCAATTTCACTCATAACTATCACTTTTTCTTCCCCTGCCGCCAAATCAGCTAACGCTTTGTAATCCTCCTGGACCAATGGTTCAGTAATGTCCATGGGATGGACGCCCACTCCAGAAAAAAAAGGACTAAACATACGTGATAGAGCCACGGAGCGGATTGAGGAAGCAACAGTAGTTCCAGCACATATTACAAAGCCAACACCGACCTCTTGGCTTCGCTCCAAAATCGCAGCGATTTCATTATCGGTGAAAGAATCTAAATGTACGTGAGTATCGATTAGCATATGGAAATATTAATAATGGATTTCATACCGGGACGGCGTTGATTATACTACTTGAATGACTAATGACTAAACAATCAGGCAATGAATTTGGTTAATAGTTCTCACATACAAATCTTCCTTGGATCATTATTTGCCTACATAGCTATATTCATTGCTTGCTCAGAACAAACATCTCAATCTCTACTAACTCCTGAGTCCTTGATAAATCCGCCAACTATAGAAAAAATTAATGGCCCCCAAATCGCTATACCAGAAATAGTTCCAAGCCCTCCTCCAACACTCACACCTTTGGCAAGTAAAGAGCCCATTACCCCAGTCTCACCAAATAATCCAAAGGTAGACACCATCTCGGAATTAATTGCCCAAGTTGCTGACGAACCTGATATATCGTCGTCAGGGAAAAAGGGCGGGAGCCTTAAATTAGCATCGAAAGATTATTTTGAATCTTTAGATCCTCATCAAAATTATTCAGCAGCCTATTCGACATGGGGCATCGGCGTCATGTACCAACGCCTTTTGAAATTTAGTAGTGGCCCAAATATAGTTTTACCATCTAAAGCCACAGAATGTGATGCTTGCCAATCCTGGGAAATGATTGATAGCAAAACTTTTATTTTTAATATTGACCCTGATGTTACTTGGCAATCCATTGATTCAAAAAACCTCGGGAACATGTCAGTTGAAGACATTAAATTCAGTTTAGAACGACAAATTAATATCGATAACAAAAATGCTAACCGCTTTCATATGATCCGTAGCGTAGAAAGCAATCCTGAAAAAGGACAACTTCAAATTAATCTACATGCCCCCGATGCGGATATTTTTATCTCTCTAGCGGACGGGCGATCTAAATTAATTCCAAAATCAAATGCAGAAAATTCAAAATATACCGATTCAAGTTCTCTCATTGGATCCGGTCCTTGGAAATTATCAAAATTTTCCGAAAATTCCTATTCAATCCTTGAAAACGCCTACTCTCATTCTAATGCACCATATCTAGATGCGCTTGAATTTCACATCCTCCCAGATTCACAGACAAGATTAAGCGCATATAGCGTGGGACTGATTGATGTTTACAACATAGATGACTATTCATCAGATATAAATATATCTTTTGCAGATCCAAACCCGGGACAAGGCTTTGAAATAGCATTTAATACCGCAACTTATCCATTTAATGACTTTGATATAAGGTCAACAGCGCGAAACACTATAAATCCAGACGAAATTATAGAAAAAGCCTGGAATAATCAGGCCTTTTTTTCCCTAGGTTTTACAGCATCACACCCTTCATGGGTTCCAGAAAGGTCGATATGGGAACCTTATTTCTCCCCTTACAAACAACACGAATCTTTAGCAGATGTAATTCCTATTGACATTACTACCAGTGATTTTGGTTCGAAATTCAAGAAAAGTGTCGAAATCGCCTCCAAACATCTGAACTCCGCTGGTTTTGACCCGAGAATCAATTATGTCAACCGCAGACAATACACAGAACTCGCTTGGCAATCAGGTGATTTTGAGGTTTTAATGGGGCCAACATTTCCTCATTCATCGGCTAATGCATTTATAATTCCCGTACTTCACAGCAAAGGTACATGGAATACGACTAATCATCAGGATTTGAAACTAGATGAGATGATAGAACGTCAATCCCAGGAATACATTTTTGAAACGCGTTCAAAAATAATCACCGAAATTAATAAACATTTGCTGGAAAAGTCTTACAGGTTCATGCCCGCTACGCAAAAAAACCTTTGGGCCTGGACACAAGATCTGAAAAATTTTCATCCAAATTTTTCTGGATTCGAATATACGCACTGGGAAAAGGTGTGGTTAGATCGTTAAATCACCCTTTAGCTGATATAGCATCCTCAAGGGCTGACCAGGCTAATAGAGCACATTTTATCCTAACAGGAAAATGCCTCACACTTATCAGCGCTGAGAGCTCTCCCATAAATTCCTGGTCTAAATTTTGATCAATGGATTTTCTCATTGATTCAACGAATCTTATAGATAATTCAGATGCTTGCCCGATAGTTAGGCCTTTCATAGCTTCAGAAAGTAAAGACCCTGAAGCCATATTTATAGCACATCCATCACCGGCAAATTGGACGTCCTCAATTCGGTTTTCACTCGACAAACTTATTTGAAAATGAACCTCATCACCACAAAAAGGATTTACCGCATCTCCCGATAGGTCATAGCGTTCGATGGGTGAAATATTTCTAGGATTTCTACAGTGATCAAGAATAACGCGATCCCGATATATGTCGTCTATATTACTTCGGTCCATCCCTGAAATACCTCAATGCTTCTGTTACCCCGTCCACCAAAATATCAACCTCTCTTTCGGTGTTGTACAAGTAAAAGCTTGCCCTTGAGGTAGCTGCAACCCCTAGGCTCCTAATCAATGGCATTGCGCAGTGATGTCCAGTCCTCACGGCGATACCCATTCTATCAAGGAATGTGCCCAAATCATGGGGGTGAACATCCGGAGTATTGAAAGAGAATACCCCACCCCTAATATTCGGATCATCTGGTCCGAACAAATCGAGCCCTTCCAAATCCGCTTTCCTAAATCTATCTAGCCCATAACTAGTCAAAGCCTTCTCATGTTCTCTTACATTATTCATGCCCAAAACATTTAGATAATCCACTGCGCTCCCAAGCCCTATAGAATCAGCTATGTTAGGAGTACCTGCTTCAAATTTCATAGGCAATTCAGCCCAAGATGCCTCTTGATAAGAGACCTCCAACACCATTTCACCTCCAGTAAGGAAGGGTTCCATCGATTCAAGAATTTCTTTTTTAACGTATAGGACCCCTATACCAGTTGGGCCTAACATCTTATGACCAGAAAACACTAAAAAATCACAGTTCAATTGCTGAACGTCAGTGGGCATATGAGGAACGCTTTGAGCTCCATCCACTAAAATCTTCGCACCCATCTTATGAGCTTTCTCAGACAATTCTCTAACCGGGTTGATTGTGCCGAGAGCATTCGACATGTGAACTGCTGACACCAACACTGTTCTTTCTGTTATCAACTCGTCCACTCGATCCATATCCAAAGTTCCATTCTCTAACATTGGTATGAATTTTATAACTGCATTTTTCCTTCGAGCTAGTTCTTGCCATGGGACCAAATTACTATGGTGCTCCATCGGGGTTAGCAAAATTTCATCACCTTCATGAACATTGTTTTCCCCCCATGAGTAAGCTACAAGATTCAAGCTTTCTGAAGCATTCCTCGTCCATATAATCGACTCTGAAGAACCAGAATTAATAAAAGACGATACTTTCTCTCTAGCATCCTCATATCTATCTGTAGCCTCCATGCTTAACGTATGGACACCTCGGTGCACGTTAGCGTTGAAGTTTTCATAATAATCGACCAATGCATCGATAACCTGACGAGGTTTTTGGCTGGTAGCTGCGTTATCAAGATATACCAGAGGATTACCAAAAACTTCTTTGGTGAGTATAGGGAAATCCAATCTTATTTTTTCGACATCAAGCATTAATTCATCCACTCCGCAAAATTGATATCAACGTTAATCTATATCTGCAATTTAATAAGTTCAGTTCGCTGGGCCAGGTCAGATACTGTAATAGCCGACAAAACCCCGTGTATTGCGTCTTCAACTGTCATCCATATTTCCTTCTGAGCACAATAAGAGGAGTGCACACAAAAACCGTCATCATCCAAACAATTAACCAAATTATCCTTACCATCCAGAATTTCCATGATGGAACTCAGCTGAATTGTGTCGGGATCTACCGCCAATTCATGTCCCCCACGTGGCCCTCTCGTGCTTTTGACAAGTCCGGCTTTTTTTAAAGAGTGCAATACTTGAGCTAGATATGCATTCGGAATAGCTGTCCTTTCCGAAATTTCTGCCGATCTCAATGACTTCCCGTCAGAACCATACATCGCCAAATCTACGAGAGCCCTTACCCCATAATCAACTTTAATAGGCACATGCATAGTTCACCTCACCTTATAAAAGTAAC
>CAYPXS010000074.1:0-3019 GCA_964414725.1 uncultured Dehalococcoidia bacterium
ATGTGACCTTCCACACTCACGTATTTGTATGGATCATGTTCAGTTTGTGCAACTAAGGAAACCTGAGTGCCCACGGACATTAATTTACTCTTCTTAGTACCTGGACTCGCCATGAACCAAATAGTGTCGTCAGGTTCATATGTATACCAAACCGGAGTTGAATGAGGTGACTGGTTATCACGTGCAATAGATAAAATTGCGATATGAATTTCCGACAGAAAATCTGATACCAATTCGCTAGTCACCCCCTTAACATGCTGATAATAAAGTCACAAATCAAATTTTGGCAAATTATTCCGTGCCCCCCACAGGGCTGATATCGAGCTTGCCGGAGAGATCAACGCTATCTGTGTCATTTACTGGGGAGATTAATCCCTGCTCATTTGCGTTGTCGATTGCACCACTTATTACACTCAAAAGACCAAATTCAGCCTGACGATCCAATTCTTTTACTTCCATTTCCAATCCTTCCAATCTTTCACCGAGTTTGCTTTGTTGTTTGTATAGCGACTCAAGTTCGATCCATATGGAAGATATTTCATCGTCTACAGCATTGATTTTGTCCTCAAGAGGCCGCATACGATCCTGATACATATCATCTTTTTGACTTTCAAGTCCTTCTATCTGCGACTGACGCTCTTTTTCCAGGAAGTCATCTAGGTTTCTTTCTTTTTCCATTAGAGCATCCTTAGAATTCTCTAGGTCTCTTTGCCTTCCCTCGAATTTGGTCTGTAGTTCCTCTACTGCACGATCCGCAGATTTTTGCGTTTCGCTATAGAGTGTTTTCTCATTCCTTTGTATTTCGTCCGATAATTGTCTACTGGAAACCTCGCTTGCCTCTCTTCTTGAATCAGTTTCGGTCTCAAAATTCTCGATAATTTCATTCCTATATTGGTCAAAGTCGTTCCAAAGCTTCTGTTCCAATTCTTCAATGTCTGCCTCAATGGAATTACCCCATGTTTTGTCCCAGTCACTGACCAGTTTTCGAAATTCTATCTCATCTTTATTTAGGACGATAAACTGCTCTTCTATAGACTGGAACTCTCTAATTTTTTGATCCCGTTCTTCTTCTAATGATTTGATTTGTTGCTCGTTGATTGAGAACTTATCTGTCAGTTCATTTTTCTGCTGTGCCTTCTCACTTTCTGAAAGGATGGCGTTATCTAACACAGCGACGATTTGATCCATTATCGATTCTTGTTCTCTTTGGAGGTCCTGGATTATATTTTGGATAGGATTCAGTTTTTCTTGCTGGTCCAATGACTGCCAATCGAGTTCCATTCTTCGGTCCTCAATAGCCTTCCACTGAAGATCAATAGATTGCCTTTCTACTTTTCCGGGGTGGGTTTTTGAATACTCTTCAACTTCGATATCGACCTGAGCTTCCTTTTCTTCTATCTGGGTCTCAAGGGTCTGTCTCAAGTCTTTTTCATAAATGTCGTTATCTTTTTGTAATTGGCGAAATGCATTCTCAGCGTCATTTCTTTGTTTTTCAATTTCAGTATCTATTTCCAAATGTCTGGCATCGAATGTATCCCAAATCTGGGTGATGCCTGCATTCCATTCATCCGATAGCTGTTCATGAAGTTGATCCAATTTCTCGAATTCTTTATTTATTTGAGCTTCCTGTTCTCGCTTTAGGTCATCGGATTGCGTAAAAAGAAATGTGAAATGCGTTTGCATTGAGTCTTCGAAGTCCTGTGCCAGGCTGTCACTTTCCTCATATAACTGAAGTTTAGTGTTTTCTAACTCTTCTATTTCAGTTTCCAGTGGACCTATTTTAGAAGAAATGCCTTGCAGGTCTTCTATGAGGGGATCGACCTGGGTGGTTTGGATATCAAGTATGCGGGCTTTAAGGTCTACAACATTTTGGGTTTGCTCAGTATCCACCACCCCGCATCCCAAAAGAAAAATTAACGAAGCGATTGAAAGGATCGTCAATAAAGAAGGATTGAGCATGTATACAGCCTTAAATTTGTTCGGTGGTAGGTAAATTCAGGATGAATCCATTCAAAGGAATTCACCTTTATAATTGTATGCCCTTCATGGGCGAAAATATAACCACTTATGGATGCTCAAACTTAAAAAGTGGCTGGGTTAGTTTTACGTTGTTCTACCCTATGTACCTGTCTATCCACTGAAGCATTCTTGTTAAGTATTCTTTGCGCATTTTTAAATCTCCTGTCCGCATGAGGCCATGGTTTTGGCCTGAGAAGCGAACAAATTCGACAACCTTCCCTAATCTTTTTAGAGTTACGAAGTACTCTTCACTTTGTGAAATTGGCACACGGTAATCAGAGTCACCGTGCATGAGTAGGGCTGGGGTGCTAACATTTTCGGCATAGCTAAGTGGTGACCTAAAGTCGTATTCATCTTTTATTTCTGGTCGGCTTCCACCCATCTGTCTCTCGCCAAAATTAACGCCTATGTCTGCAGTTCCGTAAAAAGACGCAATATTAGTTACGGGAGCACCAATTACTGCACATTTGAATCGGTCTGTATGGCCGATCGCCCATGAACTCATAAATCCGCCATAGCTATATCCGGTAACGGCTAGCCTTTCGGTATCGATGTAATCCTCATCGCAAACGTGATCAAGAGCCGCCATGATGTCGTTGTAATCTTCCCCTCCCCAGTCTCCAAGTACTGGCAGCATGTATTCTTTTCCGTAGGTTGAAGTACCTCTGGGATTGACTGCTAAAACAAAATACCCATTTGAAGAGAGTAACTGCCGGGTTATATCGAATGAATTCGCAAACAATCCATGTGGGCCGCCGTGAATGTTCACCACAAGTGGATACTTTTTTGATGGATCAAAATTGGCTGGGTAAAGTAATACGGATTCAATATCTAGACCAGACCTGTTTATAGAAAATCTTTCTGTGGCACCAATTAATCGATTGGAGAAATATTCGGCGTTAAGATCACTTACCATGTGCAGAGAATTGTCTGAGAGAGTTCCTAGAAAGACTTCAGGTGACCTTTCAGGTGTCGAGTAAATACATGCAAACTGGTTGTG
>CAYPXS010000074.1:3119-6937 GCA_964414725.1 uncultured Dehalococcoidia bacterium
CCTTTAGACCAAGAGGCTATTTTTCCTGAGGATAGTTCTAATACCCTTACCTCGTTTTCAGCATGAAAATCTCGATCGGGCATTGCATCTGAAATAAAAGCCAGTTTGGAGCCATCTGGCGACCATGAAGGTATTCCCTGATCTCCGTCATCTGAGGTAAGTTGCTTTGATTCCCTAGTAGATATATCAACGTCAAAAATTTGAGTGCCGCTATCGCCTCGCCATCGTAATTCATCGTGCCGGTATCTTATCCGAGTTATGGAAACCACATCGGTTTCATCATGCTCGTTTTCATTTGCATAGTCGGGGTTTACGTCTGATACTGCGGCGAAGCCTGAGCTGTCAGGTTTCCACGAGAAATCCCTAACATTCTCTTTTAATGACGTGATCATCGCGGCTTCACCACCAGACATCTGTAATAGCCAGATCTGGTTTATACCGGTTGAATCTGTTCTTATAAATGCTATTGATGAACCATTTGGCGAGAATTTAGGATTGGCATCTGAATTGCCATTGGTTAAGGCACGAGGTGCGGAATCAGGTGATTTTAAATTTTTGATCCAAAGAGAATTATTTAAGTTTCCTGATGTCACATCTGGGTTTGATATCCCAAAAACAACCGAACTTCCATCCGGTGAGATTGAGACTCCCGTAGGATTTACTATTTCGTAACCTATGTCTACAGTAATTGGTTTTTGAGTCATTTTGTCCTCACTAGAATTGTCCTATGAAAAGGTTAATAACGACCTTTTATTAATAAAGGTCTATCCCCCGATGCTTTGGTTTAGAGCAGCAATATGTTTGACTGAAAAGCCACAACATGCACCTAAAATGGTGCACTTAGGGAAGTCTCTTCTCCATCCAAGACAATGGTCACTGAAAACATTGACCGGATCGTTTCCTGTAACAACTTTAGAAATGGATGGGTCCCATGCCCGTACGTCGTCTGGGTAGGCCATCATTAGACCATTCCAGCCATGCGTTTGGATGGCTTGAAGGACTTTTCCAAGAGCATCCGGTTTGCAGTGCATAGCTCCGATTATGTCCACTCCACTGTCACCATCATTTTTAAATGTTTCTTTCTCACCTTCAATAGCAAACCGAATCAGGTCTGGCAGAGCATCATCAACGGGAGTTCCAGGATTGTCGTAGACTCGTAAATCACTTTCATGCCGGCCTATTCTCCCAACAGTTCTATCAGTATCAGTGGCCGAAAATCCCACCCAGAAGGGCATTCTGCTGGACTGCACTGCCCGGATAATTGGGACAGTAAAAGTTGGTCCGCCAACCATCTCGAGCAGCATTACATCGACCCCGGAAATTTTTAGGAGTTCAACCAGGTCATTGATGTCACTTTCCCATGACTCTGGGTCTTGCTTTGGATCATAATTATTTGGTCCCTGCGCTGTGTGGTAGGCGATGCTTCCTGCAATGATCACGCTATCTTCAGTTTCTGTTCTGCGACGGGCCTCCATTGCGCATTCCACAGCGCCCCGAGTCAACTCTTCAAAGTCTTGACCTAATCTGTCGCGGTTACCTCCAAAGGTGTGCGTCGTGATGATTCGAGCCCCTGCTTTAATGTAATCCATATGCACTTGAATAAGAGCCTCTCGGTTATCTATAGAGGCACGTCTTCCCTTTCCAGATGACATGGTCACCCCTCGGGCATCAAGTTCCGTAGAAATCGGCCCATCTAGGAGGATTGTCTTATTTCCGCTCTTTAAGTCAGTAAGGAGGTTTTGGTATCTGTGGGATCTTTTTATAGGTTCTGCAATCGTAGTCATAAAGATTCCTTAGGGTGTTGAAGGTAAAAACGATAACTGAATCAGTTAGGTCGATCCCGATGGCATCAATTTGGGAGCCATTCTATAGCACCAAACACCTGAAATAAATTAGGTGTATCTAAACTTTTGCTGGTATAGCTTCTCTTAAGGGTTTGATGTATTCGATACCAAATCCACAGCAGGTTCCGACTATCTGTACCCCTTGATTTACCCAATTCTGGGCTGCATCAATGTATTCTTCTATTGATTCTTCATTCGATTTTGTTAGGTCCCGCCATTTGATTAATGAATCTGTTGCCCCAGCATCTGGATATGCCATAAGCGGCCCTGACCATTCTTCAATCGCGACCTCCACAGCTCTTTTAGCATTTTCGATACGAGAGTGGAATATGGCTATTACATCGGGGCCGACAGGTATTACTTCTCTTATGGCTTCAGATAATGTCATGTCATCTCTTAGATTTCTTGCGCCAGGATATTTTTTTCCTTCCGCTACATGGGTTGGGTTTTGTTGGCCCCCGAGCATAACTGAGTCGTTTGATCCAACATGTGCATTGAATCCCACCCACACTGGAAGACCAGTTTCCTTGGCTGCTTCGGCTTGAATTATTCTGGCTTCATTATCGCGGCCCATAGCTTCTACTATGAAAAAATCCACACCGGCTTCGGCCATTATGCTAGTTACTTCTCCGTAGTGATCCCTCAACTCTTCAGCAGAGACTCCTGGAGTAGATGAGAATGCTTGGAATCCCATTTCTCCCGTTCTCGGATCCCTGCCTGTTATATTGCTTGATAATGAGCCTGCTACATAAATATCTCTATCCACAGAGGCTCTTTGCCTTGCTTCTTGTGCGAGGTGTACGGCCCGGGCATTAATTTCACGTACAAAATCACCATATCCAGCTCTCTCCAATGTAGGGCGAAGGGTTGACCATGTATTAGTTGTGATAATGTCTGCACCCGAGTTTATTTGGCGTTCATGCATCTGGATTATGCTTGAAGGATGAGTGTAATTTGAGGGCCCACTCCACGCTACAAAATCCATTGGGACACCCATAGAATGCAGTTCAGTACTGACAGCTGCGTCGTGGATGATTGTATCCCCTCTATCTAGGCGAGCTTTAAGGTCTTTATATTCTGCCATTTCCTCTGCTCCTGTGAGTTGGTGGATATAACCGATACACATGATACCTGCCAGCATGATGTATGGCATACTCTAGCAAAATATAGCTTAGGTGGACCCACTATGAAAATCACCAACATAAATACCTATCATGCGGGTGATGGGCGACGAAATAACATTTTTATTGAAGTTGAGACCGACGAAGGGATTACTGGTACGGGGGAAGCTTATTCAATAGGTCCTGATAAAAGTGTTATATCAATGCTTGAAGAAATGGAACCTTGGTTTATTGGCCAAGACCCATCTCGGATTGAATGGCTTATAAGACGGGCGAAAAACACGATGCGTTTTCCTCTAGGTCATGTGGCATGGTCTGCCATATCCGCGATTGATATTGCCCTTTGGGATATTGCAGGAAAGGTTGCAGGAGTTCCTGTATACGTTCTGCTTGGAGGTAAAACCAGAGACAGAGTTCGTGTATACCATGCGATATATGGTGATTCTCCACAGCGGCTCGGCGAAAACGCTCAACAGCTTGTAGCGGAAGGGTATTCTGCCTTCAAAACCAGTCCTTTACCAAGTAATTGGAGGGAGTTGCCTTGGAGGGAAGTTCTTCTTAAAGCTGATGAAAGAATGAAAACAATTAGAGACCTTATTGGAGACAGCCCAGACCTTGCTGTTGATGTGCACGTCGCCATCAGGGAAACATCGAAGGCTTTGGAGCTTGCCAAAGTTATTACTCCCTATAAATTGATGTTTATCGAAGAGCCCGCACGACCTGAATTCCTCGAGTCCAGTGCGGAGCTCCGGAGAAAATTCAGAGTCGCACTTGCAACTGGTGAAAATATTTACGGGGTGCATCGGTTTACTGAATTACTCAATGCTGATGCTGTAGATATTATTCAGCCGGA
>CAYPXS010000075.1:0-6872 GCA_964414725.1 uncultured Dehalococcoidia bacterium
TGCGTTAGGTAGCTGGCTGACCCCAAATTCCTTATTCTATATACGGTCCCAGTTTGATTATCCTGATATTGATGAAAGTGTGTGGAAATTAAAAGCGGCTTCATCTGTAGGAGATGAATTTTCTCTCTCCCTTGATGAGATAAAGCAATTGCCCAAACACACAGTAACGGTTACTTTGGAATGTGCGGGTAATAACAGAGGTGATTTGAACCCTCCAGCTCCAGGTAATCAATTTAACAATGGTGCGGTTAGCAATGCTGTTTGGTCGGGAACGTCCCTAAAGTCGATTTTATCAAAAATGAATCTGGGGCAAGACGTTGTTGAAATACTATTTGAGGGTGCTGACGTTGGCTCCCCGGCTGCTGATAAAAATGCCGAGCCTTATTTGCGAAGCTTGCCATTGGATTTAGCCATGCATGAAGATACTCTTCTTGCCTATGAAATGAATGGGGAAACTCTTCCCGTAGAGCATGGTTACCCTATCCGATTAATTATTCCTGGTTGGTATGGTATGGCACATGTGAAATGGGTCAACAAGATATCAGCTATAACAACACCTTTTTCGGGGTATTTCCAAGGTGAGAAATATGTGCTGAAGTATGAGGATGGTACTGAAAAACCGGTGCAAGAGATCCAAGTTAAATCCGCGATAACATCGCCAAATGAAAATGAATCTTTGAAATGTTGTGAGACATATAACGTTACTGGTCAAGCGTGGGCGGGTAGGAACCAAATAAAGAAAGTAGAAGTTTCTGTAGATGGCGGAAAAATATGGGAGCCGGCGGAACTGATCGGCCCTTCAGAAAACTATGCTTGGCAACAATGGACTTATACTTGGACACCAGATTCGGTAGGTGAACATACTCTGCTATCTAGAGCAACTGATAGTAATGGAAATGAACAACCTTTGGAATCTCGTTGGAATGAATTAGGCTATGCAGTCAATGGCTCGAAACCGGTGCAAGTGCTTGTATCTAGTTAGAGGTTAAACGACTCGCTTCAGGGAGTATTGAATTGTCCTGGATAGAAGAAGATCCTAAATATTCTGATATCGCGAACGTTATTAAATGTATGTCTATTAATGAAGAGGCAATGCATGCGGTATGGGACATGGGGCATAAAATTAGCTTTGGCTCCTCGGCTCTAACAAGAGCCCAAGAAGAGGTAATAGCTACAGTTGTTTCTTCCATTAATCATTGTAAGTATTGAACAGTCTCTCACGGAGAGTATCTTCGTCAAGCTACAGAAGATCCCGAAATGGCATCAATTGTTATGCAGGATTACGGGAATGCAACACTAGATAATGAGACGCTTTTGATCGTTGAATATGTGGAAAAATTGACGAAAGACCCTTCAGCGATGACAGAGGATGATATTGAAAGTCTTAGAAGTGCCGGATTGTCAGATCGTCAAATTCTATCTGTCGTGATGATAACGGCCATGTTTGCTTTCATGAATAGGTTAGCAGATGGATTGGGAGTGCAAATAGAAGACGAAAAAGGAAGTTTTGTTAATTCGTGGCTTCAAACCCCACAAAAAACATCTTCGTGGTTACTCCATCAACCAAAAGAAATAGTCTGAGGCTCTCTCTAGATTTGAATTGTTGCAGGATCAATCTTCTTTGAGCGTATCCACTCGTCAATATCAGACCTGAAAAATCTCCATTGATGACCTACCCTGTTTGCAGGGATGTCACCAGATTTCAACAACTTGTAAATAGTCATTCTGTCCAATTGCAAATATTCAGCTAATTCTTTTGTAGTCATGAGGTCATTATTTACCATAGCGACACCCTTTTTTTAATATTGTACCCTTGCTTGATTAAAACAATATGACAAAGTTATTCACTAATATTGTAGGTGATTAGCCTATTTATGATAAGAATAATCAGTGTCATCTGTCAATCCACCCATGAATCATGAATTAAGTTTCTAGAATCGGAGGTTTTGGGGTAGTTAGATGCGCGATTGAGGATAAGAATTGAAGGGCTGCCATCAAAATAAAAACAGACCGCATGCCAAGTATAAAAGCTTGTAATATTGGGCTTTCATCCCCACCACTCATAACTTCTTCTACGTTTGAAGAGAATCCTGAGGCAATCATTGTTCCGCTAACGATTGCGGTTGCTATGGCAATGCCAGTGACGTTGCCGGAATTTCTGGATAGATTGACTAATGCAGATGTGACGCCGTACCTGTTTCCGGTCGCAGAAGAAAATATTGCTGCACTGTTAGGAGACATAAACATTCCGGATCCAGAACTCATCACGACTATAGACAAAATAACATACCAAATTGGTGTGCTGTCAGCCATAAATGCCATTAGTAATAGACCGCATCCTGCTAATAATAATCCGAAAGTAGTAAACGGCTTGGTGCCAAATTTGTCCGATAGATTACCCGTCAGTGGACCTAAAATTATTCGACTTATTGCATTTGGAACCAGTATCCAAGAGATCTGTGCAGGAGTTAAACGTAAAGCTGCTTGCAGATAAAAAGTTATTAGAAATCGGAAAGAGGTAACCCCTAAAAAAGAAAGATAGTTTGATCCTACCCCGACTGAAAATATTCTACTGCGAAATAAAGATAGATCAAGCATAGGTGATGATGTCTTTGACTCCCACCAGATAAAAGCAACCACCAATGCCCCAAAAATTAGAAATCCTCCAACTATCGGTGCAGAAGACCATCCTAGACCAGCTCCATTCGATAACGTTAGGAGGAATATTAATAGGGTTGAAGAGGATAAAGCTGCTCCCAGCCAGTCATAACTTTTATCTTTTTGGTCAACCATCGTGAATCGTGACGGGTCTAGCAAAAGTAAAGTACAAAGGAAGGTGACTGTGCACAATGGCAGATTAATCCAAAAAATCCAGTGCCAGCTGAGATATGTGACCAAAATACCGCCTAATATTGGCCCAATTATGCCGCCTGTGCCGATTATACTTCCATGAGCGCCCAAACCCTTGCCCCGCTCATCAGCCGGGAATGTAGATGTCACCATCGCCATTCCGTTGGCTTGGGTTAAAGCTGCCCCGATGCCCTGCAAGACTCGGAATGGAATCATCAAGATAATTGGATGAGAGAATCCAAAATAATTCGCAATCCAGGGGGAACTACCCGAGAACAATGCCATGAGACCGAACAGAACAATACCAGTCAGGTACATGGGTTTTCTTCCAATGATGTCTGATAGGCGTCCCATGGGTAATAGCATGGCACTGATAGTTAATGACTCTGCTAAAACTACCCATTGAATGGTGGTTAACGATACATCGAATTCCCTGGCAATCGTAGGTAATGCGATGCTGATGCCGCCATGGTGAATTACGTTGGTAAGAGAGCCCAAACCGATGGCTGCGAATACAAGCCATTTGTAATTGTGGGAAGAATATACGCTTTTGAGCATACCCAATATTGTACTCTCGGATAAGCTTGCCCGCATTTTTAAGTATATACTTCGATTGAGTCAAATAAGGAGTCAATAAATATGTTAACTACACCGATTACGGGAACCCCATCTGAAGTCCTAGTTGAACAGCTAGTTGCGTCTGGAATTAAGTATGTTTTCTATAACTCAGGGTCTAGAGAGGCTCTATTTTTTGATGCTTTGAACAGCAATCCAAATATTGATGGTATTTTGGCCTTGCATGAAGGTAGCGTGGCCTCCATGGCGGGTGCCTACACTCAGGTGAATAGTGAACCGGCTGTAATGGTCGTTCATTTAGGCGCTGGTCTGGCTCAGTGTATGGGACAGCTTTATAACATTTGGTTTGGGGGACTCCCGGTGGTTGTTATTACTTTTGCAGGAGACACCGGTAGTTTCACAGATAGAATTAATTTGGATTTGGATTCAAGCTATAGCCCAGCTTCGATTTCGGTACCAATGGCAAAAGAGACGTGGACGGTAATCGAACCAGAAGGCCTCCCAGCAGCTGTTGATCGTGCGTTAAGAGTCGCAACCACACCGCCTTTTGGGCCTGTACATCTCGCTGTTTATGACAAAATGCTTGAAAACCAACCGGTGTCAACAGAAATCATTCATGGGGGTGCAAGAAACATAAAGGCAGGAAACGCTTCTGATGAAGATTTAGGAAAAGTATTAGATGCTTTAGATAAAGCTGATAGGCCTCTTCTGTATGTTGGTGATGGTGTTTGGAAAAGTGGGGCGGATAAATTGGCCGCGGACTTAGCGACTCACTTTGGGGCGGTAGTGGCCTCACCTGAAACGGACCTCAGGGGAATTTCACTAAAACATCCTCAACACATGGGTATGTCAAATACAGCATTTGATGCATATGAAGCGGATGTCATCGTCTCTATTGGTGTAAGACACCAAGGTTCAGGTAAAAGAGAAGATAATGATCCATTTAGAAAAGCCAAACAGATTATAGCTTTGGGTTCTGGATTGGAATATTTGAAAAATTATCCAGGGTTAGAAGTCGGAATCATTGCCAATGAAAAAGATGCTATATCTCGCATGCTTGAAATTGCCAATAGCGATTACGTGTCTGAAAAATATTCTGAAAGAAGACAAGTTTCCTTGAATCTTGTTAATAAAGAAAGATCCAAGCTCAGAGATTCCTTGATGCCTTCCTATGAAAAGGGTCGAGTCCGGCCAACTATGCTTATTGATGCAATAGATAGTGAGTTAGAAAGAATCGGCGGAGGATATATTGCCAATGAGCAATTTGCTGCCCGGTATGATGCCGTCAGACCGGGGTTATCAGATCAAAACAACATATTAATGAAAGGTGCTGGTGGGTCTGAAGGATGGGGGGTTGGAGCAGGTATAGGCGCAAAATTGGCTGCGGGAGATGCCCCAGTTATTGGATTAGTCGGTGATGGATCCCTGTATTACGCCGACTCAGGTTTGTGGACAGCAGTACACCATAATATACCTCTTCTTTATGTAATACCCAATAATGGTGCATATGGAATTGTAGCTGGGTTTTTTGGTCAGAGTGGCGGGAGAATGTCAGATACTGGTAATTATCAAGGTGTTGTATTGGACGGCATAGATCCTGTTAAGATCGCTGATGCGTTTGGAATGGACGGGGAAAGGGTAGATGATGAAGAAAAACTTAATGAGAGCATCGAGCGAGGGTTAGATATAGTTACCAAGCAAAATAGGCCCTATTTACTAGACGTTCGACTTCCTCTTGGATTACCTGAGGGCGGAGTTGCAGACCAGCAGTACCGGATGAAATAAAAAAGCCCTGCGATTAAATGCAGGGCCTTTTCGATTAATTCTACAAGGTTGTTTATGTGCCTCGTAATCTTGGGTCCAAGGCGTCTCTTAAGCCATCTCCGAATAAATTGAATCCGTAAACGGCTAAGGATAACCCGACTCCAGGCCATATAGCCATCCATGGAGCTAATATAAAGTAGTCTCTTGCTGCCCCTGAGAGCATTCCACCCCATGATGGTCTTGGTGGTGGAACTCCAAGCCCTAGATAGCTTAGAGAGGCTTCGGTGAGAATAGCAATTCCTAACGCACTTGTTGCAATGATTAGGAATGGGGCAATGCACTGTGGAGTGATGTGCTGAACCATTATACGAACATTATTAGCACCAATGGCTCTAGCGGCATCAACGTATTGTGACTCTTTCACGGTTAAAGCTTGAGATCTTACAACCCGATTGGCCCTAGGAATTTGAACTATGCCCACAGCAATTATTATGTTCGTGATTGTCTGTCCTAAAGCTGCTGTTACCGCCAAGGCAAGGATCAACGTTGGAATGGACATCAAGGCGTCCATAGCTCGTTGGATTACTTGGTCAGTCTTTCCTCCAAACCACGCGCTTACTATTCCTAATACTCCACCTATTCCAGAGCCAAAGGCGACAGAGAGAAACCCTACCATTAGAGATACCTGTGCCCCGACGGCCATCTGCGCCCATATATCTCTACCCTTATCATCGGTACCCATAATGAAGGCTCTGAAGGGTTCCTGGGCACTTACAGAAAATGGGCTCTCCAGTTTGTCTTTTAATCGCCATTCGATAGGGTCGTACCAAGTAACAATGTCGGCCGCGGCAGCGATTACGCACATAACTATGATGATAAATAGTCCGGCTGCTGCCAATGGCTGTCTTTTTGTAAATGTAACAGAACTTGACAGGAATCTAACCACTAACGGCGGCGTAGTTTCTGTTCTTTCAACTAATTCGCTTGACATTGGATTCCTTGTTCTTATTGATACCTTACACGAGGGTCAAACCACCCGTAGGAGATATCTATTAATAGATTTACAAATATGACTGCCATTGCAAAGAAAAGTACGATCGATTGAACTATGGGAAAATCTCTCGACAACATTCCTTCTAAGATGAACCCGCCCAATCCAGGCATTGAGAAAACCCTCTCCATGACAACTGAACCACCTAACGATAAGGCGGTAGTTATCCCTATCACGGTTATTACGGGTATAAACGCATTTTTTAAGGCATGCCTAGCTGTGACAACATACTGTGTCAGGCCTTTTGCCTTTGCTGTACGAATGTAGTCTTGTCTCAAAACTTCCAGCATAGTGGATCGCATCATTCGGGCTTTTGTGGCTGCGCTGATGTACCCAAGCATCATGGCCGGCCAGAAAAACTGTTGGATGTTTTGCCAAGGTTCTTCTGTTAATGCAAATGAACCCAACTGAGGATTCCACATAAAGAAGTAGGCGCCTCCCAATAGGAGCAATGTCGCACTCCAGAAGGAGGGTAACGAGAGGCCAGCTAGTGACAATATACGAATCACATAATCTACCCATGAATTTTGTTTTAGCGCCATCAAAATACCAGCAGGCAGGCCTAACAGTATAGCGATTATTTGGGAGAATATTACTAATTCCAGTGTCACGGGAAACTTTAATTTAAACT
>CAYPXS010000076.1:0-6844 GCA_964414725.1 uncultured Dehalococcoidia bacterium
TGCCATTATCCAAAATAGAAGAAGCTATCGATGATATAAAAAACGGCAAAATGGTCATAGTTATTGACGATGAGGATCGCGAAAACGAAGGCGATTTGACGATGGCTGCTGAAATGATAACCCCCGAAGCTATTAATTTTATGGCTACCTATGGGCGAGGTTTAATATGCGTCCCCATGCTGGGAGACCAGCTTGATCGTTTAAATTTGCCTCTAATGGTCTCTAATAACACTGCTACTTTGAGTACTGCATTTACGGTGTCTGTAGATTCACTAATAGGCACAACAACAGGCATTTCAGCATCAGATCGATCCGATACTATTAAAGCCCTTATAAGTGACGACACAAAACCGGAAGACCTTGGCAGGCCTGGTCATATATTTCCTTTGAGGTACGTTGACGGAGGTGTCTTAAAAAGAACAGGACAGACTGAGGCCTCCATAGATATTTGTAGGTTGGCAGGTTTGAAGGAAGCGGCTGTGATTTGCGAGATTATGGCCGACGACGGGAATATGGCAAGAATGCCTCAACTAGAAGAATTTGCGACGCAGCATGATGTAAAGATAGTTAGCGTAGAAGACCTGATTGCATATCGTCGTATGCACGAGAGGTTAATAGAAAGAGTGGCCGAGGCAAGGGTACCCACTGAGTATGGAGAATTTAGAGCGGTATCCTACAGTAGTGTAGTTGATGTTCAGGAGCATGTAGCCTTCGTAAAAGGTGATATCAACCGTAATGAGCCTGCGTTGGTGAGAGTTCATAGTGAATGTCTTACGGGTGATGTGTTTGCGAGCAAAAGATGTGATTGTGGCTACCAAGTCCAATTAGCTCTTGAGGCCATTGAAAAGCATGGAAGTGGGGTTCTTCTTTATATGAGGCAAGAAGGTAGAGGTATTGGTATTCATAACAAATTGAAGGCTTATGCACTTCAGGATGAAGGGTACGATACAGTCGAGGCTAACGTAATGCTGGGATTTGCGCCTGATCCTAGACAGTACGGAATTGGGGCTCAGATTTTAGCAGACCTGGGCGTTCAAAAAATGAAACTACTTACGAATAATCCTACAAAAAGAGTAGGGTTAGAAGGCTTTGGGTTAGAAGTTGTAGAAAGAATCCCTATAATAGCTCCTCATACGGAAGAAAATGTTAAATACATGGAGACCAAGAGAGAAAGAATGGGACATATTCTGGAACCTATAGAAGATGCGGCTGGAGATGGATCCGGTGATTGATGGTGATTTGAACGCTGAAGGCATGCGTTTTGGGATTGTAGTTGCCGAATTCAATGATTTTGTAACTTTAAAATTATTGGAGGGTGCAAAATCTGCCTTGTTAGAAAACGGGGTAGATCAAAATGATATAACAGTTGCGGTGGTACCTGGTTCTTTTGAAATTCCTGTGGTTGCCGACAGTTTGGCTTCCAGTGGTAATTACGATGCTATTATTTGTCTGGGAGCAGTCATTAAAGGTGAAACAGATCACTATGAGTATGTTTCAAAAGGAGCTGCTGAAGGTATAGCCAGGGTTGCTTTAGATAATCAAATCCCGGTTATGTTTGGCGTACTTACGACCCATAATGTGGAGCAGGCTTTAGATAGGTGCGGTGGCCGAAAAGGTAACGAAGGAGAGAGTAACGCCATATCAGCCATCAAAACAATAAACCTCCTCAAACAGATAAGTAATAACAGTTGAAATAACTGATAATGTTTTTGAACTGCTGTCCTTAAAAGTACCCGTCAAAGCCCTGGAATTGAAGCAAAATGCCCAGTGTTGATAAATTACAGCAAGAAGTTGCCCGTTTACTTGACGGGAATATAAGATCTCTTTCTAGGCTGATAACACTGATCGAATCCACTCCAAATGTTCTGGCTTCCATATACCCCAAAATTAGGAATGCTGGAGGGAATGGTCACATTATTGGAATTACAGGACCTCCAGGAGCCGGCAAAAGTACACTTTCTTCTGCTTTGGCAACCCTTATTAGAGAATCTGGTAGAACTGTTGCCATCCTCGCCTGTGATCCCAGTAGCCCTTTTACAGGAGGGTCGGTTTTAGGAGATAGGGTAAGGATGCAATCACATTATATGGACCCAGGAGTTTTTATTAGAAGTGTAAGTAACAGAGGTTCGGGCGGTGGTCTCTCTAACTCTACCTATGGAATTACTACGTTATTGGACGCATTTGGATTTGACGTAATTTTGTTGGAGACGGTAGGAGTCGGTCAGACAGAGTTGGATGTGATGAAAAACTCTGACACTGTGGTCGTAGTATTGGTTCCTGAATCCGGAGATTCTATACAAACAATGAAAGCTGGGCTTATGGAGATAGCCGATATTTTTGTGGTCAATAAGTGCGATAGAGTAGGTGCTGATAGGATGGTAAAAGATGTGAGAAGTTCATTACAATTATCTGACGATCACAGTTCTTTATTGCCACCGATAGTAAAAACCAGAGCAGATGCAGGTGATGGTATTGCTAACCTTCTTTTAGAGATTGACACTGTGCATGGAGACCGTGAATTGTCTCCCAATTTTGATATGCGAAGATCGGCTAAGCGGGTGGATGCTTTGCGTTCCAATGCTCTTCTTGAGATGGAGTCTATGTTGGATACAATTTTGGCAAAGGACAATCCTGAAAATGAACCAGAATTGGCATCGCTGATAAATGAAGTTGAGCTAGGTCTGAAAGATCCAATTACTGCGGCCAAAGCTTTGCTCAATTTGATAAAGGGTACTAAGTGAATTGACAATATGGATATGTTGATGGAAAAAAAATTGTTAATAAATATCCAAAAAGATGCGTATGAATTGGCTATGGCTGCTGGTAAATTGCTTCAGAGATATTTTAGGGACCCTTTGGCTGAATCAGAAGTTTTGAAGGTTAGTTACAAGGATGCCAAAGGAAGGGATCCAGTGACTGCCGCCGATAAGGAGGTTCAGGAGTATCTTTCAGAACAAATAAAAAAAAGATATCCCGATCATGGAATTGTTGGTGAAGAAGGAGATTCCACTTCAGATTCTCTTCCTGACATAGTTTGGGTTCTTGATCCTTTGGATGGGACTCGTAATTTTATGCATGGGTTTCCATGTTACGCATCTTCAATTGGCATTATGTTTAAAGGTGTTCCAGTTGCTGGGGCGATTTTTATACCATGGCCAAATCAAGACCCAGGAATTGTCATACACGCTAGTAACGGCAATGGGTGCATGGTAAATGACAAGCGACTAGAAACACCTTCAATTAAAGAAGTGGATCCGAACGCAATAATTACACTTCCTGGCTCGTTTTCAGGCAGGTTCAAATTTGACGGGCAATTTACTTCTAAATCTGGCGAACCTCGCATGGGTGGCAGTATAGCTTATGAAATGTCATTAGTGGCTTTAGGCATAACCGAGTATGCAGTCATATCTGGGTCTCACCTATGGGATGTTTTAGCAGGAATAGTTTTGGTAAATGAATCAAGCGCTACATCTTTGATGCAAAACACGGGGAATTCTTACAAAAGCGATACGGGGGTGTGGTCTAAATTCGAGAACGTTGTGGAACCTTGGGAATCTGGTGTTACTAAAATCAGTGACGTCAGGAGAGGGATTTCCCCACTTCTTCTGGCTCAGTCCGGTGTCGTACAGACCGTGGCAGCCAACATACAGTTAAAACAAAATCCAATAAAAAAGATTGCGAAATCAATATTTTCTCAAAATATAATCAGGACGTAGCAATACTCGGGAATGAGGAATAATTTTATAGATGAATATATTTTTTGATGTTGACTATACCTTGATAGCGATGGATGGTAGCTTAAGGCCAGGTACTACAGAAGTATTTGAAGGTCTAATAGGGGATGGCCATTTGATATACATATGGTCTGGTGTCGGTATGCGTACTGATGATATAGAAAGGTTGGGACTGTCAGGGTTTGTTTCAGGTATTTTCGTTAAACCTATTACTGAATATGAAGTCGGATTGGAAAGATTCTCAGTATCGCCCAGACCTGATTTCGTGATTGATGACCACAGGGAAATTGTCGAGGCGTTTGGTGGTGTACATATAGAGCCCTACTATTTTAGATCGGCAGAGGATGGCCAAATGCCTGATCTATATGATGCAATTAAAGATTTTGTTTCAACTGGTAATTCAGATCATAGGGGATTTAAGCCAGTTCCGGAAAAAAAGTAGACTAAACCATGTCTGTTATAAGGATACTCTCTCCAGAAATATCTGCTTTGATAGCCGCAGGAGAGGTGATTGAACGGCCTGCGTCAGTAGTGAAAGAGTTGGTGGAGAATTCCCTAGATGCGGGAGCGAACAGGATATTTATTTCTACTTCTGCCGGAGGAATGGACTCGATAGTTGTGTCTGATAATGGCAAAGGGATTGAGCCCGAAGAAGTAGAAGTTGCTTTTGAAAGGCACTCCACAAGCAAGATATACACGGAATCAGATCTGGATTCTATAGATACTTTAGGCTTCAGAGGGGAAGCTCTCTACAGCATATCTTCTGTTTCCCAAGTAAATATCGCGACTAGGGCTAGAGGTCAGGTAAAAGGTGTGCGAATAAGTTTAGATAATCAGGCTCATATTTCCAAGTCGTTCGCTGGTATTGACTATGGAACAACCATTTCAGTTTCTAAACTTTTCTATAGTTTTCCTGCGAGGAGGAAATTCTTCAAATCTGAGTCTGCTGAGGCTAATCGTATACATTCTTTGGTACAAAAATTTGCTATATGTCATCCAGATGTAGCTTTTGAACTTAACCAGGGATCTTCCAGGCCATTTAGGACATCAGGTTCTGGAGATTTAACTGATGTTATGGGTGCAATACTTGGTATCTCCGAAGCTTCTAAAATGATAAAAATTTCAGAAGACTATGATCCAAATTGGGAAGGTCCAATTGTGTCTGGAATTATAGGTACCCCCAACCAAAAACGTTCTAATAGATCTCGGATTTTTTTGTTTGTGAATGGGCGATTAGTCCAAAGTAGGACGCTATCATATGCTTTTGAACAGGCTTATAAAGGATTTTCTTCAGACAATAAGTTTCCAGTAGGTGCGATTATGCTGCGAGTTCCATTGGATGAAGTAGATGTGAATGTTCATCCAGCTAAGACTGAGGTGCGTTTTAAAAATGAGAATCAAATTTTTTCCGCTGTACAAAGATCTATTAGATCTACCTTGCTTGATTACTCCCCTGTGCATTCTGTAATCAATAATCAGCGTAGCGAAACTAAATTTACTGAAAAATCAGAACCTTCAACATTTTGGCCAACCGCACTAGTTAATACTAGGTTTGAGTACGATAAAATCTCACAAGTAGATCAAACAGATGGTATAAATACTGTTATTCCATATCAAGAAGTGCTTCCGCTGCTTAGAGTTCTTGGACAAATATCCGATACTTATATTGTTTGTGAGGGCCCAGAAGGTATTTATATTATTGATCAACATGCGGCTCATGAGAGGATTATTTATGAGCAAATTGTGGCAGATGCCAAAGATAAGTCTGTGGAAACCCAGATGCTGCTCGAACCGGTCCATATGGAACTGGATGAAAATCAAGAGGCCTTGATTGATGAGAACAAGGATGTTTTCGAATCATTAGGAATGACTCCTGAACCATTTGGCCCGAGTTCTTATCTAATACGTACTGTGCCCAAAATATTGTCGGAGGCTGATCCGAGAGAATCTTTTCATAGGATGTTGTCTGCTTTAAGTGAGCAAGTAGAATTTAAATCTTGGGAAGATAAAGCAGCATATTCCATTGCCTGTCATGCCGCGATAAGGGCTGGTAAGCAGATGTCTTATTCGGAAATGTCTCTTCTGGTGAAACAATTAGAATCCTGTCAGCATCCTAATAATTGCCCACATGGTCGTCCTACCATGATAACTATGACCAATACTCACTTAGAGCGAGAGTTTTCAAGAACATAGTTAAGGAATTTTTTGCTTGCCTATACCCCAATATCTCTTCGCTTAAATCCATATAGCGCGGCAGTAAAACATACCGCCGATGAACCCAGCATGACAACGAGACTTATTTCATTTAATCCATTCACTAATACTCCAGGGCCGTCGTAATAGTTAAAAAGGGAAGCATATTTTAATGAATTCAAATTGTCTGATAGACCTGACAATACATTGAGAACATAACTGATCCCGACAAAACCGCTTCCAACAGCTAATGCTAGTGCTTTTCTTCCCTTGAAAGCTTGGGTCGCCAAAGTTATCTGACTGATGGTTAAACCAAAAATCCAGCCCATAGCAGTCGCGTAGAGCACCTTGGGTAACGATACATCAAAGGGAAAAAAGAGAGAACCTGCCACTATCCCTACCCAAAGAAATGCACAAATAACCGCCAACTGAACCAGAATCCCGAGAGATTTTTCAAATACGATACTTTGCCTACTTACTGGGCTGGCCAGTATAAGCTCAATTGTGCCTGAATCTTCTTCTGTACCTATTGCAGAAGCCCCAGATGATATTGCAATCACTGAGATCATGATAGGAAATAGAAGTCCGTACAGTTCGATCCCTAACCAAACTTCCGGACTTATGGAGTCCATGGGGATCGGTCCCAACATTGCTTCCATTAATTTTGGAGCGTTGTCTAACATATCATTGAACTCCCCTTTGAAAGGATCATAAAGAGCAGCGAATGTCAGGGCTAAAACAAACATGCAAATTGACCAAACGGTAATGTTCTTCCATCTAGAGATTAGATATATATAGAACGTGGTGTTTACCATGGGATCAGACCTCGTAATATTTCATGAATACATCTTCGAGGCTTGTATCTTCTTCAGATAGATCTATTGGGTGTAGAGAGGATAGCTTACTAATAAATTTCG
>CAYPXS010000077.1:0-6759 GCA_964414725.1 uncultured Dehalococcoidia bacterium
CACTTCCATCGGCTATTGGAAGCATTCTAGTGGCAAGGGAAACAGCTGCTCCACCGCTACTACCGCCACAGGTAGTACTAGTGTCATAGGGATTCAAGGTTTCTCCAAAAACCTCATTGTAGGTTTGAGATCCCGCTCCAAATTCTGGGGTATTGGTTTTCCCAATCGTAATCGCTCCGGCATTCTGCATTCTCTCCACTATCAACGCACTGTAATCCGGAACATAATCGGCATACAAAGGTGACCCATATGTAGTCAGAATTCCCTTCGTTGGCACAAGATCCTTATGAGCAGTCGGTAGACCGTGTAATATGCCTAAATCGTCCCCTTTTGCAATTGCTTCATCAGCGAGCTTGGCACCTTCGATCCCAAGTTCGGGATGTAATGTAACGATAGCATTAACTTTGGGATTCACGGATTCTATTTGTTCGAGATGGGCACCCATTACCTCAGAGGCTGAAAGACTTTTACCCTTGATTGAATTAACCATTTCAGTAGCAGTCATATTGACTATTTCTTTTGAAGACATCTCACTACCTCTCTATTCTAGGAAATAACTCCTACAGTTTTTTCATATTCCTCTTCTGATTTTTGCCAGTCAGGAATTATTAGCTTAGCTGGGTTCTCTAGAAGAATTATGCTAACAGCTCCTGCAAAACTAGCCAGTATGCTAACAGCAAATGCCGCGTTATAGGACCCGAATATGTCGTAGACAGGGCCTCCCACCCAACCTCCTAATGCCATTCCTATCCCAGCTCCTAACATTTGAAATCCGTGTGCTCCACCCATCGGAGCATGACCAAAGTACTTTCTATTAAGAATCGGAAACCCTCCAGTCTCACCGCCATATCCGATTCCGAAACTGATAGCGAACACAATAAATACGCTATCCATTGAAGAGAAAATCAGCAGCAAAACTGGAGCGCCCTGCAAGATATAAAACACTGTCATTACAGTTCGTACACCCAAACGTTCACACAAGATAGGTGTTGTTAACCTCGTTGCGATGCTTACCGCCGAAAATAGTGTAAGAATCAGAGAAGCATCTATTGCACTCAAACCCTTACTCGTAGCCATTGGAATTATCCAAATTAGAATCACCGCATGACCAACGCAACCAAGAAAATGTATCGAACTCATATTCCAATAAGCAGCGGTTTTCTTCATATGAACCTTAAATTCATCTAGAAGAACAGTAGGAGGTAATTTATCACTCAGAGGAGGATCACTTTTTAATGTACCGTATGGACTATCGCCAACATCAGCAGGCCTGTTTTTAAAAACAGCAACCAGAGCCAACATAATTAAAGTGGAAACAATACCAATGTATACAAAAGCCGCTGACCAACCAAAATTCTCAATCATAAATGCAACCAAAGGAGTCGCCAAGGCAGGACCTATACCCCAGGAAGCCATAATTAGACCCATAGCCATGCCTAAGTGCCTTCTAAACCAGATCATCGCTGCAGGTATAAGAGGAACAAGAAAAATGGCCTGTGCGATACCAAGAATTACCCCGTATGTGAACCAAAACTGCCACAGATTTTGAACGAAGGCGGTTGTTAACATTCCTATTAAGAAAATGAAAGTACCCACGAGCATAGATTTTTTTGCACCGAACCTATCTCCCATGTCGCCCGCCAAAGGAGATACAACCGCAGAAACGATGCTACAAATCGCGTATGCGAATCCTATCCCGCCCTGGCTCCATCCAAATTGGGTTTGTAAAGGGTCAATAAACACACCAAAAGCCATCCTGATAGAAGTGCCAACTATCTGCATACCTGCAATAATCACAACTATGACCCATGCATAATGCCAATAGAAGGTATTGATACCAGAAGTTTCAATTTTCTCTTCAATCATTAATCTAAAAGTTCTCCAGACTTAGTGAAGCGGGCACATCCATAGTGCTGCCGATTCCCAAGCGTAAATTTCTGTTTGTGCCGATTCAGTCGGGACTTCTTCGCGGCCCTCTATTCGGCTAGAGGCAGACATTGCAGCAACATAAACCACAAGCAATACCGAAGTAAATGCAACTATTGCAAACTGCAATGGGATGCCTAAAACAAAGGTGTTTCTCATCAATTGGTCACTATAAGTGAAAAAGTATTGAAATTTGTTTCATGAAATATATTAGCGAATTATATTCCTGAAACATCTCCTATGGCTAGGTCAAAAAAAAGCGTTTCCGTCTCCCGAATTTCAAACAGGTGAATTGTAGGTATTCTTTCTGATAACCTACCGCAACCAAAGTAAACTAAATTTCACGGAGGAAGCCATGGTCAGACCTAACTTAATTAGACAAAAATTAGAGTCGGGTGAGCCCACTCTAAGTACTCACATACACAGTGTTTGGCCGGCGGAGATAGAAGCTATTGGCCATGCAGGGATTTACGACTACGTTGAGTTTGTGGCCGAATATGGTCCATCTGATCTTCATGACCTAGACAACATGTGCAGGACATCAGAACTCTACAACCTAGGTAGCATGATTAAGATAGACCAAAGTCTAATGCCTTTTCTAGCTCAAAGGGGGATAGGTTCAGGATATGAAAGTGTCCTATTCACAGATGTGCGAAACATTGAAGAAGTCAGGGAATGCATCAAGTCCGCTAGGCCTGACCATCCAGATCACGGAGGACTTTATGGGGTTGCTACGCGGAGAAATTCTTATATGGGATATGGAGGCACTCAAGAATATGTCGACATGCTTGGAGATATAGTTCTAGCCTTCATGATAGAAAAAAAAGGTGCTGTGGATAATCTAGAGGAAATTTTGTCTGAACCAGGTGTGGAAATGATTCAGTGGGGTGGAGCAGATTTTTCCATGAATATTGGAAAGCCACGGCAAATGAACGACCCTGAAGTAGTAGCCGCTAAAAAGAAGACCTTCGAACTTGGAATTAAAATGGGAGTTGCTCCCAGAGCTGAAATTCAATCATCTGATGAGATGAAAGAATATCTAGATATGGGCGTAAGGCATTTCTCTCTAGGCACTGACATATCAATTCTATACTCCTTTTGGAAGAACGAAGGGGAGAAAGTGTTGAGGGCGATGCAAGGGGAGTAGGTGTCAATTATTGAAACCTAAGAAAAGTTGAAAAGGAGTAAATAAATGTACACAACAGAACAACATGAAGGAATTATCGCGGAAACCATCACGATTAATGGGACAAACGGCGATGCAATCCACACATATTTTGCTAGGCCCATGGGCCCAGGGCCATTTCCCGCTGTGGTTCTTGCTCATCATCTACCAGGGTGGGATGAATTATATCGTGAATTCACCCGAAGAATAGCTCATCATGGGTATCTCGCGATTTCTCCAGATCTATATTGTAGGGAAGCGCACGGTACGCCTGAAGATGTAGCTGCTGCAGTAAGGGCGGATGGAGGAGTCTCAGACGACCAAGTCATGGGTGATCTAGATGCAGCAGCAAAATATGTTCTATCGCTACCAAGCTCCAATGGAAAAGTTGGAGCCTTCGGAACCTGTTCAGGAGGAAGACATGTGTTCCTAGCAGGTTGCAGATTGGATTCTTTTGACGCGATAGTGGAATGCTGGGGCGGAAATGTGATCATGTCTGATGATCAACTTACCGATAAGCAACCTATATCGCCAAACTCGTACACTCAGGATCTAAACGTACCACTGCTTGGGTTGTTCGGCGATCTCGACCAAAGTCCAACTCCAGAACAAGTCAATCAGCATGAAAAGGAATTAAAAGCAGCAGGAAAGAACATTGAATTCCATAGGTATCCAGAAGCAGGCCACGGTTTCTTTTATTTCGATCGACCAATCTATCATCAAAGCTCTGCGGTCGACGGATGGGACAAAATGTTCAAGTTCTTGGAAAAGCAGTTAGGTTAAAAAGAAGAGGTAAAAAAACATGTGCACAATGATATGTGAGAGAGCCAAGATGGAAGGAAGTGCCAAAGGCAGAGAAGGCTGGTTTCCTTTAGAAATGGCAAACGTATCTTATGACCACCCGTTCAATGCCCCTTGGGAATATGGAGTCAATATAGATTTTGTCAACCAATCTCAAGGTGTTGGATCGAGAGTAGCGGTAGAATTAAGTCCTCAGTCAGCCAAAAAGTTGGCCGACACTATAATTGAAGCTCTGAAAAAAGGTGAGGCCGATCCCCAAATCAAAGTTTCAGTTCTCTAACAATTAATTTCTACTTGGAAGTCGGGCGCGTCAAGATGTATAAAGTCCCAATAACGGCAAGGGCAAGTACAATCACTTTGAATAGCCAGCCATAGGGAGTTATTGGGGAAATCGAAATTATTGAAAAAAACCATATGCAACTGACGGAAATAATTTTGGCTCTTTTGGGCATTGCCCCCGTTTCCATGAACTGTTTTATCTGACTTCCAAATAGCCTATGTTCGGTAACCCATCGATACATTTTCTCGTTGGATCTCATAAAACAAACGGCAGCCAAAATAAGAAATACAGTACCAGGCAAACCAGGCAAAAAATATCCTGTTATCCCAATACCCAGAAATAGAAAACCAAGAATATAGAGAACTATTTTCTTCAAATTCGCAAACAGAACTTCATAACCCCCACTGTTATAAAACCGTCAAAGAATATCATTTCTTCGAAACATATGGAATGAAACATTAAGCATCTTATATAATGCTAGTGATGAAAATCACATATGGAGAACTCCTTGACTGAATCCACAAAAACCGGATTCCTTTTAATGAACATAGGAACACCCGCTGAACCGACTATAAAAGGGATCAGATCGTATTTGACCGAATTTCTATCTGATCCAAATGTGATCGATACCAATCCCGTCTTGCGCTGGATAATTGTTAATTTATTTGTTTCCCCATTTAGACCAAAACGTGTACTGCCTCAATATAAAAGCATATGGATGGAGGAAGGATCACCTCTCCTTGTATATTCGAACAAATTCAAAAAAGCTCTAATGCAATTTGATAATGATCTAAGCGTGGAAATAGGCATGCGATATGGAGATCCATCCATAGAAGAGGGAATTATGAGACTGTTGGAATCAGGCATTGAAGAAATTATCCTTTGCCCAATGTTTCCACAGTATGCACAAGCTACCACAGGCTCCTGCATTTCAAAAGCGATAGAAATTCTTGAAGAAAAAGAAGTTCCCTATCAAACTATCACTGAATTTTTTAGAGAACAATTTTATATCGATTGTCTGGTTGAAACCATACGGGACAGCTCTGCTTACATAAATTCAGACATGCTGCTATTTAGTTTCCATGGGCTGCCAGAACGCCAAATCAAAAAATTAGATACTTCCGGCTCCTATTGCCTAACGGATCAAGATTGTTGCAACTCAGAATCTTCCTTTAACCAACTGTGCTACCGTTTTCATTGTGTGAGTACAGTCAACAGCATTATGGAAAAGTTAAATACAGAAAAACCTTTCAGAATATGTTTTCAAAGTCGCTTTGGTATGGACAAATGGATACAACCTGACATTCTTGATGTCCTTCGGCAGTCAGTGGATGAGGGTATAAATAACATAGGCGTAGTTTGCCCATCATTTATAGCGGACTGTTTAGAAACACTAGAAGAGATTTCCATTAGAGACCAAGAGTATTTCACTGAGGTAGGGGGCGAACAATTGGCATTGGTACCTTCTCTCAATGTATATCCAAAATGGGTCTCAGGATTCGCCAAATTTTTAAAATCCCAAACATACTGACATATAAAGACCGATCAACTTAACAAAACAGCTATAACGCCAATTTCCCTCCATTCATATAATTAGATCTGCGAAATTTAACCGTTTTGAAGTTCGCACAGGAGAAAATATATGAGATTACAAAACAAGGTTGCCATTATAACTGGAGGAGCGTCAGGTATGGGCAGGGCCACAGCGGAGCTATTTGCTTCCGAGGGCTGCAGTGTGGTTATAGCTGGCCGTAGAAAAAGAGTAGGTGTTAAGGTGGCTGAAAGGATCCAATCTAATGGAGGTAATTGCATATTTGTTAATGCCGATGTTTCCTTATCAGAAGATGTCGAAGCTATGGTGAACACCACAATAGACCGATTCGGGAAAATAGACATCCTTTTCAACAATGCCGGCATTAATAACTCTTCTCAAAAAGATCCTCATGAAGAAGATGAGCATTTATATGAATCAGTTTTGGACACAAACCTGAAAGGGGCATTTTTATGCACTAAATACACGGTAACAAAAATGATTGAAAAGCGTTCAGGCACCATAATAAATAATTCTTCCGTATTAGATTCCAAAGCAGCCCACTCCTCTTCTACTTCTTATCACGTATCTAAAGGCGGAATGGCAATGCTAACTAAAAAGTCTTCCATTTCCTATGCTCGTTACAATATTAGGGTGAATTCAATCCAGCCTGGAGCAATTGCTACCGAAATGTCGGGGGTTAAATGGGAAAACCTAGAGGACAAAAGCATAAATGACAAGCGAAGTAAAATGCAGCCTATTGGCCGTATGGGACACCCCACCGACGTTGCTTACGCTGCACTGTTTTTCGCATCTGACGAGTCAACATTTGTTACAGGGGCAACGCTAGTAGTTGACGGAGGAACAAGTGCGGCATATAGCTGGAGCCCTTAATTCAAAGATTGGTCTATAATACTTTCTCACAAAAAGCTCTAATTTAATAAGTTATATTATTAGATATACAAATCATAAATATGAGGTGAAACCCATGGCATTTAAAGCGGAATATATTTGGATCGACGGAACAGAGCCATCTCCTTCACTTAGATCTAAAAC
>CAYPXS010000078.1:0-6728 GCA_964414725.1 uncultured Dehalococcoidia bacterium
GCAGGATATGAAATTATAAGTACCGGAGGGACTTATAAATCTTTAAAAAAAGCTGGTATTTCGGTACGACAAATATCTGACTTAACAGGGTTTCCTGAGATATTAGATGGTCGTGTTAAAACCTTGCATCCTAAAGTTCATGGAGGCATTCTAGCGCGGCGTGATATTACTAAACACCGACAGGAAATGGAATCGAATGATATATCTGCAATAGACGTTGTAGTAGTTAATTTGTATCCGTTTGTGGATACAGTTCGAAAAGATGAGGTTTCTTTAGATGAGGCGTTGGAAAATATAGATATTGGCGGCCCTACAATGATTCGTTCAGCTGCCAAAAACTTTCCGCATGTTTTGGTTGTTGTAGATCCCTTCGATTATGAATGGATTGCTGAAAAAATTGCCTCTGGTGATGAACTTACCGAAATTGAAAGAAAAAAATTAGCGCAAAAAGCCTTTCAGCATGTCGCAGTTTACGATACAGCGATATCAACTTGGCTGAATGAAGCCCCTCTAGAGTCGAATGAATTGTCAATTGGGCTTGGTAAAGTGGAAACTCTTCGGTATGGAGAAAATCCTCACCAGGATGCGGTCGTTTATAGAAACACTTTAGGTATTGGTGGAATAGTAGAAGCGGAACAATTACACGGACTGCCTATGTCCTATACAAATTATCTTGATGCAGATGCTGCATGGACGACGGCAACCAGCTTTGATCAGAACGCTTGTGTGGTGGTTAAGCATACTAATCCTTGCGGGATTTCTTTAAATAATGAACAGTCCTTAGCTTATGAATCAGCCTTTCAAGGGGATTCAATTTCTGCTTACGGCGGTATTGTTGGCTTCAATAATGTAGTAACTAGGAATACAGCTGAAGCAATGAAAGGGGTTCTGTTTGACATAATTGTAGCCCCAGGTTACGAATCAGATGCTTTGGAAATTTTGAAGAAACGTAAACGGACTCGACTTCTCCAAGCAAGCCCAGCATCTGGAGCCTTGTCAAATCTAAAAGCATTGACAATATCAGGTGGGATGTTGGTGCAAACGATTGATGAAATAAAAGAAGACTCAAATGATTGGAAAGTGGTTACAGAGAGGTCCCCCACAGAGCGAGAGTTTGCAGACCTTGAGTTTGCATGGAACTGCTTACGACACATTAAGTCTAATACAATTGTTTTGGCAAAAGATAACACTTTGGTGGGAATGGGAGCCGGACAACCCAACAGGGTCGTAAGTGTACACTTGGCATTGAGAATCGCAGGTGATAAATCGATTGGATCTTCTCTTGCTTCCGATGCCTTTATGCCGTTTGCCGATAATGTGGAGTTAGCTGCCAAAGGAGGAATCACAGCTATTATTCAACCTGGTGGGTCGATTAGAGATGAAGAAGTTATTAAAGCGGCAAATGAACATTCGATTACGATGATGTTCACAGGAATAAGACATTTCAACCACTGACAATTTTTCTTGAGGAATATTTTGAGCGATTCGCTAAAATCTTTAGATATAGTCATCCCCGTCCTTAACGAAGAGCAAGCGTTAGAGAATAGTATTGAAACTTTGATGTCTTTTTGTGAAGAAAATATTGGAGCTTATGATTGGGTTATTACAGTAGCGGATAATGGATCAACTGATCAGACTCTTCAAATAGCTCAGACGTTGTCAAAGAAATATTCGAAAGTTCAATATATTCGTTTGGAAGAGAGAGGTAGAGGTAGAGCGCTGAAGAAAGCTTGGGCTCAAAGCGGATCGAAAATATTAGCCTATATGGACGTCGACCTTTCAACAGACCTTAGTTCTTTACCTGATTGCCTAGATGCGTTGAATAATTCAAAAGCTGAAATCGCCATAGGGTCGAGGCTACTATCAGGTTCTCATGTGGTCGGCAGATCATTTAAAAGAGAATTTATTTCCCGCAGTTATAGCCTGCTGTTCAGAATGATGTTTATGGTTTCTTTCAGGGATGCTCAATGTGGATTTAAAGTCGTATCTAAAAAAGTAGTCGAGGATGTAGTCCCGTTAGTGAAAAACAACAACTGGTTTTTTGACACCGAACTTTTAATATTGGCTGAAAAAAATGGATATCCTATTTTGGAAGTTCCTGTGAGATGGGTGGATGATCCGTTATCTAAAGTCAATATAATGAAAACGGCAATCGAAGATATAAAGGGTCTAATGAGACTCAGATTCCGAGATTTACCTACATCTCGAAATGTACTGAAACCCTATGAATAGCTGGTTCCATTGCTATGATAATCTCACGAGAGTATAATTTGACCCCCACCAATTCGGTTACTAATGGATACAGGTAAATTATAGGATCAAGACGGAACAAAACAGACTTTCTTGATGTGACATAGGCCTGGTTAATGACAACACCTCAATTTGATATAAGACCATCCTTGATAAAAGGTGATCCTGCGGATGCATACTTGCATTGGACGAAGGAAGTAATGCGTCTGGAGTCACTTAATCCCAAAGTGCTGATGGACTTTTCCGCTCCTAATTCTGGCGTTTTGTGTGGAGTTGAAGAGGCAAAGTCTCTTCTACTCAATGTTTTGCCTAAACTTGAGCAGGACAACCAGATCAATAACGGCAATGATGTTGTTCAAGTATGGGCTATGGGAGAAGGGGAAAAGTTCGATGCTGGCGAACCTGTATTACGGGTGATTTCAAAATATGCTTCTTTTGGTCTTTATGAAACTAGTATATTAGGGATGCTTTCCTCGTCTACTGGTTGGGCCACCGCTGCCAATGAATGTGTTGACGCAGCTGGTGAAACAACTGTTATAGCTTACGGTGCGAGGCATATACATCCAAACGTGGCGCATATACTTGATTACGCTTCTGTAATAGGCGGATGCTCCTCAGTATCGACGATTTTGGGATCTAAGCATGCAGGAAGAAACCCTCTAGGTAATATGCCTCATAGTTTGCCATTGATATTTGGGGATACCGTTGCTGCAGCTCAGGCTTTTGACAAACATATTGGCATGGAAACTCAGCGAATAGTGGTGGTAGATACCTTTAAAGATGAGGCTGAAGAATCCTTAAATGTGGCAGAAGCTCTTAGAGATCGTCTTAGAGGAATAAGACTGGATACCCCTTCTGAAAGAGGAGGTGTTACTCCGATGCTGGTAAGGGAAATTCGCAATCGACTTGACCATATGAATTTCAAACACGTGGAAATATATGTTAGCGGGGGATTCACCCCCGAGAAAATCAAGGATTTTAGGGAATCTGAAGCAGCGGTCAATGGGTATCTAGTTGGTAGCTATATTTCATCGGCTGCACCGAACGAATTTAGAGCCGATATTCTGGAAATTGAAGATAAACCTGTGGCAAAAAGAGGCCGTGTGCCAGGGCGTCTTGATGGTAATCGGTTAGATAGGATTCTTTAGTCTTAGTAAGTTCTGGGATTGAAGGTAATCTGTAGAGAATGATCATATTTAGAAGGGGTTGCCCAATCGGCGGTTCTCCACCCGACCACAGCTGCTATACCTTTGCTGGAAACTATTAGAGGAATTGAATCTCGGTCTCGACGAGGTATTTTAGAATCTACCATAAAATCTTGTAATTTCTTCGAGTTGGTCATACCTGAAGGCTGAAAGACGTCTCCCGGATTTCGATAACGTACCCATAACGGGTCATTGCTCAGGTTTATGTTGAGCGAGGTAGATAAAATACCTTTCTGCATGCTTTCTGTATGTGAAAAATCAGGGACACTTTCCAAGGAGGCTGATATCTTCCACTGTTCAGTTAAAGTAGTTCCTGGAGTTTGAATTAAGGTTGTATCGTTCAAGCTTGTGATCTTTGAGGGACTATCAGTTGTCTTAAAGATCACAAGTTCTTCGTATTCTTTCATTACAACAATACCCGCTGGAAGATTTAGTGATCTTCCAGTTGCCCCCTCAGTTATATCAAGCATAGATTCAACATGTTTATAGAAAAGGTTTTGCCGGTCCCCTATAGCCACGTGGGCCGCTCTTTGCAGTATTCGCCATTTTAATGATGGATGAAGTTTATTAAACGGATTTATTTGAATCCTGATTCCTTCATCCATTATGGTTACTAAGGAAGACCAAAGTTCGTCTACTTTTGCATTTATATATTCGTAGTCACGCTTCGCCGAATGTCCTAATTTGTTGATAGATTTAAATATTCTAGGATTGTATTTTTCTAGGAATGGCAGAAGCTCTAATCGGATCGAATTGCGAGTGTATTCCGTGGAAGTGTTGGTTTGATCTGAGCGCCAAGGGATATTATTATCACTACAGTATTTAAGTATTGAACTCCTATTTAAAGAAAGCATAGGTCTAAAAATATTTAAACTCAGCGTGCCAATAGTTTGATGTGACATTTCAGCCATGCCTTGGAGACCATTCAAACCAGATCCTCTAATAATGTGCATCAATATTGTTTCAACTTGATCTTCAAAATTATGACCTAATATAAGGATAGATTTATTATCTTTTTCATGAATATGGGAGGCAAAAAATTCGTATCTTGCTAATCTAGCCGCATCTTCAATTGATATTTTGTTTTTCCTAGATAACTCAACTACATTTTTCTCTGAAGCATAAGTTGGTATACCTAAAGAATCGAAATAAGTTTGAACAAAAACCGAGTCGGATTTGGCAGCCGCACCTCGAATTTGATGATTAAAATGTAGGATCTCAATATCAGAAGCCATTTCTTTTTGATTCTCGATCAACGCATGTGCCATTGCCATAGAGTCAGGCCCGCCGGAGACAGCTAGAGAAAGACTTTTGCCAATAACATCATGGGCTTCAGCTACATTTAGAATGGTTTTTTCAATTGAGACAGCTTTCATCTGAATATCGTTATGTGGGTTTAACCAATATATTTAGAAGGTTTCATTCATAGTAATGAGACGGTATGAATCTTTTTGTATTTCGATGGAAGAGATTGAGCCTAAATTGATCTCTAGTTTTTGGAAATGATTTGAATGTATTCCCAGAACATTGCAAAGTATGCCTTGAATGGGGAAAAGATGGGCCACTACAGCAATGAAAGTTTCATTATATTCATTAAATATTTCTAAAATGGATTTCCAAGCTCTTGTATGGACTTCACCGAGAGTTTCCCCTCCAGGGGGTCTGGCTGTGGAATGATCGCGTCTCCAATTTGCCATATATTCCGGATATTTGTTATTCATTTCGGAAGCTTTAATTCCTTCCATTTCGCCTGAATCCATTTCTTTTAATCCGTCTAGATAAATTGGATTTAGACCTGTGGCTTCAGAAATGTATCCAGCGGTCTCTTTTGCCCTAAAGTAAGGACTAGAGAACAAAAGAGTAGGAATGGGCTTCATAGAAGATATTTTCTGCGCTGTAGTTTCTGCTTGGCGTCTTCCTAAATCGGTCAACGGTACGTCACTGGTACCTAAGACCAACTGGGTTTTGTTAGCTATCGTTTCCCCATGTCTAATTAATAATATTTTCATTGTTTGTGTCGTCCGATTCAGGATGTTCAGATTCCTTGTCTTCTTTTGGTTCTCGCGTGATTAGTAGGGACTCAACCCGAAATCGATCCATTTCCAATACTCGGAAGGTCAAGTCTTTGTATTCAAATTCATCATTTAAGTTTGGTATTTCTCCTATTTGATCTAAAACAAAACCTGCGATCGTTTCATATTGCCCTTCTGGAAGGTCTAAATCCATTTCATTGTTAGCTTCCACTATGTCCATGCTTCCCTCGATCTGAAAAACATTAGGCATGATGTTCTCGTATTCAGATTCTGGTGATTCACCTTCTTCGCCAACCCTACCTACTATTAGTTCTGTTAATCTTTTGAGGGTCACTAACCCTGCTAGTCCGCCGTATTCATCTAAACATATTGCCATCTGATTACCAGCGCGGCGGAGTTCCTCGAAAAGCTCAGATGCCCATTTTGTTTCAGGAACAAAATGGGCATCCCGAACAACATCTGTAACAGAATCATTTTCACTTATTCCTTTTGTTGATAATACTCTTAGCACATCTTTGGCCGAGATTATTCCCACAATATTTTCGGTAGTGTCCTTGTAGATGGGAAATCGTGTATGCGAATGCTCAGAATATATAGACAAGAAGTCGCTAAAGGTTGTGCCTCGTTCCATCACGATAATTTCTGTGCGAGGAGTCATGATTTCCCTGACTTGAGTATCACCAAATCGGAATACATTTTCTAGCATCTCTGCTTCGCTTGGCTCAACGGTGCCCTCTGCCTCGCCAAGATCAATCATTGACAAAATTTCGCCTTCTGTTACCCCGTCTTCTTCTTGTTCCTGCCCAAAAATAGATTGTGTTCTTCTAGATAGCCATTGAAGAAATAAGATCGCGGGATATAAGGATAGCTCGATTATTTTAAGTGGTCGTGCGTACAGGAATGAAACTTTTTCAGATTTTTTTACGGCTAAACTTTTAGGTATTATTTCTCCGAAAATCAATAATAGTCCTGTTCCCACGATCGTAGCGGCAGCCACCGCAATCGGTCCTTCTTTCAACCATTTCACGGCTAATGCTGTCACGACGGCAGTAAAAGCTACATTCACCAAGTTGTTGCCTAACAAGATTGTCGAAAGTAATCTTTCAGTGTTGGCTACCATGTCATGAACACGCTGGGCACCTGGTATGTTGTTATTCACCAGATAATTTAGTCGTGTCTTTTGTAGGGATAGGAACGCTGCTTCTGAACTTGAAAAAAAGGCTGACAGAAGAAGAAATAT
>CAYPXS010000079.1:0-6710 GCA_964414725.1 uncultured Dehalococcoidia bacterium
GAAATTGACTCAATTACCGCTCTAATGTACGATTTTTCCACAAACTAAATAGCCATAGCTTATCTAGAGTGGCTGAGGGACTGGCCCTTAGACGCCCGGCAACCGACTTTTAAAAATGTTACGAACAGTTATAAAAATACGGTGCCAATTCCAGCGGGATATTAAAGTACCCGGAAGATGAGAGAACAACCATTATTTATTTCAATAACTTCTCTCTTTGGGAAGTTTTTTTTTGGTGAAAAATATCGGAACTCAAGCTAATAATCTTATACAAACCGGCTTCATAGGGGGGTCCGGTGTTTATGAATTGGAAGGCCTGAAAAATGTTGAGACTATCGATATATCAACACCTTTTGGAAATCCTAGCTCACCAGTTACTATAGGATCCTTGGGAGAAATTAAATTGGCCTTTATCCCCAGGCATGGAACCGGACACTCTTTGCTCCCGTCCGAAGTGCCATACCGAGCTAATGTATACGCACTAAAAACCTTGGGGGTGAAAAGGGTAGTGTCAGTGTCAGCAGTAGGAAGCCTTAGTGAAAAAATCAAACCCTTAGATATAGTCATACCCGATCAATTGATTGATCGGACTAAGACTCGAGAAAATACCTTTTTTGGCGATGGGCTCGTTGCTCACATAAGTTTCGCAAATCCGTTTTGCCAAAATCTCTCAAAGATGATCGCCTCTTTTTTTGAAGATTTGGAAATAGCGGGCCATACTTCTGGAACTTACGTCGCAATTGAAGGGCCTCAATTCTCCACAAAGGCTGAATCTAATTTATACCGAATGTGGGGATGCGATATTGTCGGGATGACTGCTATCCCAGAGGCAAAATTAGCCCGAGAAGCTGAGATGTGCTACGCGACTATCGCTCTTGTCACAGATTATGACTGCTGGAAAGATGATCAAGAAAATGTGAATGCCAATATGGTTATCAATAATTTAAAGCAAAATGTGGAGACATCAAAAAAACTTATCAATACAATATCCGAGAATATTCATTTAATAACTGAGGACTGTGAATGCAATGAATCTTTGCGGAATTCATTAGTTACACAAAGAATTATTGACAATCAAAATACAGTAAAAAAATTAGGCTTATTATTAAAAAAGTATATACCAAGCTGAAATTGGAGGAGTGAGCAATGCCTAAACAAATCGAAGGTGAACCGTACGTAAGGATCTCGGTGGATGAAGCCGCTGAACTACATGGTAACGAAGATGTAGTTTTTGTAGATGTCCGAAGGACTGACGAGTATGTTGAAGGACATGTTGAAGGAGCTTTATTTATAACCGTCGATGATGTCCTAGCCCGAATAGACGAACTACCTAGAGACAAAGACCTTATGTTCATATGTGCTGCAGGCGTAAGAAGTGGGCTAGCATGTGAGATGGCAGCGGCTATGGGTTATGACTCATCCAAGCTCTACAACATAGAAGAAGGTACTCCAACATGGATTGAACGTGGCTTCCCAACTAGCCAAGGTACCGACTTATAGGATATGTCTTTATTAGTTGTAGGCTCAGTGGCCTTCGATTCAGTCAAGACCGCCGCAGGATCAAGGACAGACTCCCTCGGAGGCTCTGCCTTGTATTTCAGCTCTTCAGCTAGCTACTTTACGAAGGTTAATTTAGTAGCTGTTGTCGGAGAAGATTTTTCGGAAGCAAATAGAAAAACTTTGAGTGCTAGAGGCATAGACATAAGTGGGCTAGAAACTGCGAAGGGGAAAACCTTCCGTTGGGAAGGAATTTACGATACACAGAACTTGAACTCCCGTGAAACGATAGATACACAACTAAACGTTTTTGCTGATTTTTCTCCATCTCTGGAAGAAAACAACATTTCACATCCTTTGTTATTTCTAGCAAATATAGACCCCGTATTACAGTACAAAGTACTAAAGCAGATGAATCCGAGGCCGAAAATCGTAGCTCTAGACACCATGGACTATTGGATCAATGACCACAGAGATAGCCTAGAGAATACAGTTGAGAATGTAGACGTTCTTTTTATGGACGAAAAGGAAATAAAATCCTTCACTTCCAAATCAACAATATTCGCAGCAGCTCAAGCAGTGCGAGATATGGGACCACGAATTGTACTCGTGAAGAGAGGGGAATACGGGGTGGTTTTGTTCAATGAAGGAGATATATTTTCTGTGCCAGCGTTTCCTGTAGAAAACGTTATAGATCCTACCGGGGCTGGCGATTCATTTGCCGGCGGATTTATGGGATATTTGTCCAGTGCAAATGATTTTTCCCCCGAATCACTACGGAGGGCTACTGTTACCGCTTCCGTCATGGGATCTTTTGCAGTAGAAGGGTTTAGCACAGAAAGATTGGGAAACCTCACTAAATTGGAAATTGAAGATCGATTTCGAGGTATTGCAGGCATGACTTATTTTGAACCGCTAGAAAACAACGAAGAATTATTTAATTAAGCACCACAACAGGAGAAAAAGATTGGGAACTAAAAACTTTCCAGGAGACGTAAAAGACATTTCTCTGGCATCTGAAGGAGTCCGGCGCATTAATTGGGCCGAACGTGAAATGCCGGTTCTAAGACAAATAAAAGAGCGTTTCGCCAAGGAAAAGCCCTTAGAAGGACTTAGGATAGCAGGATGCCTGCATGTTACTACCGAGACTGCCAATTTAGCTATCACCTTACGTGATGGCGGCGCCGACGTTTTTTTATGTGCCAGTAACCCGCTTAGCACTCAAGATGATGTAGCTGCAGCCCTAGTTTCCGAATACGGTATACCTACTTTTGCTATAAAAGGCGAGGATACAGATACTTACTACGACCATATCATCTCTGTATTAAACACTAAACCTCACATGACGATGGATGACGGTGCTGATTTAGTGGCGACTCTACACAGTGAACGAACCGATTTGATGGAAAACATCATAGGTGGAACTGAAGAAACTACAACAGGCGTTATAAGATTAAAAAGTTTAGCTGATGAGGGAAATCTTAAGTACCCTGTTATTGCCGTAAACGATGCCGATACCAAACATTTTTTTGACAATAGATACGGCACGGGCCAAAGTACTCTGGATGGTATAACTAGAGCAACAAACGTTCTATGGGCAGGTAAAACTGTAGTGGTTATAGGATACGGATGGTGCGGACGTGGTGTGGCGATGAGAGCTAGAGGAATGGGGGCCAACACCGTTGTTTGTGAGGTAGATTCCATTAGGGCTCTTGAGGCAGCAATGGATGGGCACCAGGTTATGAAAATGGAAGATGCCGCCAAAGTGGGTGACATATTCATAACAGTAACTGGGGGAATGAAAGCTATTGATGCAAAGCATGTTGCGGATATGAAGGACGGCGTCTTATTAGCAAATAGCGGTCATTTCAATGTCGAAATAGACATTGAAGGAATCGATGAAATAGCCGATAGCAAAAGTGAAGTAAAACCATTTGTAGAACAATATCTGTTAACAAATGGTCGTCGAATTAATTTGCTAGGGGAAGGAAGGCTAATAAATTTGGCAGCCGCCGAGGGACATCCTTCAGCTGTAATGGATATGAGCTTCGCAGACCAGTCTTTGTCGGCCGAATTTGTGGCTAAAGAATATAAAAACCTGGAGAATCAAGTTTATATAGTCCCAAGAGAAATCGACAGCGAGGTAGGAAGATTAAAGTTGGTGGCCATGGGAATAGAGATCGATGAGCTAACCGCCGAACAAGAAAAATACCTTAATAGCTGGAACGTAGGTACCTAATCAAAAAGTAAATTCGTCGTTTTATGACTTGGAGACTTGATAATGACTTTAAATTTTATGGAATCTGAATCCTACTTATTCACTTCAGAATCAGTAACTGAAGGACATCCTGACAAGATATGTGACCAGATTTCAGACGGTGTATTAGACGCAATGCTCAAATTAGACCCAAGAGCTAGAGTAGCATGCGAGGTGGCATGTACCACTGGCCTAGTGGTAGTGATGGGTGAAATAAGCATATCCGAAGGCTATGTGGACATTCCCGGTTTAGTTAGAAACACTATAAAAAATATTGGTTATACGGATCCATCATATGGTTTTGATTATCAATCTTGTGGTGTGATGGTTGCTATCGATGAGCAATCATCCGACATATCTACAGGTGTCAGCAATGCCTTGGAAACCAGATCTTCCGTAATGTCAGACAACGAAATCGAATCTCTTGGGGCTGGAGACCAAGGAATGATGGTTGGTTACGCATGTGATGAAACCCCTGAGCTAATGCCTCTACCTATGGCACTTTCTCATCAACTAACCAAAAAGCTCTCGGACGTAAGAAAAAGTGGAGAACTTAAGTATCTCAGACCAGACGGAAAATCCCAGGTAACTGTCGAATATTCAAAAGGAATACCAAAACGTGTTCACACTGTATTACTGAGTAATCAACATGATCCGGATGTTAAAAACGAAGTTATTGAAAAAGATCTTATCGAAAAGGTCGCCAAGGATATTATCCCTAGCGATCTACTTATAGATACCAGGTTCATTGTGAATCCATCCGGAAGATTTGTTATAGGTGGGCCGGTAGGAGATACAGGATTGACTGGCAGAAAAATATTAGTTGACACCTACGGCGGGATGGCAAGACATGGTGGTGGAGCATTCTCAGGAAAAGATCCAACAAAGGTTGATAGATCGGCGGCCTATGCGGCCAGATGGGTTGCTAAAAATCTAGTGGCAGCAGGAGTCGCATCTCGAGCTGAAGTGCAAGTATCCTACGCAATTGGAGTATCTGCCCCTATATCAGTGTCCGTGGAGACTTTCGGTACGAACAAGATTTCAAACCAGGAAATTGATCAAATAGTGGAAACGCATTTTGATTTAAGACCAGGAGCGATAATAAGGGATTTAGATCTAAGAAGGCCGATATATTCTCAGACGGCTTCCTATGGACATTTCGGCAGAACAGATATCGAATTGCCTTGGGAACAAACCAATAAGGTCGAAGATATAAAGAAGTCCATAAATATTTAATTACTGGAGAACACTCTTTGAGTATACAATTCGGCACGGATGGCTGGAGAGCTCTGATGTCAGAGGAGTTCACAGTAGAAAATGTCAAAATATGTGCTCAGGCTGTTTGTAATTTCATGTCGGATCGTGACATGGGACAAAATGGGTTAATTATTGGATATGACACGAGACTTAATTCTGAAGTTTTTGCCAAAACTGTGGCAGAAGTGGCAGCCGGCAACCAAATACCAGTTATTTTGTGTGATAAACCCTGTCCTACCCCAGTTTTAAGTTACAACTTGGTGTCCAGAGAATGTGGGGCAGGTGTAGTCATAACGGCTAGTCACAACTCCAAAGAGTGGAATGGGTTTAAATTTAAACCACCCTATGGAGGCAGTGCTTCACCAGAAATAATTTCAGAGATTGAGGGATACATATCTAATATCGGAAACCCAGAAACAATTCCGACAATGCCCATTGATAGCGCGGAGCAGATGGGCTTATTAGAAAAAATTGATCCTGAACCGCCATACCTAAACCATATAGCTCAATTAGTTAACCTAAGTCGAATTAGAAATGCGGGTCTAAACATAGCCGTGGATTCAATGCATGGCGCAGGGTCGAAATATTTCGCTAAGCTGATCGAAGGTGGAACCAGTAAGGTAGTAGAAATAAGAGATGAGTATAACCCCAGCTTCCCAAATATGATTCAACCTGAGCCCATCGAAAAAAACCTAAGGCCTCTAATAGATTTTATGGAGGATTCACTTTACGACGTAGGCTTGGCTACTGACGGAGATGCAGACCGACTGGGATTGATAGACGAGGACGGAAATTATATCTCTACCCTTCAAACTTTCTCATTGATTTGCAGGCATCTTCTTGAAAATTTGGAAATGAAAGGGCCAATTATAAAATCCATAACGATGACCAATGTAATCAATAAATTAGGTGAACTTCACGATGTTGAGGTAATAGACACCCCGGTAGGGTTTAAATATTTATGTCCGGTCATGATGGAAGAAAATGCGATTGCTGCCGGAGAGGAAAGTGGAGGATATGGATTTGCTGGCCATATCCCAGAAAGAGATGGCCTTCTTTCAGGGCTAATGATTTTGGATCTGATGTCTATTACACAATTAAATCCCTCTGATCTTATCGAACAATTAGAAGAAATGGTTGGGGTCTATCATTACGACAGGCATGATATTGAATTTGATGAACAAGATCGCGAAAAAACACTGCTTAGATTAACAGATTCAAAATTTGAATCTGTAGGAGATTTAAAGGTAGTATCCATAGATAACAGAGACGGACTTAAATTAAATTTAGAAGAAGATTCCTGGGCACTTATTCGGTTATCGGGAACAGAACCGTTGATCAGAATCTATGCAGAAGCATCCACATCTGATCAGGTAGAAAAAATCATCGCAAATTGCAGTAAGATAGTCGGAAAGTAAGTCTGAATTTATATATTAGTGATCATTTATCGAATTACCCCTCACTTAGAAAGATGCTAGGAGGCTGAAGTGTTAGATAGATTTAAAGTACCTAAAGAAGATGAAATAAAAGTATCCGAATCTTCTCTTAGGAAAACAGTTCAGGAAATATTTGAAAAAACCGGACTAAGCAAAGAGGACTCCCAAAATGGTACCGAGGTATTAGTTACAGCAGACTTGAGAGGTGTCGAAACCCACGGAGTCTCCAATATGCTAAGAATATATGTACAGCTTTTCGAGGA
>CAYPXS010000080.1:0-6470 GCA_964414725.1 uncultured Dehalococcoidia bacterium
AAATCCTTTAATGCTATGCCGACACTTTATTGAAAAATGGCATAACTTCATTTGAAAAAGACTCAATATCAGCCAACATAACACTTGGAGGGATTCCTAAACCGCCAGCCGCTACAAAAACTCTATCGAGGCCAGGGAATCTATCCTGTAATTCTTGCAGTTTTTCTATCACATGCTCAGGAGGACCACAGATCCAAGAACCTTCGTCCACAGCGTCCTGTATCGTCGGTAAACCCGCTGACGGAGCTAGTTTGGGATCAAAGGTCGATTTAATTTGATCATCGGAGAGATTAGGAAATCTCCCAAGCGGGGCCAATCCCTTCAAAGCTTCCTGATAAAACGGTTCTGCCTCTTTCATTGCTTTCTCTTTAGTATCAGAGATGTGTATTTGACAGCCAATTGCTAATCTCGAGCCCATCTCGGATTCAATTCCAGCACGCAGTAAAGCTGATTGATATTCCTTAGCAAATTTGTCGGCTGTCTCACCAACAGTTGCGATAACACCGTTAATGCCATGTTTGACCATAAAATCATATCCTCTTTGAGTGGCACTAGTGATCGGCTGCCACATTTCTACTTTTCCATGAAGGGGTCTAGGAACAACCGTTATATCCTTAAGTTTATTCCCTCGGTGTTTGACATCAGCTGGTATTTGATAGTGCTTTCCCTGGTGATTAAATGAAGGACCATCCCAAGCTTTTCTCAGTATTTCTATTTGTTCCTCAAATAATTCACGGTTTGCATCGTTATCTTCTAAAAAGCCCCCTAATGTTTCAACTTCCCTAGCTATATACCCTCTCCCGACCCCTAAGCGAGCCCTGCCGCCAGTAAGAATGTCTGCCATAGCAAAATCTTCAGCCAATCTAAGAGGATGCCAAGCGGTGATAACATTAAAAAATCCGCCGAAATTTAGATCTTTTGTAAATTGCGATAAGTAAATACTTAGCATTGGAATATTAGGAATACAGCCATACCCTTCCCGTTGAAAGTGGTGTTCTGAAAACCATAAGGTGTCAAACCCTTTATCATCCATTAAGGTAGCAAATTGTTTCGCAATATCTAAAGCGGTAGACAAATGCTCATCAGACAACCAACGGTCATCTACAGGAATTCCCTGGAACCCAAAATCTTCAATTTCAACATGCCCACCATAAAATGCGTCGAATTTATTTATCATAGAATCCCTCTCCAATTCCTCGGTTGATCAAAGCATTTCCAGTAGTAATGGTTTGGTAGATCATTTGACAAGCCTGCCAATGACAGGGCCGTCAACCTTTGCAAATTTTATCTAAACCAGCAGTGTTTAAATTCTGGCAAATTTGTGAATTGCTTGGTTGGCTCCCACTTCAGCGACATACATATTTCCTCTTGAATCTATCCACAAGCCGTGCGGTGCCCCTTGAAAAGCACCCGGTTTATTCCCCCTTTCTCCCCACCGCCCAATAATACTGCCTTCCGGTGACATGACACAGATTGAAGCTATCTCTTGATACCAACCTTCTGCAATATGAAAAAATCCTGATTCGTCAATAACCATATCGTTCGGAGAACGTAATCCTTCAAACTCAGATATATAAGTGCCTTCCTGATCAAAAATCTGGCATCTTCGATTCTCTCTATCCAATACGAATACTTCGCCATTATTCCCTATGGTTACATCATGAGGAAGATTTAGAAACCCTGACCCTTTACCCGTTTCCCCAAAAGACATAATCCACTCTCCTGTATCTGTGAATTTATGAATCCTGTCTTGACCATACCCATCGGAAACGAATATCGTGCCTGCATCTGAGAGCACGGCGCGTGTAGGTCTGTTGAATGGACAACCCGGTTCCCCGGGTTTACCTTGGGTGCCTATAGTAAATTCCAGTCGACCGTCGGTAGTGTATGCTCGGACCGTGTGGTCACTAGAATCGGCCATAAAAATCTTGTCTTCTTTGCTAATCCAAATTCCGTGAGGTGTTGAGAATAAATCTTGCCCCCAAGAGTCCAAAAGATTTCCATCTTGATCTAGCACTAATATCGCACCTCCCGAAGTTTCAGGATGAGGTATGTTCCTAACAGCCAGATAGACTCTATCATTTGAGTCTGTGGCTACATCTGACACAACTCCTAGATCCGGACTAATACCCCAGTTCGGGATAACTTCATATTGAAATTCTCCAAAGCCAAAGCGGTTAGATGCCATATTGATACGAGCTCCCCAATAATGCCTAAATGTTCTGGGCGAATACTATCATTTCGACTATGCGAGCTGTCGTATATAAGTTCGGTCAGAGAAATTACTAACTTGATACCAAAAGCAAAACAACGTGTCTAACCTTACCGATAACAAGTACTTTGTATATATTTCAGATTTAATCTATGACGTTTATTTCGTAAACGTTTTTCGCCTTCTGAATTATTTTCATCGAATCTGGTTGAACATTGGTAAGAGCGAGAGTCTTACCAACTTCCTTAAATTTCGTTGTCTGAGTATCAAGGGCCTCTAGGGCAGAATGATCCCAAAGATTTACTCTGCTTGCCTCTAACAGGACTAAGTTAGCTTTGTATCGACTAGGATTTAAAATTTCCTTAAATCTGGCAGTGGATGCAAAAAACAGGTTACCTTGCAAAACATATGTTTGATTCTCAGGGTCGTCTGTTTCGTTATCACTAACTTCGATCTGCCTGGAGGATTTCCAAGCATATACCAGACACGAAACTATCACACCTACTAAGACAGCGATCGCAAGGTCCTGTATCACAGTCACCACTGTCACAAGTATAACAACCAAGGCGTCTTCTCTAGGCACTTTCAACATAAGTTTCAGGGACGGCCAGGCAAACGTACCTATTACAACCATCATCATTATCCCTGTCAAAGCAGCCAAAGGAATCATTTCGATCAAACCGGAAAGAAACAATATGAATGCCAGTAAAGCAACGGATGCAGTCAATCCAGATAATCTCCCTCTTCCTCCTGACTCCATGTTTATCATGGATTGCCCGATCATCGCGCATCCTCCCATAGCCTTAAAAAAGCCACAAACCAAATTCGCCAGCCCTTGACCAAGACATTCTAAATTGGGATTTCCTTTTGTATCGGTAATTTCGTCAATCAAAGTCAGGGTAAGTAGGCTTTCAACAAGACCTATACCGGCAAGAGTAAATGCAAAGGGAATTATGATAAATAAAGTCTCTAGACTTAGTGGCACCGTCGGTATATGGAATGTTGGCAGTCCACCAGACACGCTTGCAAGATCACCCACCGACTTTGTATCTAGATTAAAGCTAATTGCTAAAACAGACACAATAATTATGGATGCCAAAGGAGCCGGGATCAATTTACCAACGTTAGGTAATTTAGGTAGCAACACTATAAGTGCCATAGTAAGTAGTGTAAGAGCAATCATGATGCTCATTTCAGTGCCTTGAAGCCATCCTCCGGAGAAAACTACATCCAGGGCACTGTGTCCTGTTGCTTCAGAAGAAACAGTATCGATATTTGAATTGCCACTATTTTTAAATTGCCCCAACTGGGCAAGGAAAATCACTATCGCAAGTCCGTTTACGAACCCCAACATGACAGGATAGGGGACCAACCGAATAAATTTGCCGAGTCGTAGTATCCCTGCACCAAGCTGAATTAATCCTGTAAGAACTACAGTGGCGAAAAGATATTCCGCTCCATGAGCAACCACTAACCCGACCATTACTACAGCCATGGCACCGGTGGCTCCGGAAATCATTCCACTACGCCCGCCAAAAATAGAAGTAATAAACCCGACAAAGAAAGCCGCGTAAAGACCTACAAGAGGTTCTACATGGGCGACGAAAGCAAAGGCAATAGCCTCAGGTACGAGAGCCAACGCTACCGTCAATCCGGAGAGGATATCTTTTCTAGGGCTGCCTACTAAGTGATATTTGCTTGTTAGGGATAGAATTGATGATTCGATGAACAAGAATTTACACGTTTTACTTATATTAGAATAAATCCTACAAGAGAAACGGGTACTAATCGGCTTAAAAGCATTAGATGTTTATTCGAAGTTATAATTCTATATATTACACAACGTGAAATGTATCGAGAAATCAGTTTGGCTACTCATCCGAGACAGAATATAATAGGTGGGTAATACATAACAGAATATAATTACCAAAAGGTTTTCAGCGTTCAAAAACAGTTGGAGCACTTAAATTCTCCGACATCGGTACAGTAAATACTACCCATTAAAGGGAGCGACAATTATGGCTAAATCAAAAGAGAAACCGGAAAAGAAAAAAGAAACTACGGCAGAGCTAATAGAACGTCTAGATGCGATGAAAAAATCAACTAAGCGTAACGGCCTTAAGAGACAATTCGGTCGTCATCATCGCTAAACTCGAAAGATTCCTTATCAGACAGACCTAAAACGAGTTTCCATCACACAAGCTTATTTTGCAGATTCACGACTATGAAAATAACTGTGGTGAAACCTATTCAGTAGATATTTGTATGTTGTCATTACCGTAAACAAAAGCAATATAAATACTGATGGATTCAAACCCTGATTTATTGACTTAAAGAAGTTCCAGTAGTGCAGATGAAACTTCGTCGGGCCTTTGTACTGGAAGATCGTGCCCAGCCCCATCCACTATTCGCCAATCAACTAATTTGCTAAATTTTTCTTCGTCTTTCTCTGAACCTCTAGAAGGCGACCAAAGCCCACTCTCTCCGCCCCGGAGAACTATGGACGGAACTTCAATAACAGGTCCTTTTGCAAGTTCACTTTCAATGTCAATAAACCTATCCGCACCCGGAGCATTTATGTGTCTATGCCTGTAGGAATGTAGGGTTATTTCAACGAAGTCAGGATTATCGAATGATGCGGCAGACGCATCAAATACTTCATTTGTATACTCCCACATTGGAGACCAGGTTTCCCAGAGATAGCGAATGATATCTCTCCTATTTCGCTCAAGACCTACCCTTCCCTGATCAGTGTTGAAGTACCACTGATACCACAATTTTGCCTCTGAGTCAGCTGAAGCTGGTAACTCTCTATTTACGGTATCTTGAACTGCATAGCCGCCGATTGAAACAAAAGCCTTAACTGAATTTGAATGGAATATGGAAACAATGCATGCTGCACGATTTCCCCAGTCAAATCCGGAGAGTGCGAATTCATTAATCTTAAGCATATCCGCAAAATCTACAACGTCTTGGGCTATAGCGGCCTGCTGTGCCTTGCGAGGGGTGTCAGACAATCTAAAACTGGTTGGACCATAGCCCCGTAGATATGGCACCAGCACTCTCTTCCCTGCACCCACCAAATAAGGTATTACCCCATCCCAGGATCTAATATCATACGGAAACCCATGAAGTAAAATAATTGGAAATCCATCTGCATCGCCATGCTCTTCGTATGCGATATTTAGTTCATCAGTGACTATATATTTCACATCCATAGTTCTTTCCCGTCTATATTTTCATTTATTTAATTGCTCAGTGGTGAATGCTCAAAAGAGATTTATATGTAAGTCAATTGGTTTCGTAAAGTTAACACGTCTGCTGTACCATGCGTAAGGCAATCTTGGAGTGCCCCACCGTATGGTAGGCAATTTCGTTAAAAAAAATACCCCCGGGAATCACATTAGCTATAAATGGTGGGTTCTTTTTGCTGTCTCTGTTGGCCTATTTACTTCCGTTTTTGACCACGGCAGTATCAACGTAGCGCTTCCTTCAATTGCTGACCAATTCAATACTGATTTGCCAACCACTCAATGGATTGTCATTGGCTATGGCTTGACCATCGCTGCGCTCTTATTACCTATGGGACGCCTTTCTGACATTCTAGGTAGGAAAAAAATATATCTGCTTGGATTCATGATTTTTGCTACTGGGGGATTCCTTGCGGCTATCTCTCCTAACATAGAATTATTAATAGGTACCAAAATACTTCAGGGTGTTGGTTCTGCAATGACTCAAGGTACCTCAATGGCAATGGTAATATCTGCTTTTGGCGACAAAGATAGAGGGAGAGCCCTAGGTCTAACAATGAGTGTAGTTGGGGTAGGGGCAGTTGTAGGACCAGCTATAGGTGGCTTTCTGGTCGATTATCTTGGTTGGGAGGCGGTTCTGTACACGACCGCTGGATTAGGAGTTGTGTCATTAATAACGGCCCTGCTTATCTTAGATGGGAATCGTAGCGGTGGGGGAAACGGAATAAATGATCACTTCGACTGGCTAGGTGCTACTTTTTCTGCAGCCACACTAATTTCACTACTACTAGCAATGACCCTCGGATCACGTTATGGCTGGGATTCATTGTCTGTGATTACCGGATTCGGCATCTTTTTAGCCTCTGCGAGTTTTTTCATTTGGTGGGAATTGTATGTTGAATCCCCAATGTTGAATCTAAGGCTGTTTGCTAGCAGCCTTTTTGCAACTGGGGTTTTAGCGAGCTGGTTATCATTTCTAGGAACTCAACCCGTAAGGTTTCTTATCC
>CAYPXS010000081.1:0-2220 GCA_964414725.1 uncultured Dehalococcoidia bacterium
CCACTGATACGGAGATCGTCCCAGAAATCTTGAATTGCTGCTGCCGCTTCTGTCCAAAGCTTTGAGAAGGTAGGAGCTTGTGCGCCGTGGGTGTCGTAACTACCCTGTTGTGTGTAGAACACTCTTGTTCCAAGACCTGCTTTGTGCACCGAAGCGACATCACGAAGGTTTCGAGCTATTAGGCTATTACTGTATTCAATGGGAGACTCGTATTTTTCTGGAGCAACCTTCAGAATATCAGCTCCGTTAAGAGCATCTATTCCAGTCTGCCCAAGATAATCCATGACTGGACCAGATCCCAAAGCGGCTCCATACATGTTTGAAAAACGTGTAAGCATTTTGTTTCTTGCAGCCTCTTCTTCTACGCTTGTTAGCAGTCCATATGTTTCTACATCAGCGACAGAGGCCACAGATACATTTGGTGCAACTAACGCTCTTGGTAAACCTTGTCCAATGTTTACTGCCGTAACAGGGTTTTCTCCCTTAGGATCTAATTCTCTTACGACTCTGCCCAACCACCCCTCAGTTCCAACCTTGTCCGGTTCGGCAGTATGCCATATATCCATAGCTCGAAAATGGGACCTAGTTGAGTTGGGGTAACCGATTCCGTGAATGATAGCCATCTCTCCCGTCTTATAAATATCAGACATCGGTCCCATTGCTGGGTGCATCGCGAACTCTTGGTCAAGAGTCAACATGTCATCCTGGGGTACCTTTAGTGACGGACGGCTGTCGTAGTAATTGTTGTCGTTATACGGAATTATTGTGTTGAAATAATCATTTCCTCCCGTTAACTGCAGTACCACTATAACTGGTGGTTTCTCTTTGGTTACCATATGAAAGTCTCCTCCCTACAATTAGGTACTTACTCGAATTATACGACCACGGTCAATCAATCAGACACCCACTTTCTTGCGGGAGGTCTGAAAGCTAGCATCTCTCATGTTCTTTGAGCAGAATATTCGGTTTATGTTTCCTTGCTTTTTACGAATGGAGCCTTGCCTGACATTTTACTGGTAAACATCATTAACTCTAGGTATCACTCCATCAGGTCCTCAAAGAGAATTATTGCACATTTTTATACCTAAAACATACCTGATATCACTGTTATGAATTGGAAAATTGCTTAAAGTTAAGGTTGCAATTTTAGGGGTTTATCAAGAATAATGTATGAAAATCATTAGGGTAGTTTGGATAATAACTATCGAGCTTCCATATATTTGGAATTTTATTAGCCAGAAACGAAGCAGGAGAAATGTTGGAAATGAATCAAGTGCTCAGATTGCGCTTTTTAATCACAGCTTTATTAGCCACTTTCATTGTGGCTGTAGGTGCAGCCTGTACTACGGAAGTGGAAGTAGTAAAGGAAGTGGTGAAAGAGGTACCAGTAGAAGTAATAAAAGAAGTTGAGATTGAGAAGATAATCGAGAAAGAAGGTGCCGTGAGAACGGTGGTGGAAGAAGTAATAAAAGAAGTTGAGATTGAGAAGATAGTTGAGAAACTAGAAATTGTCGTCGCAACTCCAGGCCCTGTTGAATTTTATGTGGAAACCCTGGATCCCAACCACAAGCGTGGAGGAACCTTGAAATGGGCCAGCGGTGGGCCTGTTGCGCACTATGATTATTTTTGTTGTGGCAGCATGAACTGGCATGGCACGATGCATACTATGTACGACAAGTTACTGCGTCACGACACAAGGACCGCCGACATGACGGTTCTTCCAGAAATCGGTACCTCATGGGAACGATCTTCTGATGGTAAGACGTATACATTCCAAATCAGGGATGGGGTCAAATTTCATAGCGGCGAGGAACTGACGGGTCACGATGTTAAGGCGACCTTCGACAGAGGGGTATTTCCAGACACTTTTGGAGAAGGGTTAGCCTCTGTTAACAGAGGTGTCATGCAGAGCGCCACTCTTAAAGAGATAACATCTACTGATAGTGAGGTAGTCTTCAATTTTGAAGAGGCTCCGACCATGGCGCATGCGATGGCAGGATTTACTGATTTCTCATTCATGATTAGTCGTAAAGCTGACTGGGAGGCTACCAATGGTAGTTTTAAACAAATTGACTTGAGCAAAGTCACTGGAACGGGTCCGTTTAAGTTCGTTGAAACAACCGCAGACCATTTTCTTGTGGAGGCTAATGTAGATTATTGGAATCCTCATACTCCTTATCTTGATAGAGTTGAGACCATTTATTTCTCTCCCTTCACTCC
>CAYPXS010000081.1:2320-6435 GCA_964414725.1 uncultured Dehalococcoidia bacterium
ACGTTTGGGGGAGGATGGTTTCCAGAGGGGATGGGTGTACAAGCATACACTGCGGATCAACTGAGAACCCAGAAATATTGGAGAGAGCCAACAGAAGAGGATATAGCTGAGGCAAAAGCCCTCCTGGCTGACGCAGGATATCCGGAAGGAACACCACTCCCTGTGCTTGATTTACCAGGAAGAAATAATAAGTTCAACACGGTTGCAGTGGAACTCCTACAAGCACAGCTTAAACAGCACCTAGGGTGGGAGTCAGAGGCCCGACTGGTTGATGTTGGGGTGTGGCGTGAAATTAAATCTGCTGGGGAATTTGACATGGGGCTCAATAACGCCCTGTATTCTGTCCCTGCACCGGAATCCTTTCTTAGAGACATTACAGGAACCTGTGATGGTGTCCCTTGTAATTTCAACCTCGGTAAGTTCGAAGACCCCGTTTTGGATGGCCTTTTTGCCGATCTTAAAGTTGCAGAGGACAGGTACGCAGCATCTGTACCGCTCTATGACCGACTGAATGAAATGTGGCCGATTCTGCCGATGACACAGGCTGGACGGAACATTGTCTGGTACTATCCAGATGTTAAAGGAATGCCGGCTAATGGGAGCACATATGCTGGATTCGCTGAAAAAATCAGTAGATTCGACCACGTGTGGCTCGACAGATAAAATAAATCTAGAGCTAAAATTTGATGAATAACAGGGTTGTGTTGATTGGTAATGCCAGTCAATGCAACCCAGTTTTTTTGAGTTCTGGAGTTCTGTCTTGACTGGAGTTGATTCTTGAAAGGATATGTAGCGCGTAGATTTCTTCTGATGATCCCCACTCTGTTCGGTCTAACCGTGCTTATATTTGGGGCAATGCGAGTGCTGCCCGGTGGAGGGTTGGGGGCGTTTGTGGTCGATGACATGGTGTCTCAACAATTGACCGATGTACAAATACAGGCGATAAAGAGAGAGCTCGGTCTTGATAGACCCTTGCACATTCAATATTACACTTGGATGAGAGATGTATTTGACGGATCGTTTGGCTACTCACAGTCCCGAGCCGGGGAGCCTATAAGAGATTTAATTCTGAGCAGAGGTATTATTAGTGCGGAGATAGGCATATTGGCAGTACTTTTGTCTTGGGTAATAGGGCTGCCAGTAGGAATGTTGAGCGCCATAAAGCCTAATAGTATCTGGGATAAGTTGGCTAGTACCACGACGGTTTTATTTCTGGCCTTGCCAAATTTTTGGCTTGGCTTACTTATAATTCTTTGCTGGGTAGTTTTTTGGGGTTACCATCCTCCAGTCGTCGGTGTTAACCCGTGGGTGGACCCTGTGGCAAATTTTAAGATTATAATTGGGCCGACCCTGGTGATGGCAACCTCAATGGCGGCCGTTATAGCCCGAATGGCGAGATCTTCTCTTTTTGAGGTACTTAGACAGGATTATGTTAAGACCGCCAAATCAAAAGGACTTGCTGAAAGGGTCGTCATAGCAAGGCATGTTTTACCCAACGCTCTTATGCCTGTGCTTACGATCAGTGGGGTGATGTTGGGGTTCGTAATGGGGGGGTCTGTCGCTGTTGAAGTCGCTTTTACGACCCCTGGGCTTGGTCGATCAATAGTCCAAGCGACCATAGAGCGTGATATGAATGTAGTTCAAAGCTTGGTATTGCTCTACGGAATGATATTTATCCTTGTCAACTTTATTATAGATATTTTATACAGCGTTCTAGACCCACGAATACGGATGTCATAAAAGGGTAACAACAGTGTTAGTACTGGACATTTTTTCACAGTTCCGAATCGGAGATAAATGGATTACAGATGCGTGATATTTTATACAGCATAGTTGGGCCTGTAAGAGAATTCATCCTAACACGGCCGTGGCATTCCTTCTGGGGATTCGTAGCGTTTGTGATTATATTAATGGGAATGTTTGCTCCAATCATTGCGCCATATGATCCCCTCTGGGTAGACTTCCATAATTTCAAAGGTGCACCCGATAGCGATCATTGGTTTGGTACCGACAATATAGGGAGAGACCTAGCTTCACGAATCATATATGGAGCCAGGTCATCACTTATTGTTGCGGGGTGTGCTGTTACTTTCGGCACCGTCATTGGTTTGATATGGGGTATTGTCAGCGGATATTTGGGAGGTAAGGTTGATTTAATTGCGGAAAGGTTGATCGAAATACTTATGGCTCTACCGGGACTAATTTTCGCTTATATGCTGGTCATTGTTCTTGGGCCTAGTATGTGGACTGTAATTTTCGCCTTATCGGTAACGAGGATTCCAACAGTAGCAAGAACCGTGAGATCGGTTGTTTTGATTGTTAAACAGAGCATGTATATTGAAGCCGCCAGAGCAATTGGAGCTTCTCAATTCAGAATCATGTGGAGACATGTTCTCCCGCAATGCGTCGCAGTTGTTATTGTGTTAATTACGATTAACATTGGGGGAATAATAATAGCCGAGGCCTCTTTGAGTTATCTTGGGGTAGGGATCAATCCCCCGACACCTTCATGGGGGAAAATGCTTGCTGAGGCAGGAGAACAACTCTATCCACTTTGGTGGTTTGTGGCGGCACCTGGGGTGTTTATAACACTGACGGTATTAGCATTTAACCTCTTTGGTGATGGCTTACGGGATGCACTTGATCCCAGATTGAGAGGAACAGAAAGGTAGATTTTGGTCCAGACGAAAATTGAGTAAAATATGAAATAGGGAGAGGAAAAATATGCCGAAACTGGAAACACTTGCTGAACCCGTAAGGCAGATGATGTTGGCATGGCCTTGTATTGATAATTACGAGGCTCCTTGGACTCCAATGGAGAAGCCGCTGTCTCAGGCTAGAGTTGCCTTAGTTACAACCGCCGGACTGCACGTTAGAGGAGATAAACCCTTTATACAGGACAAGGCTATGCCACTGGCTGGAGGAGATACCTCTTACAGAGTTATACCAAGTTCAACAGAGCCCAAAGATATTGTTCAGAGCCATACGAGTATAGCCTTTGATCATACAGGGATTTATCGTGATATAAACGTAACTTTTCCCATCAACCGATTACAGGAAATGCATCAGAGGGGAGAAATAGGTTCCCTAGCAGATAACTATTACTCCTTTATGGGAGCAGTAAGAGACGTAACCGGATTTATAGACAAGTATGGGCCAGAGGTTGCGGCGAAATTGAAACAAGACGAGGTTGATGTGGTGCTGCTGACCCCGACTTGACCCGCTTGTTCAAACGCTGTAAGCGTTGTAGCTAGGGTTTTGGAAGAGGCTGGATTGACTACCACTGGCATAGTGCTAATAGAAGAACATGCTGAGAGAGTAAAGCCGCCTCGCATGTTAGCAGTACCTTTTAATTTTGGAAAAGCTTTAGGGAAATCAGGTGACCGGGAATTTCAACAAACAGTTTTGAATGCCACCTTTGATTTGTTAAACCGAGACCAGGGTCCGGTTCTTGAGCAATTTGAGACAGATACAGGACCTGACAAACCTATAACCCAGGGGACTCAAGTAACCAACTCGATTAAATTCACCAAAGGCCTTGTAAAGGAAGAAGTTGCTTCAATAAAAAACGATTATCTTGAGTGGTTAAAAGAAAATGATGGTCGTACAGCTTTCGGACTCAGTGGGATAGAGCGGGGAAATATAGATAAGATTTTAGAGCTTTTGGAAGGATATATAGAAGGACATGCAATTGATGTAAGTTACAAACCTTCTGAAACTTCATTGGCAAACTATATTCGTTATTGTGTGGATGACATAAAAGCCTATTACTATGAATCTAAGATGGCCCACAGTAAGGATGATAGTGACCACAAAATACACGAATGGTTCTGGTCTGAAACCGCTGCAGGAGCCTTAGTGATACGGCTTGCAGAGCAAATGAAAGAAGATGAGGACGATGAGATAAAGGGTATGTCCTTTGGGATCGCTAGATAGGAGATAAGAATGACGATAACAGCTGAATATGCATTAATGTCCCACCTTTTGAGGCGGGCAGGATTAGGTTTTAGTTACGATGAGCTTCAGGAATATGTTGAACTTGGGTATGAAGGGGCCGTTGAGAAATTACTGAACCCCAAGTCTTATCCGAACTTTGATTATTATGACTTTATACG
>CAYPXS010000082.1:0-6410 GCA_964414725.1 uncultured Dehalococcoidia bacterium
AGTCAAATTTACAATGCCCCCTTTTCCTGCAGCATACATGTAATTGTCTCTGCCTCCCCTAAAACCAAAGCCAGAAGAGACGTTGACGATTTTCCCACCACCATTGTCCGCCATATGCTTTGATATCTCTCTCGAACAATAGAAGGCCGTAGAGAGATTGACATCAATTCCTATTTTCCAGCTTTCGTCAGATATTTCCCAAATTGGTTTTGCTGAATCTTCTCTGACAATTCCTGCATTATTGATTAGTACGTCAACTTGCCCAAATTCCGTCAAAACCGTATCGAATAACGATTTGACGTCTGATGTATTTGTTGCGTCAGTCGAAATTGCTAACGATTTCCTGCCTAAATCTCGAACTAGGCTTGATACCTCTTCAATGGGTTCCAGTCTTCTTGCGGCAATTACCAGGTCAGCCCCGGCTCGGGCCATAGCCAAGCACATTTCTTTGCCGAGACCAGTACCGCCCCCGGTGATTACAACTGTTTTGTCTAGTAGCGTCAGTTTTTCAAGCATTTTGTACTCCTGAAATTAATAAGGACCAATTTATCACAATAGGTCATCACTTTTTGCTAGCGTTACCTCACCGGCATTTGCAGTGAACAGTGAGTCATCTGGTAGACGAATTATTAGACCTCCGTCAGCAGTGACTGACTCAGCCACACCAACCAAAGGGTTTTCATTTGGGGTTTGTCCAAATGAAAATTTCACTGTTTGTCCAATTGTGCTTAATCTTTGTGCCCATTCTTCCCTTAAAGATTCACCATCAATAATTTTAGAATAATAAACATTCAAGTTTTTTATAAGGGTCTTTAATATTACTGCACGACTTACATATCGGCCCTTTTCATTTTTAAAAGAGGTCGCTGTTTTTTCAATACCGATTTGCGATTTTACGTCTAAGTTAACATTCAGCCCAATTCCAACAATAGAAGATATTATTTCTTCGCCTTCTATGATTGATTCCGTTAAGATGCCAGATATTTTCCGGCCTTTAACTTGAACGTCGTTAGGCCATTTAATGGCCGCGTTACTGCTCATGACTTGCTCGCATGTTGCCAAGACAGCCATTGATGCGAACATGTTGAGATATTTGAGTTCACTTTGTCTTGGTCTTAGAATTATCGACATCTGAATATTGTCACCGCTAGGCGATACCCATTTTCTTTTAAACCTACCTCTCCCAGATTCTTGGTAATTAGCGGACACAATGGTTCCGTTTGCAGCTCCTTGGGTCACCAGATGCGAACAGGCTTCCATAGTGGAATTAATTTTTTTCACGTGGTGTATTGTTTTGCCGATTTGCATATTGTGTATTCTAAGTTATGAATATTTAAGATGATCTGTCTTTGGGTTTGATTAATATTAAGTTTAGCGCAGCCGGCAAAATGCTTATTATCCTCAGGTTGATAATGATATTTGTGCCAACTACAATGTGCTCTGAGTGGCTTTTGACGAGTGTGATGCTGAACCCTGCCATACTTATCAATTGTCGGTGAGAAATAGTTATTCTAATTTGGAGGATTCATTTTCATGAAAGTGCTTGATGCAGTAGCAAGGATATTAAAAGCAGAAGGGGTTGAGTGGGCAGGTTGCTTTCCGTCCAATAACTTGATTGAAGCTGTTGCTGAGGTTGGAATTAATCCAATCATGTTTCGCCAAGAGCGAGGCGCTGCAATGGCAGTTGATGGGTTTAGCCGGATGAGAAATCGAGAAGAGTTTGGAGTTTTGATCACTCAAGGTGGGCCAGGTTCCGAAAATACCATGGGCGGTTTGGCTCAGGCCTACGCAGATAATGTGCCGATTTTGTATCTTCCTGGCGGTCCTGCGGTATCTGCGAGATCCGTAAAGCCAAATTTTTCGCCTGCTAGGACTTACGAGTCAGTTTCAGTATCTGCTGAAGTATTGTTTCAACCTAATCAGGTAGCCTCTGTCATGAGGAGAGCATTTCATGCTCTGAGGAATGGCAGACCTGGCCCTGTGATTGTTGAAATTCCTGCAGATGTTGGAGAGATGGAGGTTGACGATTCCGTTGTGTCTTCTTACGCACCTCCCAAAAGACATAGATTTGCTCCAGATCCAGCTGAGATTAAAGAAGCTGTAAGGCTGTTGCTAGCGGCAAAAAAGCCTGTGATTTGGTCAGGAATGGGAGTGCTGATGTCTGGTGCATCGCCTGAATTAACTCAATTGGCCGAGATAGCTCAAATTCCCGTTTATTGCACAATGCCAGGTAAATCCGGATTCGATCAAAGACATCCATTGGCCCTTGGTTCTGGAAGCTCGGCAACATCATTACAGGCAAGAACATGGTTGCAGGAATCTGATGTTTTGTTAGGTGTTGGAACCAGCCTTACACGGACTGGTTATGGTCAGCCTATACCAGACGGAAAAGTAATGATTCATAACACAGAGACTGTAGCCGATTTAAACAAAGATTTTAATGTTGATGTTGGGTTGGTTGGTGATACCAAACTAACCCTCGAGATGATGGTCGAAGAGGTCAAAGCTCAGTTAGGTGGAGAAAACAGAAAAGGTTCTTCAGAACTTGCTGATCAAATTGCGGAAATCAACGATAAATGGATGGCTGAATGGAGTGATGCTCTTACCTCTGATGAAACACCGATTACCCCGTACAGGGTGATTGGTGAAATGATAAATGTCCTGGATCAAGAAAATAGTATAGTGACGCATGATGCTGGCGCCCCTCGAGACATAATAATGCCTTTCTATCCAGGTACAGTCCCACATAGCTATGTGGGGTGGGGTAAAACCACCCATTTAGGGTATGGAATACCGTTAATGACGGGTGTGAAAATGGCTTGCCCAGATAAATTCTGCATGAACATTATGGGTGATGGCGCTTTTGGAATGTCAGGTTTAGATATAGAAACTTCGGTTCGGTCGGGAGCAGCGATAACAACCATTGTTTTGAATAATGGTGGAATGGCTACCTATCCTGGTGGATACCCCACCGCAAGAGAGTCATTTGGTACAACTTATATGACTGGTGACTATGCCAAGATTGCTGAAGGTCTTGGAGCTGTCGGCATAACTGTCACAAAGCCTGAAGAGATAGCTCCGGCATTGGAGCAGGCAAAGCAGCTGAATGCAGATGGCAAAGCTGTGCTAATAGATGTTCACTCGAACATGGAAGCTCGAAGGTCAAATTTCTAGATCAGAATGTTTTTTGTTTTTTTAGGGGGAGTCATCAAGGCTCCCCCTTTTTGTTGATAAAATAACAAAATAGAAATCATGTACCAGATATAAATTCGGCGAATTATGAGATCAAATATCCAAACCAAGAGCAATGCAATTAAAGGAATTGCTATATTGATTTTGGCTATTTTAATTTCCTTATTTGCTATATTCCTTGCAACTGGACTTGCCAATCAAGCTTCTGCCACTGGCAGAAGCGGTGAGCAATTAATCGGCCGAAAAGCACCAGAATTTCTCGCGGATAGTATCAACGGGAAGCCGGTATCACTGTCCAACTTTCCTGAATCCCCAATCATATTGAACTTTTGGGCTTCTTGGTGTCCTCCCTGTCGAGATGAAACCCCCCATTTTGAGAAGATATGGAGGTTATATAAAGAAAAAGATGTAGTCGTAATTGGTATAAATGTCCAAGATGATCTGAACAGTGCCAATGAATACATCAGTGAATTTGATGTCACATTTATTAACGGAATGGATAAGAATGGGAGAATAATGGTGGATTATGGTGTAACAGGCCTGCCAGTCACATTTTTTCTAGATCGTGAAGGTATGATTATTGGAAGATGGGTAGGTTCAATTGGTGCATCAAGTTTAGAATCTAGAGTGGAGGCATTAGAAAATGGGTCGTTTCCAAGTTTATATGGGTCGGATAAAAACAAAAGCGGATTCAGGAGCCTGAATTGATGGAAGAAGGATTCTCTCAAGTAAAAATTGATCATCCTGATCTGCAACTAAATTGTTTGGAATGGGGTGACCGCTCTAATCCTCCTATGCTTTTGTTACATGGTTTACAGGATTGTGCTAGAAGCTGGGAAATATTTGCTCAATCTGTGGCAGATGACTACTGGGTGGTTGCTTTGGACAGCAGAGGCCATGGTGATAGCGATCATATTCCTGGCCATTATTCGTTTGCAGACTACGTTTCTGATGTTGAAGTAACAATATCGAATTTAGCCATGGATAATCCAATATTGATTGGACATTCCGCTGGCGGCAGGTATGCTTTTTCATATGCCGCTCAGAAGAAGAACGAAGTGAAGGCATTGGTAATCGTTGATATAGATCCTGATTCAGTCAACGAATCATCTGGTTCTATGTTTGAAAGGTACAAAAATGAATCGGACGAGTGGACTACCTTTGAAGATGTTGTAGATAGGCTTTGGTCCCGGCAACCATTATCTTCGGGAGAAATGGTTAAGTTTCAGGCTGAAGTAATGACAAAATCAAAACCTAATGGTGCATGGGAATGGAAGAGAGATAGAAATCTCATTTACGAGTACGAAAGACCCGATTTATGGTCAACTTGGAGAGAAGTGGAATGTCCTACTGTAATAATTAGAGGAAGACAGAGTACGCTCTTGACCCACGAAACTGCAGTAAAAATGAGAGAACAACTTACCCAATGCAAATTGGCTGAACTTGAAGGCGGCGGGCATTGGTTTTACCAAGAATCCCCGGGAGCTTTCGAATCTACGGTAAAGTGGTTTTTAGACACTCTGTAACTTTAACAGTACTTACCTACCGATAAAGTTAGGTTTCCTTTTTTCAACAAAGGCTTTGACGCCTTCTTTATGATCAAAAGTCTGTCGTGCAATATCCTGTGCGGGCCCTGCGAGCTTTAAACTTTCCTCAAGGTTTGTATGTAGCGACTCATGTATTAGTCTTTTAATTAGAGCCATGGAATAAGTAGCTCCAGATGCTATCCTGTGGGCCAATTCCATGGTTTCTTCCATTAACTGGCCGTGTTCCGTGACTCTATTGACTATACCGAGGTCCAAGGAATCTTCTGCTGAAAGAACGTCTCCAGTGTATTGAAGCATAAAAGTTTTCCCCAAACCAATCATTCTTGGAAGTTGCCAGCAGGAGCCATCAGCAGGTATCAATCCTCTTCTCACAAACATCTCAGAAAATTTGGCGTTTTCGGAAGCAAATCTAATGTCGCAAGACAAAGCAATACCCATTCCTAGGCCGATTGCAGAACCATTTACAGCGGCGATCGATGGTTTTTGCAGGTTGTGTAATCTTAGAGGAAAATAACGTACACCTTCTATCAAGTCTCTCGGCCTTGCATTCGAGGCTGATTGCTTGTCCCATGCTTGGTTTAAGATATCCCATGGGGTGCTGTCCTCAGATAAAGTCACAACTTCAGATGATTCGTTGTCTTCATTCATTGTCTTTACATTCGCTCCTGAACAGAATGAAGGGTCTGATCCAGTTAAGACAAGAGTTCTGAGTTCAGGAGATGACTCAAACCTATCTAATTCTTCTTCTAATTCCTCCATCATTTCCAGCCCGATAGCGTTTCTTGTTTTGGGATCATGCATGGTTAGTATTAGCACACCCTGTTCATTTTCCGATTTTACGTAGGTTCCGTTCATTTTTGCTCCAATTAGTTCTCTGATTGATGGGTAGCGTTTATTTAGGGTTCACTGGAAAAAAACCTAGCAATTTCATCTGTATCAAATCGTGGGAGATCTTCAATGTACTCATTTTTGCTTATTTTAAGTCCGTAATCCAAATTTTTCATAGATCCTATTTTAGTCGCGTTTATCCCGTTAGATTTTAGATTTTTTATTATTGCAGAATCATGTTTTGGGGAGGCACATATTAATAGAGATCCTGAAGCTATTATTCCGAGGGTATCAAGGCCTAATATTTTAGAAAATATTTTAGCCTGAGGTATCTCAGGTATATTTTCTCTTGTCACATGAATTCCTAGATTAGAGGCATATGCCAGTTCCGTAAGGCCTCCAGCGATCCCACCCTCTGTAATATCATGCATGGCGTTTATTTTTCCTGATTCCATTGCTATAGAAGCATCTTTTACTATACTGATTCCAGGCTTGTGTATGAGGTTCCGTGATTCCTCTATTAATGTTGCTGCGATACCGTTTTTCAGTAACTGGGTTTCTGCTTCATTGGCCAAAATAGCACAACCTTCAATTGGTATAGCCTTGGTAAGGATGATTGAGTCTCCCACTTTGGCCCCCGAAGATCTGACTTCTTTGCCCTTTTCTACTTCACCTAGCATTACTCCGGATATTAAAGGTCGATCAATTCCTGCGGTAATTTCTGTGTGCCCACCTATAACAGAGATATTTAGGTTATGGCATGCTTCTGCAATATCATCAAATATTTGATTTGCAGCAATTTCACTAAAATTTTCTGGAAGAAGTATTGTTGCCATCATCCAT
>CAYPXS010000083.1:0-6407 GCA_964414725.1 uncultured Dehalococcoidia bacterium
TGGATTTTAAGAACCTAGCGACTTCATTGTGGATGCAATGTTTGGTTGAAGTGCATGATGAGAAAGAACTGGAATTGGCCTTGGAATCTGATGCTGAAATCATTGGAATAAACAATAGAGACTTAAGAACTTTTAATACTACTCTTGAAACGACTGAAATTTTGGGGCCGCAGGTTCCAAATGGGAGGATTTTAGTAAGTGAAAGTGGTATATCAAGTCGGGCCGATGTCGAAAGAGTTTTAGAGGCAGGTGCTGGTGCAGTGTTGATTGGTGAGTCGTTAGTAACTTCAGATGATCCCGGGATTGCACTAAGGAACCTCCTGTGACTTTATTCAAGATTTGTGGATTAAGAGACTCATCAAACGCCATTTTGGCCCGAGAAAACGGAGCTTCTTTTCTTGGCTTTGTATTTGTGCATGGTGTAAGACGTCAAATAACTTTGGATGTGGCCCTTGAAATCTTAAATGACTATAGATCGGAGTTTAATCCGGGGGGACCAGCTTTGGTAGGGTTGTTTGCCAATCAGAATGTTGAAGAGGTAAACGAAATAATTGAGGCATGTGATTTGGATTATGCTCAACTTTGTGGGAGTGAACCTGAATCATATTGGAACAAAGTAGATGTTGACGTGATTAAGCAGGTGAAAATCGGAGTATCGAATACTAGTGAAACAATTAATGCAGAATTAGAAAAGATATATCGAGCTGGGTGTTTACCATTATTGGATAAGTACGAGAAGGGTAGTCTAGGAGGTACCGGTTTGAGTTTCGATTGGGAGATGGTTTCTGAATTTAATTTGAGCGAAAAATTTTTATTGGCTGGTGGACTAAATCCGGAAAATGTAATTGATGCTATAAGAATTTCACATCCATGGGGAGTAGACGTCTCCACCGGAGTGGAGACGGAAGGTGATAAGGACCCACAGAAAATACTTTCATTCGCCGAGGCTGTTAAAACCGCCGGCATGTAAAGTAAGAAATATTGACAGAGTTTGCCACCTAATTTAACCTGCCTTCTGAATACAAATGGAGGAACCCTTAATGTCTTATTCATTTAACCACGTTCATTTAAAAGCTCCGGACCCTGGCGCGACAGCAGATTGGTATGTCAAAGCCTTTGAATTTGAAATACTTAATGATGAAAATCCCCGACCTCAAGGAGATAGGTTTATTAGATGTAGAACTAAAGATGGCATAGCGGTAAACATATCGAGTGACAGGACAGGAGAGACTATGGGGGGAGGAGATGCTTCAGCTCACTGGGGGTTAGAACATTTTGGTATTGAAGTAGATGATATAGACGCTGAATTTAAAAGGTTGGAAGCTCTAGGGGCCAAAATATTGGACGGCCCAACTAAAACTCCGACCGGACTTATTATTGGCTTCATACAAGCCCCTGATGATGTTCGTATAGAAGTGATGCAACTACCCTAGTTAATATAGGTTGAAGAAAAATGCCAAGAGAAACTTTTTTTCCAAATCCTTCGAACAAGCCATCCGGCTTTTCTCCCATCACTAAATCTGGCAACCTCCTCTTCGTGTCAGGTCAAGTTCCTGTGAATTCCATAGGGGACCTTGTCGGAGAGGATGATTGTTACGTTCAAGCTAAACAGTGCTTTTCCAATATAGAAGCTGCCTTGAAATCAGCTGGTTCGACTCTTGATGATTTAGTAAAGATTACTTCTTTCATTGTTAGGCCAGAAGACTATTCCCATTACGCAAAAGTGAGGCTTGAGTTATTTCCAGAAAATGGTCCTGCAAGCAGTACGGTTTTCATTAGCGGCCTGGTTAGTCCTAAATTTCTCATTGAGATAGAAGCTATTGCCGCATTGGATTAGAGAGAATGGCCGACTGTCTTTTTTGTAATTTATTCCAGGGCAAAATACCGACCACAGTCTTATATAGAGATGACGATTGCTTTGTAATAAATGATATAAACCCAGTTGCTCCCACACATTTGCTAGTGATTCCGATTAAGCATATGACTTATATAGAAGCTTTTTCAGAGGAAGAGTTCAGTGTTATTACTTCAATGTTCAAGGTTGCAAGAAATTTCGCAATATCAGAAGGAATTTCTGATAGTGGATACAGATTAACGATAAACCAGAAAGAAGATTCAGGACAACAGGTGCCCCATTTACATTTGCACCTTATAGGTGGGGATAATTTATCAGGTATTGGTTGAGAAATTTGAATTCAAGTTTTGACAAGGTGTACCAGCACATAGAATCTCGAGTATCAGAACTTCCAGATTCATTAATTGCCCATATTGAGCGTACACGCATGTTGGCAGAAAGACTTGCAGCGATTCACGGAATTGACCCTCGGAGATGTTCCATGGGAGCTATTGCTCATGATTTGGCCAGGCATTTAACCGAATCTCAATTACTAGTTGAATCTCAATTAAACAGTATTCCAATTAATAGCTATGAATATAAAGCCCCTGTTTTGCTTCACGGGCCTCTGGCAGCTCGTTGGTTAGAGTCAGATTTGAATTGTCAGGATGAAGAAGTAATAAATTCCGTCAGATATCATACAACTGGTCATCCTGGGATGACGGATATAGAGAAGATAGTATTTATAGCTGATAAAGTTGAGCCAGATAAAGTCCAACGGAATCCAGAATTGGAATTGGTGATTTCGGGAATGGATACCAATTTGGATTCAACAATTTTGGAATATTTAAGATTACGAATAGCATCTATTTTAGAAAAAAAAGGTATTGTTCATCCTCTTGCCATCGACACTTGGAATTACCTTCTTCAAAAAAATAAGTAGGTTTTACTACCGACCCGGTTCTATAACTAAAATATCTGCTTCAACCACGCCATTATCAATCGTTATTACCGCCATTGTTCCATCTACCATAAACGACTTATACCCTTGACCTGGGTTGATAAATAGTGTCCCACTAATATCTTCTTTTAATGGTTCGTGAGTGTGTCCAAATAAAATGATATCTAAGTCTTCATCAAAGTCTTTGAATAACTCCTTAGGGGGAAACTCAGGCCCTCCCCAAGCTGGATGAGTAATACCTATTTTTACCTTCTCAACTTCAATAACTTCAGTGTATGGAAGACTTTCTCTTAAATCTACAGGGTCAGAATTTCCATGTACTATGATGCCTTTTTGGGAGGTTTCTAGGAAACCGTCCACTACGGGTTGCCGAACTATGTCTCCACAATGGATCGCTATATCGCATTCAGCAATGATGTCTCTCATTTTGGGATGGACTTCTTCCCATTCGTGACAATGAGTGTCGGAGATGACTGCTATCTTGGTAGTCATTTTTAGTGGTTATCCATATATGTGGTCAGAATCCAGATTTTACCCGGTCTAGGATTGAGTGGGCTACTTCGTATTTAGACATAAGTGGAAGAGCTTCTGTGTTACCGTCTGCATGGATGATAGTCACCTTATTAGTGTCAACAGAAAAGCCACTATCTGCTGCAGTTATGTCGTTGGCTACAATAAAATCTAGGTTTTTTGACTTAACTTTTAATTTGCTGTTTTCGACAAGGTTCTCACTTTCTGCTGCAAATCCAACTTTTATTAAATTATTGGAATTTATGCCCGCGATGATGTCTGGGTTTTTGACCAGTTCTAATGACCAAGTATCTGATGTATCCTTTTTTGCCTTGGAATCCAATTTTTCCAAGGGTCTCCAGTCAGCTACTGCTGCTGCCATAATTAAAGCATCCGCCTCGAGGCACTCTTCTTCGATTGCTTTTTTCATATCTTCTGCACTCTGTATGTTTGTGACTGATATACCAATAGGTTTGGATAAGTTGTTAGGCGCAGCAACCAGGCTTACCATAGCGCCACGATCTCTCGCAGCCTCGGCTATAGCGTAGCCCATTTTTCCGGACGAGCGATTTGTTATATTTCTCACCGGGTCTATCGCTTCTTCTGTTCCTCCAGCACTGACTACAATTTTCTTACCTGAAAAATCGCCATCTTTGCCTAACAACATATTTGCGGCACTAATTATGTCGAAGGGCTCAATCATTCTGCCTTTTCCCATAAGGCCTGAGGCGAGTCTTCCTTCAGCTGGTCCTGCTATGAAAAATCCTCTGCTAATAAGGGTCGTTACGTTGGCCTCAGTAGCCGGGTTATCAAACATGTTGGCGTCCATCGCTGGAGCCATAATGATCGGTGCCGTGGTGGCCAAAATAGTGGTTGTTAAAACATCGTCCGATATTCCATTAGCAATCTTAGCAATTGTATTGGCTGTCGCTGGTGCCACGATAATAAGATCAGCCGATTCGGCGAGCGCTACATGATTTATAGACAGATTTGAACCGGGGGAATATAAGCTTGTATATACTTCCCGGTGCGTCAGGCTTTTGAAAGTTAATTCCGATACGAATTCGGCGGCGGCTTCCGTTAAGACGGTGTCTACAAGGGCGCCTGATTGAACCAGTTTGCTAGCTAGGTCAGCGGCCTTATAGCAGGCAATGCTGCCTGTAACCCCTAGTACGATTTTTTTATTATGGATTGGAGACCGCATCTCATCACCTTTAATTACTGTTCAGAGAATGCACTATGCGTAAACCTTTCAGAGTTAAGTCGGGATCAATATGATCAAATTCACCAACTTGATCTTTTACAATATCTGCTTGTCCCCCAGTGGCAATTACAGTTGCGTTAGCACCGATTTCTTTTCTGAACCTGCCTATCATACCTTTTATCAATTCAGAATATCCAAATACGAGGCCAGATTGAATTGAATGAGTGGTATTTTTTCCAATAGCTCGTTCGGGGGCATTTAGCTCCACTCTTCTAAGCTGGGAAGTTGCTCTATATAGGGAGTCTGCAGACACTGTCATTCCAGGCGCTATAGCACCTCCGAGATATTCAGCATGCTCATTTACGGCATCAAAAACTGTAGCAGTACCCAAATCAACTACGATGCATGGGCCGCCATATATGTGGAGAGCTGCTGCAGCATCAACTATGCGGTCAGTACCTACATCTCTTGGGCTGTCATACAAGATTTTTATACCCGTTGTGGTACCCGATATCACAGTCAATGGCTGTACTTTCAGGTATTTTTGACACAATACTTCAAAGGTAGGAGTTAGAGGAGGTACAACACTACAAATTGCAGCTGAGTCAATTTCATCTGCTTTTAATTTGTTTGACAACATCACTTGTTGTAATAGTAGGCCGTATTCGTCTGAAGTTTTTCGGGAGTCGGTTGAGAATCGCCATGTTGAGACCAGTTCAGAATCCAGAAATAGTCCTATAGTTATGTTGGTATTACCAATATCAATCGCGATAAGCATGATGCCAGCATGATTCCTATTACTTCTTTCGGGTCACGTAATTTTTGTTTCTGGCCCAATTTTCTTTCAAAAGGTTACTTGCATCTAGTAGTTTGTCTATAGTTGGATACAAGGAGTCTCGTAACCTTTGGAATCCCATTATCTTTGCTGCCTGATTAGCGGCAGCTTGACCTGATAATTGATCTTTTTCCTTACTCTCCCAAGCTGTATTAACTTTTTCTTCCCAGTCGTCAGGAAGGTTATCTGAATCTTGACTCGAAGGGCTCTCGTTAAAATTAATTATTCTTGGGCTAACTGAAGGTTTTCTGGCCGGAGCCAATTTTTCATTTGCGTTAACAGTTCTTGAATCGCTATTTTTAATAGATACTGTGAAGTCTGTTCCTTCCCGAAAAGTTACTTCGATTTCACTTCTAGATGTTAAAAATTCACTAAAAGATCGGAAACCTAGTTCTCTATAATCAAATCCGGGGTCTATACGTGTCATAGTTTGGGCCAATTTGGTGCCTAAGGAATTACCATCATCACCGACAGTGGCTTCTACAGCCTTTATTAATAACTGGCCGACCGACCTCTCGCTTTCTTGCCTGTCTTGTTGAGGATTAGCTTGCCTTCGGTCTCTATAAGTGGTTGGTCGTCTGTTGTTATTTTTTGAAGTTGAACTGGATTTCTGTAAACCAATTGTCTGTAGGTCTAAGAAAATGTATTTGTCACATGATTTGACCATAGTTGTTGATGTGACCGCTTTCCTGCCCGCACCGACCACGCTTTTTCCCGATCCACGTAGATGGTTAACAAGAGGCACAAAATCGCTGTCTGAGGACACAATGACGAAAGTATCCACCTGTGCACTATGAAGCAGTTCTACAGCATCTATTGTTAGCTTAATGTCACAGGAGTTTTTTCCAGATCTCGGAGTTCGGTAGTTATGAACAGCCTCCACTCCAAGTTCAATTAATCTTTCTTGTCCCTTCCTTTCTGAGGACCAATCAGCATAGGCTCTCTTTACTATTATCCGGCCCATGCCTGATATTTGTTCCACAAGGTACTGTAGAGAATCGATGCCTACATTCTCGTAATCTATTAATAATGCAATGTTTGAATCAGTCACTGAAATCCTGCC
>CAYPXS010000084.1:0-6372 GCA_964414725.1 uncultured Dehalococcoidia bacterium
TAAGCGTATCCTAGAGTCCCAAAGTAGGAAGATGTCACATAATTCCTAGGAGTGTGCATTGGCATTGCAGCGCTGCTCCAATACCCGATGTTTGTCATGCCCTGAACCACTATTGCATCTCCAGGGAGGGAATTGGAAATGCGGTCAATAACTGATAGCTGGGGCGAAGCCAATCTTTCTATCTCGTCAGCAAATTGCTTTTTTAATCTTATAGCTCTTTCTTTGCGATGAACTAATATGGATTCATCCACGGCTAAGGCATTGATAAGAGAAGTTAGCGTTTCCGAAGCATCCCCTACAAGGCCTAATTCGACGCTATATTGTTTCCCCACCTGATCAGGTTCTATATCTATTTGTAGGATTGGAGGCATGTCATCCTGTGAAATGCCTCTTAAGGACAGTCTCGTGCCAATTGCGATCACTAAATCCGTATCAGGTAGCACCGTTTTCGCTGGTCCAACAGCAGAGTTGACTCCTGTAGCCAGATGACTTTCTTCTGGGATAATTCCTTTAGCTTGGGGAGAGGTCATGACCGGTATTTGAAGCATGTCTGCAAACCGTCGGATTTGCTCCGATGCACCACTGGAGACAGTTCCACCACCAGCAACTATGGTGGGGGATTCGGCAGAGGAAATTAATTGCACGGCAGCCAGTATCTGTTCTCTTGTTGGCTTTGGAGATGGATAAAGCTCTTTTTCAATTAAGTCCACACTCCCAGATTGGGTCAAAATATCGGGCGCTATCTCTAATTCTACTGGGCCTGGTTTTCCTGTGGTCATCTGCCTAAATGCCTCGTGGACAGACGAAGAGACTTCTGAAACATCCGAAATTCTATGGTTCCATTTGGTGATGGGTTCAAAAACATCCAACTGTTCAGATACTTCGTGAAGCTGACCTGTATCTTTACCCAATAGAGTGCTGGGTATCTGGCCTGAAATTAGAAGTACAGGATTAGATGAAGCGTAAGCAGTCCCCAAGCCGGCTGTTGCATTCAGAGCACCAGGTCCTGGAACCACCATGGCAACACCGGGTTTCCCGGAGACTTTGGCATATCCATCAGCCATGTAGGTTGTTGCCTGCTCATGTCGGGTATGAATTAAATTAATCTGATCCTGCATATCATGTAAGGCATCAAAAGCCGCCATTATTTGGGCTCCAGGCAAAGAGAAAATGTCGGTAACACCTTCCATAACAAGTTGTTGAAACATAGCCTGGGCGCCATTTAATGTTGCCATTTTTCACCTTTTGAATCAGTCGAATGTACAAAGTACGTCGGATTATCTCATATGGGGTTTCGATATCATACAATTGGATGGTTGGGAAATTTTTTGGTAGGGTTTTTATTATTGCAATCTGCGAATTCTGATAGAGTCAAATTTTTACTGGAAGCCCCGATAGCTGGGATGCTACTCAAATTGGCTGTCCCAAATTCCATTGCTGTCATCACCATGACTTCCATAATGCTGGCTGATGCCAGGTTTGTCGGCCAATTGGGCACAACAGCCTTGGCCAGTCTGGCGGTCGTATTTCCATTTCAGTCACTTCTTCAAATGATGGCAGCAGGGGCCATAGGAGGAGGCGTGACCTCATCAGTTGCTCGGGCTTTGGGCGCTGGGGATAGGGAGAAGGCCGAAGAGGCCGCTTGGCATGCTCTGATAATAATAGCGGTGATGGCGGCCATTTACACCATATTATTAGGGGTTTTCTGCAGACCTCTATTTGCGTTTTTGGGGGCTACTGGAGAGGTACTGGACGGTTCAGTTGCCTATTCCAGGGTTCTTTTCGGAGCGGCGTTCATAGGGTGGTTGTTTTTTGTTGGCATGTCTTGGCTTCGAGCTATAGGTCAAATTTCTTTACTTTCTACAATCGTCGTGCTTAGCAGCATTTGCCAGATCATATTATCTGGTGCATTTACTTTAGGGTGGGGTCCATTCCCATCAATGGGAATATCTGGCCCTGCGATCGCAACTGTACTATGTCAGATAGTTGCTGGCGGCTACATAGTCTATGTAATGACCGGGAGAAAATTGGAAATACGACTAGTACCGTATAAATTCAATATTCATGCTATTAACGACATTATGAAGGTTGGAGGCATCGGGCTAATTAACAGTACGTCTATAGCGGCCACATTGGTAGTCGTCACCTGGGTAATTGGTCGATATGGTGAGGCGGCCCTTGCCGGATATGGCCTGGGAAGTCGGTTGGAAGTAATACTTACTCCGATCGCATTTGGGGTTGGAGGAATCCTCACCACGGTAGTTGGGGCTAATTTTGGCGCCAAACAATGGGTTAGAGCAAGGAATGTAGCCTGGATAGGTTGTGCAGTGACGTTCATCATTACAGCATTAATTGGAATAGTATCAGGACTTGAGCCAAGCCTATGGCTCAATCGCTTTACCTCGGATCCTCAGGTTTACAAATATGGAGCTTTGTATCTTGCAATAGCGGGCCCTTTTTATGGATTTTTTGGAGGAGGACAGACATTATATTTTGCTAATCAAGGCACGGGAAAAATGGTTGTTCCGGTGTTGATAAGTTTGGCACGATTATTATTTGTTTGTTTAGTGGGGATTTTATGCGTTGTATTCTCGTGGAATTTGTCGGTGATCTTTTGGGCGGTAGGAATCGGATTACTAATTATCGGTACTGGGCTCTCCATAAATATGTTTGGTCCCGTTTGGAAACCGAAAGAAATTTTGGATCCGAATTAAAATACCTTATTTATTCCTCGAGATAATGAAGTCAGCCAAAAGTAGTAATGCCCTTTTACATTCGTTGTCCTCGAGTGACTCGATAGCTAGTTTGGCCTCTTCTATCAATTGATCTGCGAATTGGTATGAACGTTCCCTGACATCCGAATTTTTTACCATTTCGATGATTTCTGAATGAAGGTTGCTGTTCGATGGATCTGTTAGAAAGATCTCTACATTTCGACGACAATCTGCATTTTCCATTGCGTAAATGGTTGGTAAGGTGATCACACCATTCAATAGATCGCTGCCCACAGGTTTGCCGATTTCCTGCTCGGTGCCAGTGATATCCAAAACGTCGTCAACCACCTGGAACGCGAGTCCTATCTTTTCACTGTATGTTTTCAGAATCTGTACTGTCGATTCAGGTGCTCCACTCAAAATCGCCCCTGATTCTCCAGAAGTGGAAAACAATGAGGCAGTTTTGAAATAGATCCGTTCAAGGTACTCTTCCATACCATGGTCTATATTTCTACTGTTCGCAGTTTCCTGCATTTGTCCTCTTGATAAATCCATAATTGTCTCAGAGAATCTCTTTATTACTCTGATATTACCAGTGGCACAAACATAGGTCGCTGAAGCCGCGAAGACATAATCGCCGAGAAGGACCGCTGTATGCTGACCCCAATTGGAACTGACTGTGACTCGTCCTCTTCTTGTGTCAGCTTCATCGACTGTATCGTCATGTATCAATGTCGCGACGTGTAGCATTTCTACAGCTGTTGCCATAGTTACAACTTTTTCTCCGTCATTTGGATGAAAACCGGCTGTAAGTAGGGTTAGGGCTGGTCTTGCTAGTTTCCCAGTTGAATCAAATACATGAGTGAGTAATTCCTTCAGGGAAGGCAGGTCTGAACTGTTTGAAAATTCTTGCAGCCTATCATCAACTAAACTTAATTGATCTGATATCGGTTCTAATATAGAAAAGGCTTGCAAGATAATAGTTTCCTAGCTAATACCCAACCGGCTGACTTCTTCGTCGATTACACTGTCTTCAAGTTTGATAAAAAGGGCTTTTGGTTCGCCTAATTTATGCCCCGGACTTACCTCATCTGGACTCCAATTCCAACCTTGATCTGTCGCAGTTCCTTCAAATCCCAACATGGTATGAAGTTTTTCAACGCTGAACGGAAGAATTGGCGCTAAAGTTGTTTTGAGGCAATTTATAACGTTTAGGCAATGGTAAAGAGTATTACCGGCAGATTCTGGGTCATTTTTGGCTGCAGTCCAGGGAGCTTTTTCGTCAAGATATCGATTAGTCTCTTGTGCGAGAGACATTGAATGTTCCAAAGCTCTTCTAAACCTACAACTTTCCAGTTCAGTGGAGACCATAGATAGAGTTTCAGAACCTTTTTTGAGCAAGGACTTGTCCAAGTCATCTTGATTTTTAGGTTCTGGAACCACCCCGTCAAAGTATCGCTTTGTCATCGACAGTACTCTGTGTACAAGATTTCCAAATGTAGCTACTAATTCGTCGTTGTTTCTTCTGACATATTCCGACCAAGAAAAATTTGAATCACTTGTTTCCGGCATTATTGATGCCAATGAAAATCTGAGGGGGTCTGGATCATACCGTTCAAGGTAGTCTTTCAGATTAACGACCCAGTTTCTACTTGTTGAAATCTTCTTCTCTTCCATATTGACGTATTCATTTGCAGGAACATCATATGGTAGATTGAGATTCCCATACCCCATCAGCATCGCTGGCCAAATGACGGTGTGGAAGGGAATGTTATCTTTTCCCATGAAGTAGTAGGGTTTTGAATCCTTTTTCCAGTAGTCTTCCCATTGGTTTGGCTTATCGGTTTTCGATGCCCATTCTATGGAGGCTGAAAGATAACCTATGACTGCTTCAAACCATACATAGATTCGTTTGTCTTCATATCCCTCAAGTGGAATAGGTATGCCCCATGTTATATCTCGGGTGATGGCTCTATCTATCAGGCCTCCTTCCAAAAAACCGAGAGTGAAATTCTTTACATTAGGTTTCCAATGAGATTTTTCAGAGGCCCAATCGATCAAATCCTTTTCGAATGCACTAAGTTTTAGGAAAAAATGCTCAGTGTTCCTAAATATGGGCGTTGAATCACAATCTTTATGTTTTATATCGACTAAATCTTTTGGATCCAGTGTGTTGCCGCAAGCATCACATTGATCCCCTCGGGCACCATTGAAATTACAATGAGGGCATGTACCCTCCACATATCTATCAGCTAAAAACCTATCGTGGTCTTCGCAGAAGGGTTGAGACATAGTGTCTTTATAAATGAATCCTTTTTCATATAGCCTGAGAAATATATCTTGAGTGACCTCGAAATGATTATCTGTATGAGTACTTGTAAAAAGGTCCCAATTGATTCCTAGTCCATCCCAGTCGTTCAAAAATTCTTGTTGATATTTGTTTGCTATTTCCTCAGGAGATACGCCTTGATTTTCAGCAGTGATGGTTACTGGTGTTCCATGTGCATCGCTGCCAGACACCATAATTACGTTGTTACCCTTTAATCTATGATAGCGGGCAAAAATATCGGCTGGTAGGTATGCGCCTGCAACGTGTCCAAGATGGATAGAACCGTTGGCGTATGGCCAGGCCACACAGACAAGAATGTTTTCGGGCATAGGTTAACCGTTTTCTCCTGAAGGGATGCCTTCGAATATTAGCATAAGAGCTATCGCTGAATTGTAATGGACCTTGTGCAAGATCTCCATTTAGTTTTCTAGGGCTAAGGCCCGATCTCTCAACTGTCCGCACCCAGCGTCTATATCGATGCCTTTCTCCATCCTCACGGTGGAAGGGACATTGAATTTTTTCAGATCCGATTGAAACCTCTGGGCTTCTTTGTATTCAGTCCGTCTGTACGGTCCGTCACCTGTAGGATTCACCGGAATAAGGTTCACATGACAAAGCAGGTCTTTCAAAACCCTTCCAAGTTTGCTAGCGTGCACTGACGTATCATTTTGACCTTGCAACAAAACATATTCGATAAATATGCGCCGTTTAGTTTTATTCACAAAATATTCGCATGCTTCAATCAACTGCTCGATCGGATACCTTTTATTTACTGGCATAGTCTCTGATCTCGTTTCGTTATCCGGTGCGTGTAAGGAGACAGCGAGATTTATTTGAAGGTCCTCTTTAGCGAGTTTTTCTATACCAGGAACAAGTCCCACGGTAGATACCGTTATGTGCCTAGCTCCGATTCCGATACCTTTCGGATCATTAAGAATGCGGATTGATTCCATCATGTTTTCGTAATTAGCCAATGGTTCTCCCATTCCCATAAAAACGACGTTTGTAACCCCTTGGAGTTCGCCGCGGGATCTCGTGCCAGCTTTAATTTCTTCCTCGTCTTCCGACCGGGCTAATCTCTCCATCGTCAAAACTTGTTCTGTAATCTCTCCGGTCGTTAGGTTGCGTCTAAACCCCTGCTGACCTGTAGCACAAAAGGTACATCCTAAGGCACATCCGGCCTGAGTAGATACACATACGGTCTTCCTTCCTCTTCGATGACCGTCTGCCTCATACCTCATTAAAACGGTTTCGATTAATTCACCGTCAGGCAACTTGAATAAAATCTTATCGGTGCTAGCATCAGCAGACTGTTTGGAAAGGACCGTA
>CAYPXS010000085.1:0-6200 GCA_964414725.1 uncultured Dehalococcoidia bacterium
GGGGATCGCGCGAGGTGGCTGAGGCGTGACGATCCGGACTTAGACAGTTATTTTTTTCTGCTTTTAAACAATAACAAGAAAAGCACGACGCTTAACCTTCGTGACCCGAAAGGGAAAGAATTGTTCAAGAGGCTGATCAAAGATGCAGATATCATGGCAGAGAATCGCGGTCCAGGGGCGATGGACAGGCTTGGTCTGGGTTATGAAGATCTTAAGAAAATAAATCCTAGACTAATTTACGCTGCGGTCAAGGGTTTTGGATCCTACGGACCTTACTCCGATTACAAATGTTTTGAGCCTGTGGCTCAGGCCACCAGTGGAGCATTGAGTTGTACCGGGTTCGATGATCGGCCCCCGGCTGTGCTTGGAGCCAATGTGGGGGATTCAGGCACTGGAATGCACACAGTCATAGGTATTCTTGCTGCTTTGGTGCAACGCAACGTGTCTAATGAAGGCCAATTGGTAGAAGTGGCTATGCAAGAGGCTGTTTTGAATTTAACTCGTGTTCGGTTTACGGGAACCCTGACGGATGGGTCTCCAGAACCACGTCAAACCAGCCATGAGGGACGTAGACCTGGTGCTGTTGGAGGGCTATTTGTATGTGCTCCAGGAGGGCCAAACGATTACGTCTATTTGATGTTGCCGCCGGATAACCCGGGTATGTTTCCGCTGGCGATGGGAGCTATGGGTCGTTCAGACCTCATTGAGGATAAGCGTTTCTCAACCCTAGAATCTCGGACCGCCAACGCCGAGGAATTAGGAAAAATCATAGAGAACTGGATCGCTCAGAAAGATAAACGGACTGTCATGGCGGCCTTCGGAGCCGCAGGGGTTCCCTGTGGAGCTGTCTATGACACATCAGAAGTTATGGCAGACCCCCACTTGAGAGAGCGTGAGACAATCACCGAAATTAAACACCCGACCCGTGACACCTACCCGATGATTGGGTCCCCTGTGCGTCTGTCTGCTTCGTCCGTCGAGGTCACTCGAGCACCGTTATACAGTGAACATTCCGACGAAATTTTCTCGACTCTGGGAGGACTATCTCAAGCAGATATTCAGGAACTTAGAAATGCTAAGGTAATTATTTAGGATCAAAATCTATAAAACCTCATAATCACGAAACGATTTCGGAGTTAAAAATACTCATGGTATGTAGAGGATTTCATGAGTAGATTATCAAACGAATTAGATAGATTTGGGGTTCAAATAATTTAAGGAGGGAGAGTCATGTTAGATCTGGTAATACATGGCGGAATGGTCGTTACCCCCAGTGGAGTTGGCCAGTTTGATATTGGGATCCAAGGTGAGAAAATTGTGTTGGTTGCTGCTCGGGGGGCAATTTCCGACGAATTCCAAATGGCCATAGATGCTACCGGCAAGTATGTTTTTCCCGGTGGCATCGAACCACACACTCACATCGCAACCAGGGTCTCCGAAGCTTGGGCAGGGCGTCCTGGGGTCATGACACAATCTCCAGAAGCAGCTAGCCGAGCTGCAGCTCACGGCGGTGTCACAACATATATAGATTTTGCGGGAGGGATGGAAGGAACTGAGGACGGCGATCAGTCAGATAACTCAATTATGAATAGGTTAGATGCCCGGCGTAGTGTATTTGCTGGTCATTCGTATACCGACTTCGCATTTCATTTCACGCTGGCAGGGGAGGTCCCCAGTAATACCATTGGAGAGCTTGGAGAAGCTATAGAATCTGGAGTAGCCAGCTTCAAGATTTTCACGACTTTCAGTTCCAAAGTTCCTTATGGACACCTCTGGGCGATTTTTGAAGCTGTGGGTATCAACGGGGGTATCATGGCCGTCCACGCCGAGGATGACGACATGGTCAAATACATGGAAGCCAAGCTTATTCGCGAGGGACGAGACCAGGGATATAATCTGCACTTAGCACACAACAACGTCTCCGAGGACATTTCGTTTCGAAAGATCATCCGCCTCTCAGAACACACTGAGACGGGAATCTACTTTGTCCACACTACGGCAAAGGAAGGAGCTATTGCTATAGGAGAGGCCCGTAATAATCAATTGCCTGTCTATGGAGAGACTCTCCACAACTACCTGCATTTCACCCATGAACATTATCGAGAGACTGAGGGGACTGCGATCCATACCTACCCGGCTATCAAACATGCCTCGGACCGACATGAGCTACAAGAGGCCCTGATTAATGGAACGCTAAGCACTACGGCCACAGATGAATACACTACTTATAAGGACGTGAAGCTTTCGGGTAATACCATTGAGACAGTTTGCGGGGGCCATAACGGAATCGAAACCAGATTGCCCGTCATTTACACTAAATTTGTCTCAACAGGCCGAATCTCGATTGAGCATTTCGCAAACATAACTTCGACAAACGCGGCCAAGATTCTAGGTATGTATCCTCAAAAAGGGGCCATTGCGACAGGAAGCGACGCAGACATCGTGTTATTTGATCCAGATATGAAAAGGACAATCACCCTCGATGGGTTGCACGCAGATTCCGACTACTCTATTTGGGAAGGGTTCGAGTGCCAAGGTTATCCAGTGACAACTATCCTTAGGGGTAAAATAATCGTTGAAAACGGAGAGCTTAAAGGTAGTTCCACAGATGGTAAGTGGCTTGCTCGTAAGGTGGCTCCGGCGGTCCTAGCAAGCCCTGTGTGTTAACGCGGTGACATAACCTCAGAGAAGTACTTCTATATCTAATAAGTTAAGGGAGCTCATATTATGAAAGCGGTGATTTGTGGGGAACTCTTTGACGGAACGGAATTAACCCTAAAATCTGATTGGACGCTGCTTATTGACGGAGAAAAGATAGTATCTTCCAAACCTACTTCAGATTCGCAAATTCCTTCAGAGTCAGAAGTATTAGATGCGAGGGGTTTTACTGTTATTCCAGGATTGATTGATTGCCATGACCACCTAGCCTCATTCGGTTATGAAATCGCCAGTAGATGGGGCCTTACAGAACAGCAAAGTCACAGACACATGCGTATTGCCTCCACATTACGTCAGACATTGCACACTGGATATACCACTATAAGAGACGCCGGCGGGTTGCCGGCCGGTTTTAGAAACGCTATCGACGAGGGTTTGATACCAGGGCCCAGATTATTGACTTCGATTGGAATTATTTCTCCGACGGGAGGAATTGCCGGGCACTTAAGCCCTTCAGGCCATCAGACTCCCTTCGGTGCCGATCCTTCTGTTCCTGATGGAGTTGCTAATGGTCCTTACGAAATGAGGAAAAAAGTTAGAGAGATGGTCGGAGCAGGGGCTGATGTTATCAAGTTCGCAGCTACCGGAGGTGCCAGTTCCCGTGCTGGGTTAGAACCTAGGGATATGCTTATCACCAAGGAAGAAATTGCAAGTATTGTTGATGAGGCGCACACACTTGGCAAAAAAGTTATGTGTCATGCCTTGGGCGGACCGGGCCTTACTGCAAGCATAGAAGCTGGGGTAGATTCGATCGAACATGGAACATTTCTTCACGAACACCCAAAAAGTCTGGAACTAATGGCTAAAGGAGATATCTTTTTTGCGCCCACTTTTGCGGTATATAAATATCACGCAGAACGGGGAACCCCACACGGACAGGAGAGAGCGAGTAAGCTAAAGACTGATCACGTTAAGAGTTTATTGGCGGCGATGGATCACGGAGTGAAAGTGGTTGCGGGTACGGACGCAGGAGGTTGGATTCATGGTAACAACGCAGAGGAACTGTCATGTCTAGTAGAAGCCGGCATGACCCAGAGCCAAGCTATCCTAGCGGGGACCAGAACGGCGGCGGAATGCATTGGTTTGCAAGATGAATTGGGGACATTGGTCGAAGGGAAAAAAGCGGATCTTTTGTTTTCCTCTAAGAATCCGCTTATAGATATATCTTGCCTTGAATTCGGTCAGACGGTTTCTCTAGTGATGAAGGGCGGGGAAGTGGTGTTTGACAAAGATAATATTAGCGAGTGACATTAAATCATCACAGACTAAATAAAATCTTATAAGTTTTATTTATCAACTGGGAGGGTAGTTTTCAATCCACCATTTTGCGACCTCATCCCTTCTTGCAAACCATACATCAGGCTTAGAGCTAACGTAATCGAAAAATTGTTTTAGCACAGCCGCCCTTGATGGCCTACCGGCAATGCGGCAGTGAAGCCCTATGTTCATAAGTTTAGGATTGTCTAATCCTTCTTCATACAAAAGATCGAACGTGTTTTTAAGTGTTTCAAGAAAGTCTGAAGGCCGATTCATCCCACCACGCCAGAACCGGGTGTCGTTGACTTCAAGAGAATATGGAACGATCAACCAGGGTTTACCGTTAACGAGTTCATAATATGGGATATCGTCGGCATAGGAATTTGAATCGTAAATAAATCCTTCGGTAGAAGCTATTAATTCTCTTGTTCTTTCACTGGGGGCATATCTTGTATACCACCCTTGAGGTCTGACACCAGTAGTTTTTTCCAGAGACTCCACTGTGTCCTTAATAGCTTTTAATTCAGATTCCATGTCCATAAGGTAATATTCTTCCCATCTATACCCGTGGCCGACGACTTCATGGCCACGCCTGACTATTTCGGGACCAACACTTGGATTTCTTTCTAAGGCCAAGGCGCAACAGAAAAAAGAGGCTGGAATGGAATAAGCATCTAATATGTTCATAATCCGCCAAACACCGACTCTGCTTCCATATTCAAAAAAAGATTCATTTGCTAGATCTCTTTGAGAAGGGGGTACCGGAGAGGGCACTTCATTGTTGGATTCATGGGCTTCATCACCATCTAAAATGGAATATTCAGAACCTTCTTCGTAATTAACTACCACGGAAATTGCGATGCGTGAGTTGTTTGGCCAAACAACAGCAGGAGGTGAATTCCCGTAACCATGGAAATTTCTGTTTGTCATTTTATCCTTCTCACTTTACTTAACTATTTCATTATCTATGGCAGCATTCTAGATCATACCCTCAAATAGCTATATTGCCGGCATGACTCAGGACGCTAATAACCACATTAAAGCGGCGCAGAGTGTTGGGTGAATAAGAAGAGTGGGATTCAGTTATATATTCATGCCGACAAAAGGTCGGTAGGTCAATTTCGAACAACTAGCGACGGGGACTTATAACATCAGACAGTTCATCCACCATGGTACGTATGTGTTCAATGGTGGTTCCGCAGCAACCCCCTATGATTTGTACCCCGCTCTCAACCCAATCGTGACAATGCGAGGCGAAAGATGATGGTTCTACTTGCTCACTAATTCCTTTTCTCACCTCGGAAGAAGTTTCTGGGTATGCCATGATTGGTCCTTGCCAATGTTCATAGAGAGTCTGCAGTCCGGCATTTGTTGTTTCTATCGTACTGTGCATAACACCCATTACTTGGGGTTGAAACGGTAGCATCGCTTCAATAAGAGTGTCATATGATTTGTCTTCTGCCCTGAGGTGATCAGGTGAAAGCCTTGTGGCTGGTTCTTCAGAATGTTGGTTCCAAGCAGAGACACTGCCATCATCGCTAAGTGTGCAACTGGTGCCAATCCACACTGGTAATCCTGTTTCCATAGCAGCAGATATTGCCAGACTTGAGCGGCCAATATCGCTCATCATCTCCATCAGGATCAAATCTACTCCAGATTTAGCCAGTGTGTGGGCAACTTCTTGGTAATTGTTAAATTCTTCTTCTGATGTTGGAAGAAATCGCGGGTCAGGACTGACAGTACCTGGGACCCAAGCGCGCATGGTAGACATTGAACCAGCAACAGCAATAGGTCGTTCTGGTGATACATTGTGTACTGCTTCGCGTGCTAACTCTACTGCCCTTGTGTTGATGCTTACGGTTTCATCGGCAAGGCCTGCGCTAGCTAAAATATGGCGGCTAGTAGAAAAAGTGTTGGCCGTTACTATATCTGCACCAGCGTGAATATACTCCTCATGCACTTGACGAACTATGTCAGGGTGAGTCTTGTTAGCAACCCCGCACCAGGCGGAGGAATTCATCTCAGCACCCAATCTTGCGATTTCACTACCAGTTGCTCCATCTAGAACAATGATTTCTTTATTGCTTAGTTTATTATCTAGAATCATATTCACACGTGTCCCATAAAGTCACTTTTGGGAATAATACTACGTGGATTAAATTTTTATTAATTTTAGCGACCTCAGCGACACAATGTTGCTAGGGAGTGACGATAATGTCGGCAGA
>CAYPXS010000086.1:0-6132 GCA_964414725.1 uncultured Dehalococcoidia bacterium
CAATGGGATAGTTCAATACCTGGAGTCACATAATAAACAGCCAATTAAGTCCGAAAGAAATCTTAATAGATATCGGGCCAATATCGATCAACAGTCGAGATTGGGGCGGCCAAGGCAGGAACATAGTTTTGATACATGGTTTAGCCTCGAACAGCCAAATCTGGGATCTAGTTGCCCCATTGTTGTCAGAATCTAACAAAGTGGTGGCAATAGACCAACGAGGCCACGGGCTGTCTTCCAAACCAAATCATGGATACGACTTTGAAACTATCACTAACGACCTATCTTCGTTCTTGGATACTGCCCAAATCACCAACCCTTTGCTAATTGGCCATTCATGGGGAGGAAGTGTAGCACTCAATTTTGCGGCCCGGAATTCAAGTCAATTAAGTGGAATCTGCCTTGTTGATGGAGGTCTAATAGAAATATCTTCCATACCAGGAAACTCCTTAGAGAAAGCCCTTATAGATATGGCGCCCCCAATGTTTGACGGTTTAACCGAATCAGTTCTAAGAGAGAGAATCTCAAAAAGGAATTGGGGTGGACGGGATGAAATGTCTATGGAACACGATTTGGCCAATATTGTAATGGCCAATTTCCAAGAAAATCAGGATGGCACAATAACGCCTCGTTTTGAAAGATCTAATCATTTGAAAGTAGTAGAGGCATTTTGGAGTCACAAACCATCATCATTGTTTAAATCAATAACTTGTCCTGTTCTAAATCTTCCGGCAAGATTAAATAAAGATGAAAATCCAAGACAACAGCTTAGACAAAATTTAATAGATCAGGCAGAATCAAAAATACACAAATTCGATACAGTCTGGTTAGAACAAAGCATACATGACGTTCCTATACAAAAACCCATTTTAGTAGCAACAACTATCGCTGAGTATATTGAACAGGGATTTTTTGATTGACCAAATTACGCGGTTCTTGATAGAAAATAGTATGGTACATTCCAAGTTCCTACTAATCCCATATCAACTACAGCCTTATTAGCATATAGTTTTTTCACTATTCCCTTGCTACCAGTAACTGGTCCACCACTGACGTTCCCATGGTACCTAACCTTTTGGCCGTTATTTATATCAAGCCCATTTTGAAAAGTCGGATATTTAATCCTGTCATTCTTTATCGATAGTGTCAGCTGCGTCGCTTCATTCATATTTACACCCTGTAAAGCTCTGGTTTAGAACATTTTAGAACAGAACACTTGTTCTGTCAATTGACACAACCTAACATACAGCTAAAAACGCATGGATGATAAAAATACTACTTCTGGGATAGAATACTGGTTAACAATCTGCCATAGAGGTATAGAATCATGGGAAGACTGGATAACAAGGTGGCGATAATTTCAGGCGCCGGAAAAGGACAAGGTGCATTTGAAGCTGCCCTCTTTGCGAAAGAAGGCGCCAAAGTCGTTTTGGCAGATATCAACATTGAATCTTGTGAATCAAACGTCCAGGATATTGTCAAAGAAGGTGGCGTAGCTTCAGCAACCCACCTAGATGTAACCTCTTCCGAGAGTTGGATCAAATGCATCCAATTCACTATGGAAAAATACCAAAGTCTAGACATATTAGTTAACAACGCAGGTATATACAGTAAAATACCCATTGAAGAAGCATCAGATGAGGAATTTGATTTAATAATATCGGTCAACCTCAAGGGAGTCTTTTTGGGAACAAAATATGCTATCCCAGAAATGCGGAACTCTGGAGGGGGATCAATAGTTAATATTTCATCTACAGCGGGGCTGGTGGGCAATCAAGGCGGTGGGGCATACGGGGCATCGAAAGGAGGGGTGAGATTGTTTACCAAATTTACTGCTATACAACATGCTTCTGATAATATAAGAGCAAATTCTGTTCACCCTGGACCAGTAGACACTGATATGATCGCGGACAATCTTTCCACAGCAGAAGGAAGACAAAACTCTATATCAAGGATACCAATAGGCCGGATAGGAACCATCGAAGATGTAGCTATGGGAGTTTTATTTCTAGCTTCGGACGAATCTTCCTATATGACGGGATCAGAATTAGTTATTGATGGGGGAATTACTGCTCAATAATAGTGACCATAATCATGTGTGTCCACTTCTAGTAGAATACTAATCAGGTAGATTATTTTTAGAAAATATCATGCATGATTTTAAAGCGATTATATTAGCAGCTGGATCTGGTACTAGAATGAAATCTAGTCAACCTAAGGCTCTACACAAGTTGTCAGGTACGCCAATGATAACTTGGATTGTGAACGCAATAGTTAAGTCAAACATAAAAGACATTATCACAATTGTTCCAGTAGACCATACAGCATTCAGAAAAACCCTCGAAGATAAATCTGAACTGGCTGTGCAAGAATCCCCAAAAGGCAGCGGTCACGCCTTACTTCAAAGCAAAGGGAAAGCACATAAGGCTAAAAACCTACTTGTGGTAAATAGCGATATGCCTTTAATTAAGGCGGAAACTCTTACCAATTTGGTAAACCATCACAAGCTAACACAAGCTGACGTTACTGTACTGACGGCTGAAGTCAAAAACATGAAAGCTTTTGGGAGAATTGTAAGAAACAATGAAGGAAAAGTCATCCATATAGTTGAAGAATCAGAAGCGACTGCAGATCAATTGCTTATTGATGAGATTAATGCCGGAGCTTATTGTTTCAAAACATCATGGCTATGGAACGCATTAGAATCTTTGAAACCTTCCAGCTCTGGCGAATTTTTCTTGACTGACCTTGTAAATTTCGCTAATAGCCTAAACTTGCATATAGAAGCGCTAATGACTAACGAACAAGAAATTATGGGTGTGAATGACAAATCTGATTTGGCGAGAGCTGAAAAAATATCACGAGCATCTATTTGTGAAAAACTCATGAAGGACGGGGTGATTATTGTCGACCCTGACACAACATACATCGATTCAGAAGTCGTAATAGAAGCTGACACCACCATTTTGCCAAACACCCACATAACTGGAAATACCAAAATTTCTTCTTATAGTGAAATCGGTCCAAACAGTGTCATAGCAAATAGTCGTATAGGTTCGGACTGTATAATTAAATCATCCACTGTAGAAGCCGCGGTCGTCGGCGACAATGTAAAGATTGGTCCCTACAGCAATATTAGGGAAGGATCCTTTTTGAAATGCAATGTTAATATAGGGAATTATGTGGAAATAAAAAACAGCACCTTAGGAAGCGGTACCAAGTCTGGCCATCACTGTTATTTAGGAGATTCAGACATTGGTTCCGACGTGAACATTGGAGCCGGTACCATAACCTGCAATTATGATGGCAACGAAAAACACAGAACAATCATAAAAGATGAAGCCTTCATAGGCTCTGACACCAAATTGGTTGCTCCTGTAACCATAGGGAAAAAGGCCATTACTGGGACAGGCTCGATAATAACGAAGGATATACCTGACTTCTCTAAGGGAATTGGAGCTCCAGCACGCATATTAAAGGGGGATAGGTCTTTTTAGACCCGAAGTAAAATTGGACACTGATATAGGCGATTTATCAAGTTTAGCACTAATAACTTCTATAGCACTTTTCACATTAATAGGCTTTATTCAGCATGTGATCGGCACAGTAACAAGAGAGTCAATCTTCATATGGCGCAGTGAAGAAAGATCCGGGTTAGAAAAATTGGAGGACCTCTTCCGTAAAGCTGACCAATCCAATTCTGCATTCTCAATTATAAAGACAATTGCGCTCACCTTCGCAATAATAATTTCCTATTCCATATTTTACGAAGCTTCTCAGCCTGAGTTTACTAGTCATGCACTTGGACAAATAAGCATTATTGGATTATCAAGTCTTCTTGTTTTAGGTCTTCTAGAAACGATAGCTAAAGTAGCAGGTAGACATAGCGGGCCTAAAGCCGCAATTCAGATCTATCGATTGGCTATATTCATTGGTACGACCTTAAGGCCTATAACTAGGTCGCAAGAACGTCTTATCGAAATTGGCACGGTAGAAGATGCATCTGACATCGATGAAAACAGCAACATAGCGATGCAAATGGATGACGAAGGGGAACCTTTGGAGGAACATGAGGTTCGCATGATACGAGGTGTATTTCAATTAGACAGGACAGTAGCTAGAGAAATTATGGTTCCCAGAGTCGATCTGATCGCTACTGATATAACAACGTCGATAAGTGACGTCGCCGATCTGATGATTAAAGAAGGCCATAGTAAAGTCCCCATCTACCAAGATGAAACTGATCAAATAAAGGGTATCGCCCATTCCATGGACATACTTGCCCAAATTAGCGATTCAAATCAACATCCAGAAACCAAAACGGATCTATCTGAATTTCTACGTCCAGTCTTTTTTGTACCTGAGTCTAAAACATTAGAAGACCTTCTAACTGACTTCCAAGACAAACGAATGCAAATGGCAATTGTTATTGACGAATATGGGGGAGTTGCCGGATTGGTGACAGTAGAGGATCTTGTGGAAGAAATTGTTGGAGAACTACACGATGAATTCGACCAACGGGAGTCTACTATCAGACAAGTCGAGGAAAATGAATTCTATATGGATGCTGGCATCGACATAGACGACCTAGCCTTAGCAATTGGAACATCCTTTGAAGGTAACGGCTTTGACACAATAGGCGGATTTGTACTACACGAACTGGGGAAGATTCCTAGCCCTGGAGACAAATTTTCATACAATAATTTATCTATAGAGGTAATTTCTACTGTTGGCCGCCGATTAAGGGAAATAAAAATAGTTAAATCCCGGTAAAGTAAATCTGCATGCTTTCAAATAAGACGCCTTAGTCAGACATATTGTACCTAAACATATCCAACAGTGATATCATCCATCGCCTTTAAAAAACTACTCCTGTAATCCCTTTCACCGTCAATAAAGTGGTTTCCGATGATCTACTATCTACTCACCTTCCAGTCAAAACTGAATCTCTACCTATCTGAAGAGCCGAATATACGTACGAATACAAAACTAGAGGTCCTCAGAAGAATACCTTTGCCCGCTCCCTGTAACGAGAAAGAATAGAACTGAGCACCAAGAGTCTCCGCCCTCTGTTAATGGGGTCCAAGCCCAACCTCATAATACCAACACAGCAATAAGAATGATTTCGGAATTCCTATTACTTGGAATGAACACTTTAAATGTAGCAACCAAAAAAGCCCTCAGACTAAAATTAGTCTGAGGGCTTTTTTAACTATCCGATTCAATTCTGTCTTCGCCAATCACATTGGCTTAGCATAGTTGACCGAAGGGTATTTTTTCTTTATTTATCGGCCACCAATAGAGGGGCTGTAGCTTCTGAATTGGAAGATCCTCTGGCTGTAAGTGTGTACAAACCAGCATCCAAATCTGCCTTGACATCTATCTGGAAAGCTCCGGAGGCATTTGCCTCTCCGCCTGCCAAAATTTTGTCTACTCCGTCGGCTGCACCAACTCCAATTATGCTGACCATCTCACCAGCAGCAAACCCCGCTCCATATACAACGGATGTACCGCCGGTCTCAGCAGGTGTCGCTGCTAAACTAGCAGATACTGTCCCCGCTGGAGAGGACGCAGATACAATTGATATAGGTGCACTTGCCCTACTACCGCTTCCACCTTGTGCAAAGATGGTTGATGGGCCACCGGCTCTACTTATAATAGCCGCCTTTTCCGACACGAAGTCAAAGGAAACTTCAAAAGCTCCTGCTCCATTAGCAGACACTTGAGAACCTCGACCGCCACCAATAATCGGAGACAAAGATGAATCGATTCTAAGTTGCAAAACAATTGGTTCATTTGCATTAAAACCGGATCCAGAAACACTGAATCCCTCAGACATGGTTATTTTTGACTTACTTACTGTGATACTACCTTCCGGTGCCACAGCATCAGCTCCACCGACGCCGGCAGGCCCTTGTAAGCCAGGAGCACCGGCTGGGCCAGGGTTACCAGGCAATCCTGGCAAGCCAGGTTCTCCTTGTGATCCCTGTGCACCAGGTAGTCCAGGACTACCGGGATTTCCAGGAAGACCTGGATTTCCAGCAACACCTGCACATGCTGATATAACGAATAACATAGCTGAGAAAACCAGGGCTGTTGATAACGCCCGAAGGCTAAATAGCTTTCCCATTT
>CAYPXS010000087.1:0-6114 GCA_964414725.1 uncultured Dehalococcoidia bacterium
AAAATAATCCTGTTTTGATCGGAGAGCCAGGGGTGGGTAAAACCGCGATAGTGGAAGGCCTTGCCCAGAGAATTGCCTCTGACGACGTGCCAGGAACTTTGCAAGGTAAGCGACTTGTGACGTTGGATATGGGTTCTTTGGTAGCAGGAACTAAATATAGAGGTGAATTCGAAGAGAGGTTGAAAAAAGTAATCGAGGAGATAAAAAGCGCAGGCAATTGTGTCTTATTTATCGATGAGATTCACACTATGGTTGGGGCCGGGGCAGCAGAAGGTGCCGTTGATGCGGCAAATATTCTTAAGCCTTCTTTGGCGAGAGGAGAAATGCAGACCATAGGTGCCACTACACTTGATGATTATAGAAAATATGTTGAAAGAGACCCTGCTTTGGAGCGTCGATTTCAACCCGTAAGAGTGGAAGAGCCGAGTGTAGATGAAACTGTTGAGATACTACGAGGGGTAAAAGAAAAATACGAAGAGCACCATCAGTTGGAGATATCTGATTCCGCTATTCAATCAGCAGCAAGTCTTGCCTCTAGGTTCATCGCAGATAGATTTTTACCAGACAAAGCTATAGATCTGATAGATGAAGCTTCCTCAAGAGTTCGAATACATCACAGTATGGCTCCCGTATCAGTTAAGGAAGCCACTCGAGTTCTAGATGGTGTGCGAAAAGAGAAAGATGAGGCAATTTCGGGAAGGCAGTATGAATACGCTGCAGAGTTGAGAGATAAGGAAGTTTCACTTTCTGAGAAACTAGAAGATATCAAGAAAGAATGGGAAGAGGAAAAAGGTGATCAGCAGCCAATTGTGGGGGAGGAAAACATAGAGGAAGTTGTGAGCATGTGGACGGGGATTCCTGTAACAAGGCTAGCTGCTGCTGAGAGTGAAAGGCTAATTAAAATGGAAGAAGCCTTACACAAAAATGTGATTGGACAAGAAGAGGCCATAGAAACAGTTTCTAAGGCTGTCAGACGAGCTCGGTCTGGGTTGAAGAATCCTAAAAGGCCTACAGGAGCATTCATATTTTTAGGACCAACAGGTGTAGGTAAAACTTATATCGTAAAAAAACTAGCTGAATTTCTGTTTGGAAGCGAAGATTCCATGATAAGGCTAGACATGTCAGAGTTTATGGAACGTCACTCTGTTGCAAGACTCGTAGGAGCTCCTCCGGGATACATTGGATATGACGAAGGGGGACAGCTTACAGAAGCAGTTCGAAGGAAGTCCTATAGCGTTATCTTGCTTGATGAGATAGAAAAGGCGCATCCAGAAGTCTTTAACATATTGTTGCAAATATTTGATGATGGACATTTAACTGATTCGAAAGGGAGAAAAGTTGATTTCAGAAACACCATAATTGTTATGACAAGCAACATCGGTTCTGATCTCATTCGTCAAGATAGATCACTTGGGTTTAATGCGAGGACGGAAGGTTCTCAGGATGAAAAAGTGGCCTACAATAGAATGAAAGATAATGTCCTTGATGAAGTGAAACATTTCTTTAGGCCCGAATTTTTAAATAGGATAGATGGAACCATTGTTTTCCACGCCTTGAGTAGAGATCATATGGAGGACATCGTTAACATATTGATGCAGGAAGTATCCAGCAATTTGCTAGAAAAAGGTATATCTCTGGAAGTTACAGAATCCGCGCGTGAGTGGCTAGCGGAAGAAGGATACGATCCGACTTTTGGTGCAAGGCCTTTGAGACGGCTTATTCAAGACACTGTAGAAGATAAATTATCTGATGCAATACTGGCGGGCGAAATAGGCCCGGCTGACACAGCTATAGTGGATTTGGATGCGGAGAGTATTGTTATAAAAACGGAAACTCCAGCCTCCCTCACTTCTTCATCGGTTTAGCTAAATTGTCCCTAGATTGAAAATGGGGGACCTGTTTGAAAGCAGCATATGTTAATGCCATAGGTGGGGCTAGTGGTGACATGCTCCTTGCTTCTTTGGTTGATTGTGGCTTGGATATTGATGCATTATCGGCAACCCTGACTATGATTGGAGCTTCAGGATTTCAATTAGAACCTCGCACGGAAGATCGCCAGGGTGTTACAGGAACATACCTAGATGTACGCATAGACGAAAACAACAATCTAAAAAGAACTCCATCTGAATTTATAAATTTGGTGAAAGCCGCCCCAATGTCGGAAAAGTCAAAGTCTAGATGCATCGATGTGTTTAATTTGATCGGGGAAGCGGAAGGAGCTTTACATGGAGAAGATCCCGGGAAAGTACATCTTCATGAATTGGGAACAATAGATACACTTATAGACGTTGCAGGTGTAATTTTGGGATTGGAGATGATGTCGGTGGAAAAGGTATATTGCTCTCCCTTGCCCACAGGGTCTGGCACAGTAAAAACTCAACACGGTTTACTTCCAGTACCTGCTCCGGCGACCGCGTTCATGATGGCTGCCCAAAATATTCCTTGTTACCCACCGCCGCCGCACATGCCTTCCACAGGAGAAATGGTTACTCCTACCGGAATGGCATTGTTGGCTACTTTAGCTGACTTCTCTCAACCAGTTATGAATATAAATACTATCGGATATGGTTTGGGGACACGTAATCCCAAAAATTACCCAAATGTTTTGGCTTTTTGGATTGGAGAAATTTTGGTTTCAGAAAATAAGAACGAGATTGTTTTACTGGAGACGAATCTTGATGACACTACTGGTGAGACTTTAGGTTATGTCCAAGAAAACCTGTTGAAAATGGGGGCTAGGGATGTTTGGTTTACTCCAATTCAAATGAAAAAAAATAGGCCAGGTATTACCTTATCCTGCCTAATCGATGAGTCTGATAAGACAAGAATTGCTGATTTTATTATGTATGAGACTTCGACATTAGGAATAAGGGTGAGATCTGTAGAGAGAATTGAGGCTGAAAGGGTTGTCGAGAGGTTCGTTGCATCTGTTGGTGAAGTTGGAATTAAATTGAAAAAGAAAGACGGAGTGGTTGTGTCGGTGTCACCAGAGTATGAGGATTGTAGAAAAATTGCGATGAAGTCGAATCTGCCCTTTCAAAGAGTGTATGCTCTAGTTCAGAAGGAAGCTGAGAATAGCTACCTCCAATGCGATGCTGAAAATGCCTCATAAACTCTAGCTTAAGATGTTGACCATTTGTTTGCTTAGCTAGTACAATTTTTTGATCCAACTTGTGGTGGTATGAGCTTTTGCTCAGGTTGGATGCTGGTATGGCAGCCCAACCAACGTTCCTATGTTAAACTGAAATACGGTTTAATTGGAGGGTTGGGAGAGTGGTTAAATCCACCAGACTGTAAATCTGGCGCCCGGAAGGGCTACGTAGGTTCGAATCCTACACCCTCCACCATAAATTGAAATTGTAGGAAAACATAATAAAATAGGCCCGCATAGCTCAGTGGCAGAGCGCGTTCTTGGTAAGAACGAGGTCAGCAGTTCAAATCTGCTTGTGGGCTCCAGGGATTCGGAGGAAATAGAATTGGCTAAGCAGGTTTTCGACAGAACAAAGCCTCATTTGAATGTGGGTACCATTGGGCACGTAGACCATGGTAAGACAACCCTAACAGCAGCTATATCTTCAGTATTAGCTTCAGAAGGGTTAGCAGACTTTAGAGCATTCGATACTATTGACAATGCTCCTGAGGAAAAAGAGCGTGGTGTAACTATTGCTATCACTCACGTTGAATATGAAACTGAGACGAGACACTACGCACACGTAGACTGCCCAGGGCACGCTGACTATATCAAAAACATGATAACTGGCGCTGCTCAAATGGACGGTGCTATTTTAGTCGTGAGTGCTCCAGACGGACCAATGCCCCAAACGAGAGAGCATATTCTTCTAGCTAGGCAGGTTGAAGTCCCTCGTATTGTTGTTGCGTTGAATAAAGTAGATATGATGGATGATGAAGAATTGCTGGAACTTGTAGAACTGGAGATGCGGGAGCTGTTGTCAGAATACGGGTTTCCAGGTGATGATATACCTTTTGTCAGACTAAGTGCGTTGAACGCTCTTGAGGCTGATGATAAAGGTAAGGATAGTGAATGGGGTAAAGGTGTATGGGAATTAATGGATGCAGTCGATGAATATATCCCTGTCCCCGATAGACCCAAGGATCAACCTTTTTTGATGCCTGTTGAGGATGTGTTTGGTATTAAGGGAAGAGGTACTGTTGTCACAGGTCGTGTAGAAAAGGGAATTGTAAATGTTGGCCAAGAAATAGCAATAGTGGGAATTAAGGATACATACACAACCACCGTTACAGGGGTAGAGATGTTCCATAAGACCTTGGAATCAGGCGAACCTGGTGATGCTGTTGGGGTCTTGCTGCGTGGTGTTGACAGAGAAGACATAGAGAGAGGGCAAGTACTGTGCGACCCTGGAAGCATCGAACCACATACAGAATATGAGGCTCAGGTTTACGTATTGAGTAAAGATGAAGGTGGAAGACACACACCATTCTTTAATGGTTATAAACCACAATTCTACATACGTACAACAGACGTTACCGGTGAAATACAACTCCCTGACGGGGTTGAGATGATTATGCCGGGCGATAACGTTGAGATGAAAGTGAAGCTAATAACTCCTGTCGCATTGGACGAACAATTGAGATTTGCTGTTAGGGAAGGTGGAAGAACAGTTGGTTCAGGAGTAATTACCAAAGTTATCGAATAGTGATGAGAATAACAATAGCCAGATCGATTCACTAAAATTGGTCTGGCTCTTTTTTTAAATCAGATTAGGAAATTTAGATGGCTCGTCGAGGAGAAAACCGAATACTGGTTACCTTTGGTTGCACAGATTGCAGGGAGAGAACATATAACTCAAATAAGAGTCGTAGAAACGATCCTCAGAGAATGGAATTAAAAAAATATTGTCCTAGATGCAGAACTCATACACTCCATAGGGAAGTAAGATAAATTGCAGCAGAGATATGGAAGATCAACTTCTAGAAGATCTGTAAACTTTCGCTTTTTTGGTGAGGTCATTGGTGAACTGCGGCGTGTAACATGGCCGACAACCAATGAAACTTTTAGACTAACTCTTATGGTATTGGTTGTAGCAGCCATCCTTGGAGTTGTTCTTGGTGCAGCGGATCTTGTGTTCGGCTGGATTTTCGACAATATTTTGTAGATGGTGGATGGTGAATAGTAATGTTAGAGGAACAAGTAGAAAATAGACGCTGGTACATTATTCATGCTTATTCCGGTCAGGAAGACAGGGTAAAGAAGAATCTTGAACAGCGGATCCAGACCATGGATGTTAAAGATAAGATTTTCCAGGTTATTGTACCCACAGAAGAGGAAATGGAGTACAAAGACGGTCAAAAGAAATCTAATCTTAAGAAGATATTTCCGGGTTATATTCTTGTTCAGATGGAAATGGATGACGATAGTTGGTTTGTAGTTAGAAATACACCGGGTGTTACAGGGTTTGTATCTGCAGAAGATGAAAGCGATAATCGCCCTAAACCGGTTCCTTTGGAACAGGAAGAGGTTGATCACATACTTAACCAGATACGTTCAGACGAACCTAGGATTAAAGTTGGATTTGCCAGTGGTCAGACTGTGCGGGTCACTGAGGGACCGTTTATAGACTTTATGGGTGTGGTTGACGAAGTGTATCCCGATCGACTCAAAGTAAAAGTGTTGGTCTCTTTCTTCGGTAGAGAGACCCCGGTAGAACTTGATTTTTTGCAGGTGGAAAAAACTTAATAAGGTAAGGTTTTAATTGGCTAAGAAAGTAATAGGATTGATTAAACTTCAGATAGAGGCTGGTAAGGCGACACCGGCTCCTCCTGTTGGACCAGCTCTGGGCCAGCATGGAGTTAATATTATGGGGTTTGTAAAGGAATACAACGAGAAGACGGCCTCAATGGCTGGCACGATAGTTCCTGTAGAAATTACAGTGTTTGAGGACAGATCATTTAATTTCATAGTAAAAAGCCCCCCCGCTTCAGATCTTTTGAGGAAAGCGGCAGGTATACCTAAGGGTAGTGGGAGCCCGTTGGCTGAAAAAGTAGCCACAATTCCACGCAGCAAGGTGCAAGAAATTGCTGAAACTAAGATTAAAGATCTTAATGCTGCAGACATAGAAGGTGCGATGAAAATTA
>CAYPXS010000088.1:0-71 GCA_964414725.1 uncultured Dehalococcoidia bacterium
ATGCAGTTTCTGGAACTTTAATTGGCTCTACTGTTGGTGAAACCTTATCCGGCTGAACAACAGGAGGAGGC
>CAYPXS010000088.1:171-5975 GCA_964414725.1 uncultured Dehalococcoidia bacterium
ACTTTGGTTGGCTGAACAACAGGGGGAGGCACTTTGGTTGGCTGAACAACAGGGGGAGGCACTTTGGTTGGCTGAACAACAGGGGAAGGCACTTTGGTTACTTTTACGTCGGGCAGTGCAACTACTTCAGTAGGAGTCGACGCATCAGGAACCTGTGATAAAGGAGCCGGAGGCACAACTTGCGTAGTAGATTCTGGTGAATCTATGCCTACCGCACGACCAACTGCTGGTTCACCGCATCCAACCGCCACAAACACCAAAAGAATCAGTAAGCTCAATAGAATAGTCTTAAGTGATCTCATGGGAAATTTAACCGAATATACCATGCAAAAACCTCTTGTCCTGTTGGTTATCATCACCTTGAACCTAGTTTGAGTATCGACTGAAATAGTATATTTACGCTGTGCTGAAAACAATGGTAATTCCACCTGAGTAACTGCACTTGTATTAAATCTTATCTAATTTTTTTGCCAGTACTCTTTCATTAATTGTGACATCCACTCCGGCTGTACGATTTTTCCTCGGGGTCCAAATTCTTTTGCATACGGCTTAATGTCTAAAATTGGAGTACCATCCACGGCATCTAGGCCTGACACAAATATTTTTTTCCTCTCAATCTCTAATATTTTGCAAACAGTCAAGCCAAGCTGATTAGGTCTATTTTTACCTCTCTGAGAGAAAATACCTACCAAAGGCCAATCAAGTCTATTCCTAGGATGCCTTGCATCTGTCACAATATTTTTCGGATTTACCTTATCCATAAAGAATATTAATTCCAGGTGCGAAAAATCCGATAATCCGTACAGGGATTCTTCTGAGAATTCATCGGTTAATTCTAGATAAACTTCTTCCAAATCCCAAAAATCATCGGTGACTTCATGACGAGTCGACCTGACAGTACCAACAGAAGAAAGATTGATATCCATTAATTAAGCATCTGTAAGATCTAAAAACCTGAAAGTAGGTTCCGCCGCGAGCATAGGGGTTATCCGTTCTGAGGTTCCATCGCTTTCTCTAAATTCAGAGTATATCCTGTGGTGCTCCCTTGAAACCCACTGCTCTGTCATGACAAGAGTGTTCTCATCATCTTGATCAACCGACAAGGAAATACTTTCACATCCGTCATAATTACGAGTACTAGGATAATTGGTCCGGCATAACTCAATAAAATCGTTCGATCGACCAGGTTTACATCTAAATTCTGCGATAATAATGCAAGACATAACGCAAAGCCTCAAACCGTATACTAAATTGCCTGGTCAGTGTTTATGTGAGTTGTAACCCCTTCATCTGCGAACACGGCATCAATTTCCTTCCGCGTTGCCTCACTGAGTTTCCAATCCACTGCTGCCACATTTTCCTTGAGTTCTCTTTCGTTTCTAACTCCAACTAGTCCTACCGAGACGGCTGGGTGCCCCAGAGTCCACGCAATGGCCATTTGTGCCACTGATTTGCCATGATCCTGTGCAATGTTTTTCAATTTCTCCACTACTTTAAGTTCCTTGGCAAATTCTTCTTCTTGAAACAAAGGAAGTCGAAATGCCATACCGCTGCTTCTCCAATCGCCCTCACCGAACGTTGTCTGAGGAGTAAACGCCCCTGATAGAAGACCGAACCCCAGAGTTCCATATGCCATGAAACCTATATCATTGTCCTTGCAATATGGCAAAACTGCTGATTCCATGCGTCTATCAAACATATGGTAACCAACTTGATTTGCCGCCAAATGTCCATATCCTTCACATTCATCCATCATAGCAGGAGTGAAATTTGAAACTCCGTAATGGCGAATTTTCCCATCGCTTTTTAATTTTTCCAAAGCAAGTATGGGTTCTTCGAATGGGGTGTCATGATCTGGCCAGTGGATCAAGAGCAAATCAAGGAAATCAGTCCCCAACCTCTCCAAACAGCCTTCGGTCCTAGAAATAACATGCTCATATTTAGAGTTCCTACCTAGATTTTTTCCATCATCGTCATATTCAAACCCAACTTTGCTGACCAGGACTATATCGTTACGTTTATTGCCAAGAGCCTTCCCTAAAAGTTCCTCTGAATGATATGGCCCGTAAACTTCCGCCGTATCGAACAAAGTCACCCCATGGTCTATTGCAGCGCTGACTGCATCACTAGCTTCTTTGACGTCAATATGGCCATACATGGTTGTACTCATCTCCCATGTGCCAAACCCTAAAGCTGAGGTGTATAGTCCACTGTCGCCCAGTTGTCGCTGCTCCATAATTTGTCCTTTTTACTAATGATTTCAGTGTTGACGAAATGTAACACATTTGATTGAAATTCTGTGTTTCAAATACTTACTGCCATCTTGGTTCATACGAACCAAACGGGGAGGGAGGTATCGCCCAGTACCCAGGAGTACTGGAAAGCTGAGCTACTGGCTTGGTGTAGGAAATCTTTCCATATGGTGACTCTACCTCACCGATATAATCCGATATGTCGCTTCTTTTTATATCTGGAGCAGACACTGCATCGAGTCTACCTAGTGATTTTAACCAATGGCCCGTCTGTGCTAGCGACAACCTCACTCTCCAACTACCACCTTCTTGTCTTTGCTTCAAGATTCCAACCATCGCACCAAAGGCACCAAGATAGCCAGTGCCATGATCCAAAGCCTGACAAGGCAAATGCAGCATTCCTTCTTGATATTTCGCCAATCCCCCTTCCCTTCCTATCCCACTAACTGTTTGAACTATGCTATCGAAGCCACGCCTACTAGACCAAGGACCTTCATGACCGAAAGCTGAAATTTCGACACAAACTATCCCTGGGCGAATTTCAGCCATATCGTAAGAAGAAAATCCTTTGGAAGCTATGCTCCCGGGTCTATATCCTTGTATAAACACATCTGCAGATTTAGTGAGTTCAGTAAAAGTCCTTTTATCTTTTGTGTCATTAAGATTCAGATGAGCTGGATATTTTCCTTTGGCCATATCCATTATCAAACCATCTATAACATCTAGATGAGGATCGTTCAGCCAAAGAACATTAGCTCCGTGTTCAGCGAGAGTTCTCCCCATTAGTGGACCGGCCAACACTTTCGTTAACTCCAGAACTTTTAATCCTTCGAGTGGTCTTTTGGGATTAGCACAAAAATCAAGCGGCTCCGCATCACCAATTTTCTCTATCTCCATGAGAGGGAGTGCTGACACTGCTTTGCCTTGGGGGTGCTCGGACCATTCATCAATTGTGCGCATCATTGCAGCCGGTAAACCTTTTTCAGTCAGCAAAATCTCCGCGTCAGATGCCGTCATACCGGAGAGTTTGTCCTGAACTCCCTTTTTCGTCGGTTCACAATTGAAGGCTTCAATAACACCAAACTTATGTGCAGGATAGTTACCATGTATTTGCAACCACCCACCATCGCCACATTTATAAAAGCCATGAACTTCTGAAGGGTCATCACTTATTCCGCTGCTAGCAAAGGTCTTCGACCTATCACCGTCTATTTCAGTGTATCTTTCGCTGCGGAAACCTATTGCAGCATGTTTCATATCAACAGAAACATCTTGGCTTCTGCCTGTCCTAAACTTCCATATCTCAGAAGCCCCAAGTGCAGAGGCCGCTACGGTTGCCTGTGCAATCACACCAGTTTTATAAACCGATGGCAATATGGGTTCCAACCCAGTTAGCTTTATCTCTTCAATGATTGAATCATCTAAACCACCCAAGCCCCATATTTCTCTCAAAGCTATTTGAGAATCGGTTTTGTTGGTCAAGTAATTAATTCTCCTATTTAACAGATCTATCTCGTTTCATTTAGGTTTAAGTTCTCTTCGATTCAATAATAAACATGTAGTTGATATTAAAAAAAGCAAGGAAATCCCACTAATCGAATACACGAAGGGCAACAAATTTGCAGTTATTAAAGAAAGGCCCACCAATGGTCCGAGAGCTGAGCCAAAATCCTGGAACGTGTTGTATACAGAAAACACCTGTGATCGTGATTCATCGTCGGCAACAACGCCAACCAAAGTCAATAATTGCATCATGAGCATAACCCCCGCCACAAACACTAAGATCAGAACAATAAAGGTACTTATCAATGAATCAGACACACCTAGTCCTATAAGGCCTATGGAGGTTAACAGCGCAGATATAACCAGGGTCTTATACCTTCCATATCTGTCAGAGAAGTATCCTCCGAAAGGACCTACAAACACTTCTGCACAGCTTTTCAGTCCGAGGGCAAAGCCTGTCACCGTTGCCACTCCTAATGTTATTAAAACAAAATCAAATTCAAGCCCATATCTATACCTAAAGAAATGTCCTAAGGTAGCGCCAACTAGTCCAGAAAAAACAAGCCCTGACAGCATACTAGCTATGCTTAAAATTAATACGCTGGGATCCTTCAAAACCTCAATAAACCCAGACACTTTTCTTCCTGTGACAGTCTGAGTGTCTTTATTTTGATAGCCAGAAGCTCGTATCCAAAACAAAAAGTTAATTACTGTGAATATCCCAAAAATCATGAAAGCAATTTCGTACCCCAAATAATCGGACAAAACTCCACCAAACACAGCTCCACCGATAGATCCCAACCGGATAATGGATGCATTACTGGATAAATTAAACCCAATGTTTTCTTCCGTGCTTTGATCTGAAGCAACCCACTGAGACACCAACCGTAATACCGACCAGCAAGTCCCCCAAAGTAGGCGAGCAAAAATCAAAACTATGAAATTTTTTGAAAATGAATAAGCCACCAATACCCCTAAAGAAGCCAGCAAAGATATCCGAAATGGGGTATTCACACCGTATCTTTCTACAAAAACAGAACTGAGTGGATTTGTCAGCAATCTAACTAATCTGTTTGCTGAAAGTAATACTCCAACCTGAACAATTGTTAACTGCCATAATTCAGGCCTCGCCGGCATCACCACATACAACATTGCGTCACCAAGGAGGGCAGCTGCAACAGCCAGGCTTGTAACCAGAATAGGCAGGGGAACTTTCTTAAATTTGTTTGATTTGACCATGGGATTTATTGAGAGATATAGAATAAATTTAGAAAGAACCTTTTACGTTAATATCAAATGCTGCCAACAAACTAATTACTTCTGGAAAAGAGAAACTGGCACCGACCATTGAATTATTATTGGGGTCTATATAATAATTCACAGCTTCACTGAAATCACACATATTTAATTTAGTACGATTAAATCGGGCGTTTTTGAAATCTGTGTTCGTGAATTCTCCGTTAGTTAAATCGCAATCCTCGAAATCTACATTCCGCGCTTTGCTGTTTGTCATCTTTAATCCGGGTAGACTCAGTGAATGAAAGACTGAAAAACTGAGGTCAGAAGACTCGAAAGCCATGGGAGCTGAAACAGTAATGCCGGTCCAGTTGAGAGAAGTCCAATTAATTCCAGTTAGCTTACAGTTTTCAAACTGACTCTCCCAAAAACGGCTACCTGTTAGTTTGGTTACATTGAAATTGCAATCCCTAAATTCACATTCTATAAAACGACATTGAATAAATTCTGATTCAGAAAAATCACACCCCGAAAAGTGGCATTGTTCAAAGGTTGTATTAGAAATCTTCTGAGCCACAATCTCTATTTGAGAGAAAATATCAGCTTCATACTCTGTGTCATTTTTTATATCCGTCATCAAAATTTACAAGAGCTCTTTAGAGTAAATACCATTCAATTTATTCATATTGGATTCCCGTAACTCATCCTCAGTTATCCCCAAGTCATAAGCGGGAGAGAATATCAGCTCCGATTCCATTACATCAATCATGACAAACCCTGACATTGCATCCAAATAATCCCCATATGCCTGTT
>CAYPXS010000089.1:0-5964 GCA_964414725.1 uncultured Dehalococcoidia bacterium
ACAGCTGATTCCGGAAATCTAAACATTCTAGGGGTCTTATTTCAAACCTATTACAAGACTCATTATCATTTCAATGTCCAACCTAGGTCGTTTTCCCCGCAGCCAAAAGTGGTTTCGGGGGTGATTTCGTTGAAAAGAAGCTGTACTTCTTTACTTCCGCACTCATCAGCTAGTGATTTTTTTACATTCCTAACTAATGGATTCGCGGCTCCGAGAAAGCAACTCCACAATTCGCTATCACAAGGGTTGGGAATAACTATTCAAACAGTCAAAGATATTTGTTACCAATTAGGCCTTAATACAGAATTGCGACCTGCGTATATTGAAGTCAAGGAATGGGTGTCCCTCTACGAAGCATTTTCTGAAAGTGATCATATAGGAGCCTTTAATAAAAATACCCAACAATGAAAATTAAAGCCCCAGCCAAATTGAATTTATGTTTAGAAATTATGGGTAAAAGACCTGATGGCTATCATGATATTTCATCTGTTTTTCAGACGGTCTCACTATTTGATTCAATAGATGTCCAACCAGCAGATGAAATCTACCTAAGTACACCTGGTTTCGATCTACCTATTACCAATAATATTATTTACAAAACTGCCTTAGCTATGCGCCGTAAATATGCAGTTTCAAACGGAGCAAAGATAGTACTGGAAAAGGAAATACCGATTTCAGCTGGACTCGGCGGTGGAAGCAGCGATGCAGCCTCCACGATTAGGATTCTCAACGACCTTTGGAAACTTAACCTCACTATATCGGAACTTTCGTCTTTTGCATCGACCATCGGATCTGACGTTCCATTTTTTATCGAAGGAGGAACTTCTTTTGTCCATGGTAAAGGCGAGTTAATCCGAGAATTGCCCGATCTAGAACTGGGCTGGATAGTTATTATCGTGCCTGATATTGAAATTACCAACAAGACAGCAACAATGTATTCGTACCTCAACAAAAAAAATTACACTTTAGGGGGGCTCTCAAGGAAACTTGAAGCTCGAATTCGTAATGGTGGTGACTGTCCACCACAACTGATGTTCAACGGTTTTTTCAACACTGCAATAGCAAAGCAACCAGGTTTAGAAAACATTTTAAAGATTTTGAAGGAAGTTGGTATCGAAGAAATACATTTAACGGGGAGCGGACCTTCTTTATTTACGGTAATAAACCGCAAGGAAGTTGCAACGGCCTTGTCGTTATTACTAAACCATAAACATCACATTAAGGCTTTTGTTGTCGAAAATATTTCCCGCTTCAATTTTGAGAGATAAATCATGGATACAATAATTGCAGGAGCAGCATCTGGGCTTCTTTTTGCTTCCATGTCAATTGCATTTGGATGTTTCGCCATTTTCGTAATGTATCGAAATGGGGTTAATGCGATACAAGATATATTCAATACTTCCGCTCCTTCTAAAATAATTTTATCCTCCATCATGGTCTGGAACCCTACTTGCGTAGTATTAGGGATAATGTTCTCTCTGCTGTTTCAGTATTTGTCCGATATCAGCCCTGGAGCTGGTATTTTAAGCCCCAACATGTTTTACACTTTTTTTGTCATTGCCATTTCTATTTTACTTGTACTGATATGCCATAGATTCCTCAATATAGTGTTACGTCCCATGCTAGGTATAGTCACAGTTTTTCTTTTAATATTCGGATGGTTGATCCCTTATCTGGCCTTATGAACCCTTTTCTGGACAGAAGGACTTGAATCACCCAAGCCCTGAACTTAGAATGTATAGGTTGCCACAGAGGGGTATATTTGTTTAACTTTGATCTCCATGTTCATACTGTCAAAGGAAGTAGCGATAGCGGATTACTTCCGGAACAGTTAATAGCTGAAGCCAAACGAATCGGCTTAAACGGTGTTTTTCTCTCAGAGCATGGTGGCGGATGGAATGCCGCCCAAATTGAAAAAGAGTTCGGCGAATCTGACCTGGTTGTCACTACTGGGCTTGAAGTAAACACAGACATGGGTCACATAATAGCTATCGGCTTGGATTCATACGTCAGCGGTATTCACAAACTGAGATTTTTGCGAGAAAAAATAGATGAAATAGGTGGAGTTTTGATTGCTGCTCACCCCTTAAGAAATTTTTTCAACAGACCGCCCTATAACGTTAATTTACTTTTCGGTGACTGGAAAATCCAACCAGAGACTCCTGAGCAAGCGGCTGAACACGAACTATTTTCATTGGTGGATTGTATTGAAGTAACAAACGGAGCCAACAGCGAGCAAGAGAACTATTTCACTCTGGAAATAGCAAATTATCTCAACAAGCCCGCAACGGGTGGCAGCGATTCTCATTCGGTTCAAGGAATTGGAAAAAGCTTCACGGTTTTCGAAAATGCTATTTCCGATAGGGAAACTCTCTTAGCTGAAATCAAGGCAAATAGATTCTATCCCGCCGAAGGATTAAATATTGCAGAGATAAAAAAGTTTGAGCCCAGCAACCTTTAAACTGACTCGTTTAATTAATATCTCCCACAATATGCTCCTAAAATATCTTTGAATCGTTCCCATTTAGCTTTAATCTTTTATGACGCTCAATTTTTAGAGGGTTATGAAAGGGTAATTTATAAATGCTCAATTCCATTATTGGTAACCTCGCGAAACCGCTTGGAACCACTGAGGACATAGATCAGAAAGTCTATTCTTTGTCCGCCCATATGGATTCTGAAAACAGAGGTACAGCGCTTTTCTCCTTTCTGTCTTTGCCTTCTCCAGATCAAGCCGATGTGATATTAAGGTTAGAACGTGAGCACCAACTAAAGCTGATATCCTGGGTCAAACCGCATGATTTCGCTCTTATCGTCGAGCATCTCGAGACTGAGGAATTTATAGATTTGATGGCGGATATATCTCCGTCAGACGTGTCAAGAATACTCCAAATGACCTCACCGCCTATCGCTGCCGACATATTGAAAAACCTAGATCAGTCCGACGCTTACCTCCTAACTCAGCACATGGATCATGCCGACGAAATATTGGCTTTAATGACCTATGATGATGAAAACGCAGGTGGCCTCATGACCACCTCTTTCCTAAGCGTCAACCAGTCCATGACTGTAGAAGCAGCAACCGAATACATCCGGAGCTTTTCCTATACAGATTTAGACGATGTATCCAGTGTATTGGTTGTCGATGATAATGAATTTTTAGTAGGTATCTTCAATATAACGAGGCTGGTAACAGCCCCTTTAAGTGACTTCGTCTCATCGATAATTTTTCCTAGCATAATCTCAGTGTCAGTTGAAACAGACCGTGAAGAATGTGCCCGTATCATGGAAAGATATAACTTGCTTACACTTCCAGTGACTGACGAATATGGGCGTCTCGTGGGTACCTTAAAAATAGAAGACATGATATTCGTGTTGCAGGAAGAAGCGACTGAAGACATGTATCGCATGGTGGGAGTAGACGAAGAGGAAAAACTTTTAAGTCCAATAGCTCTTTCAGTTAGAGGCCGATTTCCCTGGTTGTTTATTAACTTAATTACTGTCGGTTTCGCGGCAGTAGTAATAACTTTGTTTCAATCCACTTTGTCACAAGTCTTAGCGCTAGCCGTTTTTATTCCTGTAATCGCAGGCCAAGGTGGTATAGCGGGGACTCAAACATTGACATTAGTCGTCAGATCAATGGCCCTGGGAGAAATTAGAAAGTCAGATTCTGCTCGTTTACTAGGTAAGGAATTGTGTATTGGTCTAATACACGGATTTCTATTAGGACTCATAGCTGGAGTGGTCGCCTATTTTTGGCACGGAAGCGAGTACATAGGAGCGGTGGTTGCAGTGGCGATGCTGGGAAACCTAATTGTGGCAGGAATCAGTGGTGCTTCTCTCCCATTATTACTAAAAGCCTTGCACATAGATCCTGCTTTAGCCTCGGCAGTAGCAGTTACAACAGTCACGGATGTTATTGGGCTTGTTTTGTACCTAGGTTTAGCTACTATTCTGCTTCCACTTATATCCTAAATACCTTCAGCCATTTTGATTTTTCAAACAAAACCAATGCGTCAGTGAGTTGTTTGTCTATTACCTTGAATAGCAAAATGGTTATACAAAACGATAAAAGAGCCACTAGTACGCCACCAATCACGTCACCTGGAAAATGTACGCCGACGTAAATCCGACATATTGCCAAACACATACTAGCTAATAACATCATCATCCCGACTCTCATGCGTGTTTTCAAAATCGGGATGGATAACCCAAACATTGCTGCTGTTGAATTTGAGGGGAATGAAGAATCTGTTGGGGCATAAAATATTAGTTTTGCCTCAGGCAAATTAAATGGTCTTTCCCTAAAAAACAGCTCATTTACAACCATAACTATAAGACAAGAACCTAGTAGAGAACAGATAGCAATAAGTACTCTTTTACGCACTTCAATAGCCTGGTCCTCTCTTGTTTCTTGGAACCATAAAAAAATCAAACCCAAAGATAACATCACTGGAACCAGATAATCGCCGGCAACTATACCCAATAGTGAATCAATAGACGTATAAATTCCGGTCTTGGAGTTGATCGAAAAAAATAAATTTTTGTCCAAATCAATAAGGAGATCAAAAAAGTTTCCCACTAAAAAAGCTCCAACCGTCTTTTAAGCGTGACAAATCCTTTATGCAACAGCAAAGCCGTCAGACTTCCCGTTGAAAATAGGACGGCCTGTTCATTTGCATCCAGACCACCTTCATAGTCATTGAGTGCTCTATTGTCGGTTAAGAAAAATAGTAAGGCCGCTAGAACTACTAAACCTAAACCAACAATATAATTTGCGAATGACTGAGAGGATCGTCGATAGGAAGATGCCATTATCAACACCCCGGAAACCGAGATGACACAACAAATAAAATAGTCTAAGTGGAATCCAAACATTTCACATTTTTCTAAGTTTGGGCGGAGAGATCAAGCTACAGATATTTCAGTACACCATCCACGGTATTTAGGGTTTTCACCTCGGATTGCCTTTTGGTAAATTTCATTAATTTGTTCAGTATATTTCCCTGAATTACCATCCCCAATATCTCGGTTATCCAATCTACCAACAGCTTGAATATGGGCAGCAGTTCCAGTCAAAAAAACTTCATCCGCAAAGTACAGCTCACTCCGCCTAATTCTTCTCTCTAGGACATCCATACCTAACTCGTCTTTTGCAATTGTGACTGCAGAGTCCCTCGTAATACCTGTCAGATTATTGTCGGATACTGGCGGGATAATCAAAGTATCGTCATTCACCATAAACAAATTTTCCCCCGAACCTTCTGAAACGAATCCATCTGGAGTTAGCATTATTGCTTCATCAAATCCTGCAAGGGTAGCTTCAGTCTTCGCTAATATACTATTTACATAATGCCCAGATATTTTTACTCTGGGGGGTATGATAGTGTCATCAACTCGACGCCATGAAGAAGTACAGCAATTTAGCGCACCATCTGAGTCAAGATATGCACCGAACGGGACCATTATCAAGGTGAAATCACTGCTCAGATCCTGTAGTTTTAAATTAGCGACTAATTCCTCGCTTTTATATGCTAGAGGCCTTATATACAAATCTTGTTTATAGCCACATTCATTAATAAGGTTTTCAGTAATAGCACAAAGTTCGTCAGCCGTCTGTCCTATATCCATCATCAACATTTTGCATCCCTGCAATAGCCTGACATAATGCTCTCTCATTCTAAAAACGAACATTTTGCCTTCGGACTCACTCCAGTTCCCTCTTATACCTTCAAAAACGGCTGTTCCATAATGAAGTGCGTGTGTCATAACATTCACATTGGCTTGTTCTATCGGAACTATCTGTCCTCGAAAATATGCGAGCGATTGTGACATTTAGATCTCCTCTGTTTTTACAAAACTGTGCGTTATTATATTCTGGAATTAATTTCACTTACAGTGGGGAAATTAATCATCAATCATTACTACTGAAACTATATCACCCGGATTTTTTCCTTGTTCATC
>CAYPXS010000090.1:0-2166 GCA_964414725.1 uncultured Dehalococcoidia bacterium
TCTGGCCCATCTTCTGCAATTGTTTTAAGGGATTTTCCTAGATTCTCTAGTTTTATGAAATCACCCTGACGAGGTGCTTTGTTATTTAATAGCATTTCCGAACCTGATGGTCTTTGTTTTAACTTAGCTTCAGATTCACCCCATTGGTAGGCAATCACATCTGTGACGGCATATCCGTTTTCTGCATAATTAATTGCAGGTTCTAGCACCTCTTTCAAGGTCATAGTGCCATGTCTTTCTAGGCATTTATGCCAGCCATCCACAGTACCTGGGACACTGACTGCTAATCCAGCATCAGGCCCATTGTTAGGTATGGAGCTATAACCTTTGGAGATTACATCTTCAGGATTTGCGCCGGCTGCTGAGTGTCCGCTGCCGTTAATAGCAGTCACCTTTTTGGTATCAGCCATCCATATCAGGGCAAACATATCGCCGCCAATTCCGGTAGACATAGGCTCTAATACATTCAAGGCAGCAGCAGTGGCTACAGCGGCATCGACAGCGTTTCCACCTTTTTGAAGGATCTGCAAACCTACTTGGGCTGCAAGTGGTTGACTGGTAGCGACTGCTCCATTTTTGGCAACAACGGCAGACCTTCGTGAATTAAAGTAAGTCAATTTACTAGCCCCTTTATAAATCATTATCAGTAAATTGACATGGATTATACACACTCTAACCGTGTACCCCCCTAATAAGATCAACTTGTCTAATTTTCTATGTGGACATATTGGAATTGCAGGAAGTAAGATCACACTTGTTGGCCAACATACATCGGCCTGCCTGAATAAAGTGATTTGGGGCGGCTGGCTGAAATGGAGATTGATTATGAAAATTACTGACATTGAAATATTTGTGGTTAGTGGGGGCAGACGGCCCTGGTTGTTTTCAGCCGTTAGAACAGACGAAGGTATCACCGGGTATGGTGAATTCGGAAGAGGAGCTATCGCAAACTCACTTATTGGATTTGTTGAAGATTTTAAGCCACTGATCATTGGAAAAGATCCGAGAGCGGTGGAAAAAATATATTTTGACCTCTACAGGAATTTTCGGGATGTACCGGGTGGAATCGCACAAATGGGGATTGCTGCCGTCGAACTAGCTTGTTGGGATATAAAAGGGAAAGCGTTAGGACTGCCAGTTTCTCATTTAGTTGGTGGGCCGCACAGGTCCTCTCAAAGAGTTTATTGGTCACATATGGTTAGTGCACGAGCTCACGATCCTAATTTGGCCCCGGATAAACCGTTAAATAATTGGGATGCAGTGGCCCAGGCAGTGAAAGAAGCACCTGAAAGGGGATACGATGCTTTCAAAACAAATATTGTATGGCCAGGAGAGAATCCAACCGCAATATCACAAGGCAGGGATGATAGAGATCACGATCAGAGGGCAGATACTGATATTGTCCGACATGTAGAAAAGCAAATATCAGTAATGAGAGAAGCCGTAGGGCCATCTGTAGATATACTTTTGGATATTAATTACAACTTTAAAACAGAAGGAGCTATTCGAATAGCGAAAGCCTTGGAGCCTTATAACCTGTTTTGGATAGAACATGACAACGAGAGCCCTCAGGCCTTGGCTCAATTACGAAACTCCACTCACATACCGGTTTGTTCTGGAGAACAAAGATTTACTGTTAGAGAATATCTTCCATATTTTGATTTGCATGCTATGGACACTGTGAAAGTTGATGTTCAATGGCAGGGGTTTGGACCTGCGAAGAAGGTAGCTGATATTGCAGAGACATATGAGATGAACATAGCACCCCATAATCCCGCTTCGGAGCTTGCAAGCTTTCAATCAGTTCATCTCTGTGCTTCTGTATCAAACGTTCGGATTATGGAAAGCGACCCGGAAACCGTTCCCTGGACAGATGAATTGTTTACCGCTTTGCCTGCTGTTAATAAAGGGTATATGCAGGTTCCTACTGAACCTGGTTGGGGTTGTGATCTGGTTGAAGATACGGCAAGAAAATATTCCTGGAATAAATAGATCCTTGTGCAAAAAGTAACTGTAGGAAATAAATAATATGAAAATAACCAAGATAGACACCTTTGTAGTGAAATCTATACAGGACCTAGTATGGATTTTTTGCGCTATTCGTACTGACACAGGAATTACCGGATATAGTGAATTTGGTACGGGAGTTTTTAAGAAAGGATTACC
>CAYPXS010000090.1:2266-5921 GCA_964414725.1 uncultured Dehalococcoidia bacterium
AACCAGGATCCAGGTGCTCTTGCACAGTTAAAGTCCTCTCAAAGGACGCCTATTTGCACAGGGGAACAGCTATTAGGGCTGAGGCAATACAAGCCATTCTTAGAAGCTATGTCTATGGACACCCTTAAGATTGACGTTCAGTGGCAAGGTTTTTCCCAGGCAAAGAAGGTGGCTGATCTAGCAGAGGTGTATGATGTAAATATAGCACCTCATAATTACAACTCACACCTTTCAACATATCAGAGTTTGAATTTAACCGCTTCAGTTTCCAATGTCAGGATTATGGAAAGTGACGTTGATTCCGCTCCTTGGAGAGATGAAATAACTACATTAGTTCCTGAAGTGAATGGTGGCTATATTTCAATTCCGTCAGGTCCGGGATGGGGTTGTGACCTAGATGAAGAGGCGGCGGGCCGGTATGCATATGATGGGTAAATAAATTTTGAAATGAATCAAATTACCTTATCTATCGGCTTAATGGATATTTCTGAGTCACTTATTGGCTTTATGAAATTTTGAACTGCGTCAAAATTGTTTTTCCTATCCAGCCATTCCTGCTCCTTACCGTGTTCCAATATGACTGGCATTCTATGGTGTATATCAGACATTGATTGATTGGCTCTTGTAGTAATAATTGTAAATGTATTTACTGGCTGATTATTTGTATCCATCCATAAAGTGTGTAGACCGCATAAATTCATCAATAAGCTATTTGTAGGTTGGATAAAAAAGGGCTGTTTGGTTTGAGGATTCCATTCGTAGAATCCGTTTGAGGTTACAATGCATCGCTGAGTATTGACTAGATTTTTAAAAGACGGCTTTTCGAGAAGAGTTTCGCCACGAGCATTGATTAATTTATTGGCAAATGATTTGTCTTGTGACCAAGACGGTATCAAGCCCCAACTCATGTTTACTAACTGATTTTCAACGACTATAGGCATTTCCATTGTGGGGGCAAAGTTCGACACTTTTAGGTCTTTTAAGCTGGAGATATCGTGATTTGGAAATCTATCCTTTAATTCCGGTTCATCTAGATATATCGAAAAACGCCCGCACATTTTGACTCCACTATGTCAAATTATATTAACCAAAAGGTTCGCTGAATCATATTTGAATGTTACTTATTGATTAAGGATAAAAGGTTTGTTCAATTACTGGGGTAATGCTGAAATCACCTAACTTTTTGCATTGGCCTATAGTGTTTTCAACATGAGAATAATCTTCGGCCTCCATCAATATAAAAAACTTGTGTTCGGTAGGATTTACTTTAAAAAAGCTGATTGAGACATTGTTTTCTTTGGCAAGCGAAGGTATTTGCTTCCATAGATCCATTGATTCTGAATGGCCCGAGAAACAATTTTCAAAAGAATGAACATGCGTAACGTGATAAGTGGCCATCTAATACTCCTTGTTTATTTTCCTTACTGTTAAATTATTAACTTGTTTTGGCGTAACTTAGTTTTCAAATAGGACATTTGTTGTAAGCGCCATTTAATAGTAGCTGCAATTGGTTTCCTATAAACGTCTTTAACTAAATACCTTCTATAAATAAAACATTCGTGTCCGCCGCCTGTTGTCGTATTTGCAAAGGTCCACTGTACTCATGAGATGAATACCATTTCTGCAGCATGGACATGTTTTCAAATTCAATTACTACAACTCTAGTAGGCCGCCAATCACCTTCAGCTTTTTCTACCTCACCGCCTCTAATTAAATATTTTCCGCCGTATTGCTCTACGGTAGCCGGAACTTGTTCAGAGTATTTTTTGAATAATTCAGGATTAGTTACATTTACATCAGCGATAACATATGCAGCCATATATACTCCTTTAATTGAGTTGACACTAAAAAGGATAGTCTATACGTTTTGGTAAGAAATGAATTAGGAGAGTTAGACATGGTTAAGAGAATCAACAGAGCCATTGAATTATTGGACGATGACCAGCCTATTTACTACACCGGGTTACACTCATTCTCGAGAGACTTTCTGACTTATGAACAAGGAAAAAAAGATTCCAAAATATGGGCCGACTATATAAACATAGGCATGGAGCATGGACCATTCGATATGGGTGGTCTGGAAGCATACATGGACGGGTTAGTTGATGGAGGTCCTACACCTTCAGGCCATGTCACACCTACGGTAATCGTAGAACTTCCCGTACAAGGAGAAAATGCAGAGGTAATTAGGTACAACGCTTGGCAGATTAGACAAATTTTAGCAAGAGGGGTCCATGGGATATTGCTCTGTGAAGCTACTACCGCAGAAGCTGTGGCCGCCTTTGTGGAATCTTGCAGGTATAAACTCAACGAAATAGGGGTTGGATATGGTCTTCAAGATGGAACAAGAGGAGTGGGATCAGAATTTAAGGCGAAATTAAAATGGGGCCTTGAAGATGACAACGAATATAGAGCTAAAGCAGATCCTTGGCCTTTGAATCCAGAAGGTGAACTTTTATTAGGCTTAAAAATTGAAACTTTAGGCGGACTGAATAATTGTGAGCAAATATTGAGTGTCCCAGGGATAGGATTTGCTGAAATGGGGCCGGGGGATATGTCAATGTCCATGAAGATAAAAAGAGTTCCTGGTGCTGAACCTGACCAAAGGATAAAGGATGCTTCTGTCAGAGTTAAGAAAGCCTGCGAACGAAATGGAGTGAGATTTCTTGAAACTGGAACCCCGGATACTATAAAAAGTGTTATTGATTCTGGAGCAAGAGTGATAGCAGGTCAGAATGAGGAAGCAGCCAGCATTGGAAGAAAATATACCAATAGAAAAATGAAAGTATAAATGAGGCCATTGATCCAATTTAAATGGCCTCATAAGAATCGCATCATATTTACATGAGTAAGGCATCAATTATTTTCATTTTGCTTATTTTGATGTCCTGTGGCCATCCCCTTCCTGAGGATCTACAATTTGATGGTGCTGACTATGTATTACAGAGGTTAGACCTTCATGATTTCCAGAATTGTGGATATGTCATAAATGCCGATTATCAGGAAGGATCTTTTTCCAATAAAGGTTGCCAGTTGGGCGATAAATATTTCGTTGAAGTCTGGGTATATGACAGTGAAGCCTCGATATATTGTGATCCTAATCCCCAGTGTTCTTCTCCAACAAATATTCATCCTTCAGAAAAGCAAGATGAAACTATTCTTATAGGCAATGTGATTATGAAAGTGCGGACACCTTTTGAAGGGTGGCAAGAGGGTGAATGGGGAAAGATAGCTGATTTTCTGCTTCAAGATTTACTTACGGATTAGAGAGCTTTTTCTAATACTTAAGATTCGTTAATAAATCCCTTTATTTTGATTGTCTATATAATGTCTTATAATTATTTATATAATGTCTTTTTATGACTGTTTAAATATACTAAAGGTGTCGGATGGCAAAAATTAAAGAGAATATCGATCAAATGAAAGAGGCTTACCATCTTTGGAGTGAGAGGATACACACCCAAAAAACTATTTTGCAGGAACTAAAGGAAAAATATAGAAGAAATACTGTCAGTGCTAGAACAATATCTAGATGGATAAAAGAGTTTGATTCAGTACCTTTTAGTGAGAGTGAACAAGATAAAAAATATGAATGGCGCTCATTAAGCAAATATGAAATACCGTGGCAGGATGGAAAGCTTGCCAACTATTTAAA
>CAYPXS010000091.1:0-5905 GCA_964414725.1 uncultured Dehalococcoidia bacterium
CAGGTTGTGTTTGCCCTCCTGCTGGAAACCACGCATATCCTTGTTGGCCGAAGCCGATGCTCATTCCTATCGGTGCATTTGGACATATATAGATGTAATCAGTTTCATTTATTAATGGCGCCAAACCTGCAAGGTCACCCATATGGCTTCCAAATCCATGCATCAACACTACCATTCCATACTGATGTGATGAATCAAAATTGTCAGGAGTACCGACAACTATTGGCAAGGGGGCTTCATTTAGTTGTTCAAAATTCATCAAGTTTTTCCTGAATATATTTGGTATCTTTAGTTGTAGTGTATTTCAATCGGCCCTTTTTGTGATAGGAATCTATGAGTTTTACCGTCGTAAGTACAAATGAAGCAGATACGATAGAGATCGGCAAAATAATTGGCTCATCCGCTATTCCGGGAGATATTATTTTGCTCAGTGGCGATCTTGGGAGCGGTAAAACCAAAATGACCCAAGGTATTATTAAAGGTGTAGGATCTGATGATTTCGCTAGAAGCCCTACTTTTGTGCTTATCACTGAATATGAAGCCAAATTTCCGATTTACCATATGGATCTTTACAGATTAGAAGGAGTTGAAAGTTTAGAAAGAATGCAGATTGATGAATATCTTTATGGGGACGGTCTTTGCATAATTGAATGGGCAGATAAAGCGGACAAAGCTTTTCCAAACAAAAGCTTAACAATCGATTTTTCATTCATTTCTGAAGATCAGAGGAAAATAAAAATGGAATGGGAATCTAGTCGATTGGATGCTTTAACCAAAGAAATCTCTATGTCTTTAAATTCGGTGGAATAAGGCTATGGAACTTTGTATCGATACATCTACCAGGTATGCCTCCGTAGGATTTTCTGAAAAGGGTGAATTGTTGCAAGAGTTGACTTGGCGTTCTCAACGGAATCATTCAGTAGAACTCGCGCCTGCTGTGGAAACCCTTCTGGCGAGGCAAAAAATATCCGTTAACGATCTTGAGGCAGTGTTCGTTGCCAAAGGTCCTGGTGCATTTAGTGCTTTAAGGGTTGGAATGAGTCTTGCTAAATCTTTGAGCGTAGGTGCTGAAATTCCAATTGTGGGAATTTCCACGTGTGATGTTGAAGTAGAGCCATATATCGATATTTGTTCCAATATTGTTGCTCTGATACCAGCGGGCCGAGAACGAGCCTACGTGGCCAAGTATGTTGATGGGAATATAAAAGAAGATGACATTGTAGTACGTAGCTATGATGAGATGAATTTCGATCAAATTGCGGATCCATTTTTCTGTGGAGAGGGAGTGAAAAGTCTTTTAGAATCTGAATATTCGCACCTCATAAACGGCAAATATTCACGCAGTGTATCTCCGACTAGGAGTGCATCTGTTTTATTGAAATTAGGTTATGGTAAATTGGAATCTGGAAAAATTGATAATCCCATGTCTCTTGAGCCTATTTATGTGAGAAGTGCTCAAATTGATTCAGCTGATAGGTCAATAAAAAATAAATAATGAGGAAAATATTTTGGAAACTACATTAGTCTTGGTCAAACCGGATGGAGTTCAAAGAGGATTAGTTGGTGAAGTAATAGGTAGGCTAGAACGTAAAGGCCTCAGGATAGCTGGCCTCAAAATGATCCATGCTAGTGAACAGCTCGCTAATCAACATTATGGAGAGCATGTCGGTAAGCCGTTTTTTGATTCACTGGTTAGTTTCATAACCTCTTCCCCATTAATTGCTTTGGCAATAGAAGGCGAAAATGCGGTAGAAGTATCTCGTAACTTGATGGGTTCTACCAACCCAAAAGAGGCTGCACCTGGAACTATTCGAGGTGATTACGGGCTGACAATAGGAATGAATATAATCCATGGTTCGGATTCTTTGGAATCTGCCGAAAGAGAATTGGCAATTTTCTTTGAAGACTCTGAAATACTAGCCTATGACAGGGCAATTGATGCTTGGATTATTGAATAATGCTCAGTGTTTTTGCTTCCGCCCAAGCATTTTCCAGATCGTAGAATTCCCTGTATTCAGGCGCAAAGAGATGGATTATAAGGTCACCGTAATCTAGTAAGGTCCAGCCGCTTGTATGATCGCCTTCTTTGTGGTGAATATTATGACCTTCAGACTTAAGGGAAAATTCCATATCTGAGGCGATAGCTCTTAAATGTCGAGAGGATTGAGCCGAAAGGACGACAAAATAATCCGCAAACTCACTTATTCCTCTTACATCCAAGAGGTGAATATTTTCGGCCTGGAGTTCCACGGCAGAATGCATAGCTATGTCTGCTGCTTCCCTTGCGCTGTCTTTTTCTAATTCAATCATAGAAGTAGAATTATATATTCTTTAACACTAAGGTGTTATTTTTGTAACAATAAAAGATTTATGTGCTAGCCTAATTATATGAATAAGAAAAAAATAATCGTCGCAATGAGTGGTGGGGTAGATTCATCTGTTGCTGCTTTACTGCTTAAAAATGAAGGATATGATGTCGTAGGGATGACTTTACGTCTATGGACTGAAGATTCTTCCAATTCCCATGGTACCAACAATCGCTGTTGTTCTGTAGAAGATGTTGAAGATGCTAGACGTGTGTGCCAGATGATAGGGATACCACACTATTTTGTGAATTTTGAGAAAGAATTTCAAGAACACGTGGTAGATTATTTTATAAGTGAATATGACACTGGAAGGACTCCTCATCCATGTTTGGCGTGTAATGACAAGATTAAGTTCGATTTCTTACTCAGAAGGGCACTTTTCTTAGACGCTGACTATATTGCGACAGGCCATTACGCTAGGCTGGTAGAAAGTGACAACGGGTTTCATCTTCTAAAAGGAATAGATAACAGCAAAGATCAATCTTACGTTTTGTATACATTGACACAGCAAGAGCTTAGTCGTTTGAAATTTCCGGTTGGAGAATATAACAAAGAAGATATAAGGAAATTTGCGGAAGAGGCAGGATTACTTGTGGCAGGCAAGCCTGATAGCCAGGAGATATGTTTCATCCCGAGTGGTAATTATCGTGACTTTGTTAAAGAGAGAGTTAAACCCAAAAAAGGAAACTTTGTTGATCCTAATGGGAATGTTTTGGGAGAGCATCCAGGCATTCAATTTTTCACTGTGGGACAGAGGAGAAAATTAGGGATCAATCCTAATGATGGGGAACCTAGGTACGTTGTAAAGATAAACTCCAATACAAACGAAGTGGTTTTGGGCGCTGACGAAGATCTAATGGAAACAGAATTTACGGCAAACAAATTAAGCTTTACTTCAGAAGTCGAAATGGGCTCTGAGATCAAAGTAAAAGCTAGAATCAGATATAAAGCGAACGAAGAGCCGGCTGTGGTAGTGATCAAGGACGGATACGCGGATATAAAATTCCTTGAACCGCAGCGTGCCATCACACCAGGTCAGCCAGTTGTGTTTTACCGCGACGAAGAGATGATCGGTGGCGGCATTATTGAAGATCTAAAGGTAGATTCATCTCGGGAAGAAGTGACCTCAGCCGTAGCTTTATCCTAGTTCAGCCAAAGGGTGCAGATTTTATGACCTCTCTCCAGATAGAGCGGAAACTTAATTTGCAAGGTTTTGGTTTAGTAGGTGGGGTCGACGAAGTTGGGCGAGGCTGCCTCGCTGGGCCCGTAGCTGCTGGGTTTGTTATTTTTCCCGCTGATGTTGACGATCATATTCTGTCGCAAATCACCGATAGCAAGAAACTTACAGCTATAAAGAGACAGGATCTTCTAAAAACAATTCAATCAGAAGCCTTGTCCGCACAGGTAGGATGGGCAAGTGTCGATGAAATAGATACCATCGGAATAGCACCAGCTACAAAATTGGCGATGAAAAGAGCCATAGAAAAATCACTTATAAGACCTGATTATCTGTTGGTAGATGCCGTAAAATTGGATGATCTTCCCTTTCCTCAACAAGCCATAATAAAAGGTGATCAAATTTCCCGGACTATAGCTGCTGCATCCATTGTAGCTAAAGTTACAAGAGATCAGTACATGTCGGAGATAGCACTGAAATATCCCGGTTACGATTTTGAAAAGAATAAAGGGTATGGTACTAAGGATCATATGAGTGCTATAAAATCTTCGGGTCCTACAGATGTGCATCGAGTAAGCTTTGAACCGGTTGCCAGTATGAACTCTTGACGAGGTAGACATGCCGATATATGAATACAAATGTGAAGACTGTGAGAACGATTTCGAATTGTTCTTTAAATCTTTCAATTCAATTACGGACCCTCAATGCCCATCGTGTGAATCTACCAATGTTGGTAAAAAGTTATCTAAAATCACATTTAAATTTGGTGGATCACTTAACACTAGCGAAGCTGATAGCTACTATTCTGACTCTTCAAACATTGGCAAAAATGTAGAAGCTTCCTTTTCGAAGCATGGCGTTCAAATGCCTGATAGTGTGAGGAAATCCATAGATGATGCAAGGGGTGGAAAAATGCCGGATGGATTAGACCTATAAAGGAAACAATTTTATGAATGAACTTCTAACTTCCCTATGTATAGAAATATCGCAGTTTGTGCCGAACGGCGAAGTTGGTCTAAAGGCTAATCTGGGTCTATTTATTGGAACAGAAAACATATCAAAGTCTGAGATGCCACAGGTTCAACAACCCGAAATAGGAGTGAATCTTTGTAATGTTGCTTTGGCCTTAGCGGATTCTGATAAAGCTGATACAAGACACATAAAAGAGTGTATTCAGAAAATCAAAGACTACTTCTCTGGACAATTAAGGTTGTTAAATCGCGGGAAAATGACGGGCATTTACATAATAGTAGACCCAGAGGCTACAAATAATGTCGATGTTTATGAAATGACTAAAATGTCCTTGGAAGGCGGCGTAAAGGTTGTACAGTACAGGGACAAATTGAATGACAGGGAACCATTTCTAGACAACTGCTACAGGATCAAAGAACTCTGCCATGAATATGAAGCCGCTTTCGTCGTAAACGATGCAGTGGATGTAGCTAGTCTTACTTCCGCTGATTTTCTTCACGTTGGTCAGTCTGACATGCCTGTAAAAGAAGCAAGGATGATTTTGCAACCATTTCAGGGCATTGGTAGATCGAATGGCGGAACATCTGAGTCGACAGAATCGGAGGAATATGGTGTTGATTACCTAGCTGTCGGGGCAATATATGCCACATCTACTATGGGTAAATCCGCCAGGAAACCTTTAGGACCAGCCATGATTGCCGAAGTAAAATCGCAAAGTGGTTTGCCAATCGTGGCTATTGGTGGAATAACAATTGAAAATCTACCAGATGTAATTCATGCAGGCGCTGATTCTGTATGTATGGTGAGTGCCATAACTATGTCAGAGGATCCTGAATCATCAGCTAGAGAGTTAGTTAATGTTTGGGAGTCTTCTATTTAGGAATAAAGTGGATAATTTGCCACATTAAGGGTCTTTTCTATATTGACCAAAGTTTTCCTAGGAGAGAAAATTATAGCTTGTGCAAGTTCAAATAAAATAAGATTCTTGCTCAGAAATTTTCGAAGTTTTAGGAGGATTCAATGGAACAAATTCAGATTGTTGCTCTTGTCGCCTCAATAGTCTCTTTAGCTTTTGCTGCTTACCTAACGTCGAATGTCATAGGCAAAGACGCTGGTAATGATCAGATCCGATTTATCGGGAAGGCTATACAAGAAGGGGCTATGGCGTTTCTTTCAAGAGAATACCGGCTATTAGCGATTTTTGTAGTTGTGATGGCAGTCATTTTGGCTGCATTCATTGACTTTGATGTCACAGGTAGAGTCGGAAGCGACAGCACTTCATTACCAGGAACAGCAATAGCTTACCTGGTGGGCGCCATCGGTTCAGCTCTGGCCGGATTTATTGGTATGAGCATAGCAGTGAGAGCTAATACTCGAACTACTGTGCAGG
>CAYPXS010000092.1:0-5861 GCA_964414725.1 uncultured Dehalococcoidia bacterium
TCAAGGGGTCTGCAAATTGTTTTTCTACAAAACCAATTCTTTCACTCAATGTTCCAGAATCAATCCATTCAGATCCCGTGTGCCATCCTTCTACAGTAGGAGGATTCATAAGTCTTTGTCCCATGATTGCAAGAGGACCTTCGACAGCCGAACCGTTGAGAGTTGTTACCGCAAATTCGTGAATGCCGGGGGTCGGAGAGTTAAATTCACCTGTTTGCTTGATTACACCAACTATAAGTTCGGTGGGGCTTTTTACTTTTGGTAAATTCATAGAATTTTTGAAGAAATCTGAATTAAACAGAGTGCTAAGAATATTTCGCATGTTTCCATCAGATTCCATATAGGCGGTGGATAGCTCATTAATAGCCTGAGGGTCTTTAGGGTCGATAGTTTCCCATGAAGGGACTTGCACCTCGTCTTCTACAAAAAAATTGTATAGGTGACGTGACAAGAAGTTCGCAGCAGCTTCTTCCTTAACGATAATATCGATTATGTCTTCACCGTCGAAATTTCCAACTTGCCCTAGGAACTCTTTTTCATCGTAATCATGGTCATCTGAGATAAATTCGAAATCAGCGTGGTGATGACCATACGGATATAAGGATAGTGGTTGCCTAAAAGTCCATCCGGTAAAGGCTCTGGAGGCGTTTTTTATATCATCTTCGGTGTAATTTCCGACTCCCATGGAAAATAATTCAAGTAGTTCTCTTCCATAGTTTTCGTTTATTTCGTTTTTATGGTTTTCGTTATTGTCTAACCAAAAAAGCATAGCTGGATCTTTAGATAGATTTAGTAAGATGTTCTTGAAATTAGTTAATCCAGTATTTCGGAACATTTCGATCTCTCGGTATAGAGAAGGTCCGTGTTCACTTTTCCCCCAAGCCACGGGGAAAATATGGTGTAGGAATAAGGACATCTTTTCTTCAAGAGGTCTTTTTGTGTTTGCCATTCTATAGAGCCATTTTCCAACATGCACTGCTACAGGTTCCCCTGTGTAATATCTTTCGACGTAGGACATATCGATGGGGTCAAATTTTTCTGGGTTGGTTAGGTCTTCTACAATTTCTTCGTATGATTTGCTAGAAGTAAGTTCGTCTAATTCTTTGGGTGTAGCCCCAAACCCTGCCCTCCTCATTAAATGCGCTACAAGTTTTCTATCTGATTTCATAGCAATTTCCCTCACCATTTTTTGCAATTGTAATGAAAGTTTTGCTCATTATAGCGAAAGTGTAAATAGTTGCTAATGGAAGTGCATTTAATTTTCATTTAGAGCCTATATGATTGATGAGGTGCAAGGTACAATTGAAGGTCAATTAGGGATAAAGAGAGATTAAATGCCTGATACTAAATTTGATGTTTTGGAGATTCTTTCTACTGGAGCCAAGGCTTTGGGCGCAGGAGTCGATTCAGAAAGTAGATGGGAAATCCCAACCGATCATCCCGATCCTATTGATCTCGCCGTTGGTATGCCAGTTCCTGAAGGAATACCCATGGATTCCATGGCCGGTCACATGTCGCAAGTTTTACGTTCCGGTAAATTTACCGAAATGGAGTACGAATATGGCCGAGGCAAGGCTGATCTTAGAGAATTGTTGAATGATCCAATATACGGTTTCACATCGATGCCGCAGACTCCCGATAATTTCATACTTTTCAATGGGAGTTCCGGATGTATGGAGAGTTTTTGCGCCACTTTCATAGACCCGGGAGATATTGTTCTAGTAGAAGGTCCAAGTTTTTCAGGAACTGTAGAGACTATCCTCAAATATCAAGGAAGGATTATAGAGGTACCGCTTGATGAGGAGGGTATTTCTATTGAAGTGATCGAAAATATCATTGCGCATTCACGTAATAATGGCGATGTAATAAAGGCGATATACACGATAGATGATTTTCACAATCCAACTGGCTTAACAATGAGTGAAAGTAATCGCCGCTCAATTGCCCAATTAGCGTTAGATAATGGAATTATGATACTGGAGGATTCAACATATAGTGGCCTGTTTTTCGATGAACCGCCACCATCGGACATTTACTCCATAAATGGTGGAGAGGGTGTCATGAGGATGGGAACTTTCAGTAAAACGATTGCCACAGGGTTGAGATTGGGTTGGCTTCAAGGTTCAGATGGAGCGATTGACGTTATAAGGAAAACGAGATCCGATATGGGAAATGCCCCTTTCATTCAGACGGCAGTTGCTAGCTTCATTGAATCTTCGGAATACTCAAAACATGTTGGAGAGATGAGGAGTATCTATAAATCTCAATGTAGGGCTTTGGCGGATTCATTGGCCCGTCATTGTTCTGACTATTTGGAATTTATAGAACCTGCAGGTGGATTTTTTTTATGGCCTAAATGCAGGAACGTCGATTCAGATTTACTGACAAAATCCGCAGCAGAAGAAGGACTGATATTTCCTGATGGCTCCCTGTTTTATCAAGACACATCTTTACATCAAAATCACATAAGATTAGCTTTCAGTGGTAATAGTCCAGAAATATTGGAGAAAGTCGGGTTACGTTTAAGAAAAGCATTTGAAAAATTGCTTGATTGAAATGGTTCTTACACGTTCGTACCGACAGAGCATTTTTAGGACTTTTATTTCTTGAAGTGACCTCTATGATAATATCCGGTAGCATTCCACAGCTAATCAAATAACAAGGAGTTCTATTCATGGCATCGAATGGTAAAGTGGCGTTGGTCACAGGCGCAGGTACAGGTATAGGCAAAAGTTCAGTATTGCAATTATTAGGCGACGGGTATTCAGTTGTTTTAGCTGGTCGGAGAATAGAACCTCTGGAAGAGACTATAGCTGAAGCTGGAGTGGATTCTTCGCGGGCTATTGCTGTTTCTACTGATGTTGGGAACCCAGATTCTGTAGCTGAACTTTTCGAGAAGGCAGAATCTACTTTTGGTAGGCTTGATGTTCTTTTCAATAATGCGGGGATTGGATCCCCAAGAATGAACATGGAAGATCTTCCAGTGGAAGATTGGCAGCGGGTTGTGGATACAAATCTTACGGGTAGTTTTGTATGTGCCCAACATGCCATTAAAATAATGAAGAACCAATCTCCTCAAGGCGGTAGAATCATAAACAATGGCTCTATATCGGCTTACACACCTAGACCAGATGCGGTTGCTTATACAACAACGAAACATGCTATTACCGGTCTTACCAAGCAGATATCTTTAGACGGTCGTAAGTACAATATCGCTTGTAGCCAGGTTGATGTCGGAAATGCGGCTACACCAATGACGGCTAGAATGGGGGGCGGGGTTCTTCAGGCGAACGGAGAGACTATGCCTGAACCTACTTTCAATGTGGAACATGTAGGGGAAACGGTTTTATATATATCCAATTTACCGTTAGATGCCAACATTCAGTTTGTTACTATAATGGCAACGCAAATGCCATATGTTGGTAGAGGCTAAAGGTAGACATAGTCGAATCATTTAGGCTTGAGATTTCTCAAGGTCTGCAATTGGGATATGGCAATTGATAACATGTTTTTCGGTGGTCGAAATTTTTTGACTAGGCGGGGCTTGCTCGTCACATATTGATCCTAATTTCCGAGGGCATCGACTAGCAAAGAAACAACCAGGGAATTCTTCCCGCATGGTGGGTACAGCCCCCTCCAATCTAAGTGGGTTGGGTTTTGCAGTTGGATCAGGTATTGGGGCAGCAGAAAGCAATGCCTCCGTGTAAGGGTGGGATGGAGCACTTAGGACACCTTCTGAAGGCCCATATTCTGCAATGTGACCGGCGTAGACCACCATGATGTCATCTGAGACATACCTTACAACTCCAAGATCATGAGTTATGAAGAGATATGAATTACCTAATTCTTGCTGACGATCTTCAAGTAGAGACAGGACTTGAGCTTGCACTGAAACGTCCAATGCCGATACAGCTTCATCGGCCACTACAATTTCAGGATTCGTAGCAAAAGCGCCCGCTATAGCAACTCTTTGTTGTTCTCCTCCACTAAGTTCAGATGGCAGCCTTTCTAAATAACTTGGATCTAAACCTACCTCTTCCATTAGAGAGGCAGCTCTTTTTTCGCTTTCCTGTTTGGTTAACTTAGAAAAACGCATAAGTGATCTAATTAGAGTTTTTTTAATTTTGAGCTTAGGGTTTAGCGACGCGGTCGGGTTTTGGAAAACCATCTGTATAGCCGATTTGACTTCGTTAGAACGGTTTTCTACTGTTTTATCTAATTCATTTCCATTCAACTGAAATGATCCATCCTGAGCCTTTATTAGACCCACCACAGCTCGAGCCAGGGTAGATTTGCCGGACCCACTTTCTCCTACTATTCCTAAGGTTTTGCCTTGTGGTATTTCAAAATCTATATTATTGAGTGCTCTGACCGGTAAATCTATGTCGGGTCCAAAAGCCATATATTTTTTTCGTCGCTTTCCATACTCGTGTGTTATTCCGGTGCCAGTTAAAACGGTTGGGCTAGCGACATCTTTACGACTCACCCTTTTCTCAGGTTCTCCCCATGTGTCTGGTTCAACTTTGTCGCTATGAAAACACCTGACTTGGGAGTCTTGACCAATGAATTCCAGATTGGGAACAGATGTTGTACATTCTGAATCCGCTAGTGGACAACGTTCTGCAAACAAGCAGGACCTGACCTCAGATTCTTGTGATGAATAAACGAAACCTGGGATTCTTTTTAATCTTGAGGAAGCCTCTCCAGCTCCTGGTGGACTAGGAACACACGAAAGAAGACCAGAGGTATATGGATGTGCAGGGGAGGAGAATAAATCTTCTACCTTGGCCTGTTCAACTGTTTGGCCAGCGTACATAACTGCGACACGATCAGCTACCCTGGCAATAACTCCGAGATTGTGGGTCACATAAAGTATGCCTGCATTGACCCGCTCTTTTAGGCTTGCCACAAGGTCTAATATGGTTGCTTCGGTTGTTACATCTAAACCGGTAGTTGGTTCATCCATTATTAACAGATCGGGATCACAGGCTAAAGCCATAGCGATCATCACGCGCTGCTGCATTCCTCCGCTTAATTCGTGTGGATATCTGTCTCCTAGTTGGTCTGCATCTGGTAATCCCACACTCTCGAATAACTCCACCATTTTTTTATCTTTAGATGTTTGGTCTAGGTCTAGATGTTCTGAAATTACTTCTTGGAGCTGGACTCCTACCCTCATAGAAGGATTTAAAGATGTAGTGGGGTCTTGATAAACCATGGCGATTCGGTTGCCACGGAGCTCTCTCAAATCTTCTTTGGACAAGGACGATATATCTCTGCCTTCAAATGATATTGACCCACCTGTTTCCGCTGTCGTTGGCAAATATCCCATTACAGCGAATGCTGTGGTTGATTTACCGCAACCCGACTCTCCAACAATGCCTAGCACCTCGCCTCTTGAAACCTCAAAGGAGGCCTCCCTTACAGCTGTAACCGTACCTCTTGGCGTGAAAAATGTTACTGATAAATTTTCTACTTTAAGCAATGGCTCTTTATTCATTATTTCTCACCTCGATCCTCAGGGAGCTGGAGAGATTGCCTGATACCGTCGGCGAATAAATTAACCCCAATGACAAGTGTGCCCATTGCAAAGGCGGGGGCTAGAGATGCCCAAGGAGCCATTGCTAGGTGACTTCGGCTTTCATTGACCATAAGTCCCCAGTCTGGTGTTGGTGGCTGTACTCCCAGTCCTAGGAATCCTAGTGAGGCGGTTAACAATAGAGCGAAGCTGAGCCGTAAACTCGCCTCGACTCCAATCACCGGGATTATGTTAGGCAAAATTTCTCTAAGTACAATGTGATAGAGAGGTTCCCCTCTTAGGCGTGCATTTTGGACAAATTCTAATGGCTTTATGGTAAGAG
>CAYPXS010000093.1:0-5833 GCA_964414725.1 uncultured Dehalococcoidia bacterium
TTTAAGAAGTACTTCATCCTCTTCGCCTTCGCGAAGGGTTACGTATGCCAAGTTTTTCTCCTAGTTGATAATTTTCGGCCAAATAAAAATGCGCGCCATCCGGCGACGCAGAGCAAAATTGTAACACATAGGGGAGCTTTATTTTGACAGCGGAAACTTTAAAATTAAAATAGGCTGTTGCTACAAACCCATGAAAAGACCTAACATTCTTCTTAGATTTTATTTTTTCTAACAAATATATAACGCAATTTCCTAAAGTTTCGGGAGTTTCAATGGCTGGGCCTATTAATGAGTTCACACAGGTAACAAAATTTATCCCTGAAACCTTTGGGGATCCTGGCATGCGAACTTTTCGGATAAGCGTCAACAGTGCCAGTAGCACAGCCGCAGTTTGGTTGGAAAAGGAGCAATTGGCCGAATTATCCGTCGCTATGCTTCAATTGGCTAAAGAGACACCGGAAAACAACGAAGGTGTCACAGAACCGCCAGTTGAACTAGAAGCGGCCGGTTTAACAAATTTGGACTTTAAAGCAGGTCGGCTTGCCTTCGGACATAACCCTGAAACGAATATGTTCATTATCGATGCCCATGACCCTGAAGATGATTCAGAGGAACCTACCGTAAGGCTATGGTTAACACGTGCCATGATTAGTGATTTCTCCAAAAATGGTCTAGAAATAGTTGCTTCCGGAAGACCTATATGTCCTTTATGCGAAAAACCAATTAATCCTGATGGCCACTACTGTGTTCGAAGAAATGGTCATGCGAGGGTATATCCAGGCGAACTCTAACACCGGTTTCTAGGTTTAAAACGAATGCAATCTCAATACCTTAATGACCCTAGAAAAAAATTTCCTCTTCCTGAAGAAGAAATACTAGATTTAGACCCATCGGAAGCTCTAATCCACCTAAAAGATGGTGCCGTTATTGGAGGGCACACCATGCCATGGGGTTCGAATTATACATTTCTCCTTTGGATCTCAGCTGAAGAAAATCAGTGCGTGCGGGCTATTTACAAACCGCGAGACGGTGAAAAACCATTACGTGATTTTCCTTCAGGCACTTTATACAAAAGGGAACAAGCAGCATACGAATTAAGCAAACTTCTGAAATGGCCCAATATACCTTTGACCGTAGTAAGGGACGGGCCATACGGTGTCGGGTCGATGCAGCTTTACCTAGACTGTGATCCTCGTATTACGTATTTTGATATGAGGGATACCGACTCAGATGACCTTTTCCCGTTAGCAGTTTTTGATTTGTTAGCAAATAATGCTGATAGAAAGGCCGGACATTGTTTATTGGACACTACGAATAATATATGGTCTATCGACCATGGTCTCACTTTCCATTCTTCCTTTAAAATGCGAACAGTGATGTTGGAATACTGCGGCCGGGAAATACCCGAACACCTAGTGACTGACATGAAGGATTTATCCGACACTTTTGACCAAAAAAGCAAAATCTTAGAGACATTAATTAGCCAGGAAGAAATACAAGCATTGCAACATAGACTAGCTCAAATCATCGAAACTCCTATAATGCCTATTCTCGATCCCAATGTGAACATACCATGGCCTTTAGTGTAATTTGGACTAAATCCGTTAATATCCGTTTTTAGGTTCAATATCTCAGTTAAGTTGCTGATAACTTCCTCTGGGCACTAAAATACTGAAGTCATTTTTTATAAAGGGAGGGTTGGCAGAGTGGACGAATGCACCAGTCTTGAAAACTGGCATATCCTAACGGGTATCGTGGGTTCGAATCCCACACCCTCCGCCACTTTGTTTACTCCAATTTAGTGAGTGTTAATTAGGAAAGATAAGAATGAAACTCCATGAATATCAAGCGAAAGAAATACTCCGAAAATACGGGGTTCCCACCCCAAAAAGTCAACTGGCCAAAACCGGAAGCCAGGCTGCTACGGCAGCATTTGAGATGGGTGGTACTGTAGTAGTTAAGGCACAAGTACATGCAGGAGGAAGAGGAAAAGGTGGGGGTATAAAAATTGTGGAGTCTCCGGGAGCTGCAGAACGAGCGACCGAAGCTATGATAGGAACAAATCTTGTTACTTTTCAGACTGGCCCAGAAGGAGTTCCTGTCAACAGTGTCCTCATAGAAGAGGGTATCGATATAGAAACAGAACTCTACCTAGGTATGGTAATAGACGGGGCTTCAAAAGGAGTAGTTGTCATTGCGAGTGAGGCAGGAGGCATGAATATAGAAGAAGTGGCGGAAACGACTCCTGAAAAAATAATTCAAGTTCCGATTGACCCGGTATTAGGCCTACAACCTTTCCAGGGTAGGAAAATAGCTTATGGTCTTAATCTTGGACAAGAACATATCCGTCCCGTAACAAGCCTAGTGCAAAACCTTTACAGAGCATTCATTGAAACAGATGCTTCATTGGTGGAAATAAACCCTTTAGTAATTACAAAAGACGGAAAAGTTTTAGCCGCTGACGCCAAATTGGATATTGATGACGATGCGGTTTTTAGACACAAAGACATACAAGAAATGGCAGACCTTTCGCAAGAAGATCCCCTTGAAGTAGAAGCACGTTCTTCAGATATAAATTACGTGAAGCTAAATGGAACCATAGGATGTATAGTGAATGGTGCTGGGCTAGCTATGGCTACAATGGACGTAACAAGTTCTGCAGGAGCATCACCTTCAAACTTCTTGGATATCGGGGGAGGGGCGGATGAAGAAAAGGTGGCAAAGGCCCTCAATCTAGTTTTATCTGATGACAGCGTGAAAGCAGTTTTAGTAAATCTATTTGGAGGAATATTGCGTTGTGACATAGCTGCAAGAGGGTTCTTACTAGCCGCTGAGCAGCAACCCGATAGAATCAGACCGATGGTAGTAAGAATGTTGGGCACGAATTCCGATGAAGGAAGGGAGATTCTTTCTCAATCTAATCTAGATGTGATCCTAGTCAACACTCTTGGAGAAGCGGCAAATGAGATCAAAAAACTAGCATAAATTATCGGTTCACAATATATATACTTGAAACAATCGATGGGACTAATTACATGAGTATTCTTGTAGATAAATCGACAAAGCTACTAGTACAAGGCATTACAGGCAAAGAAGGCAGTTATCATGCCCAACGGTCGGCGGAATACGGAGCAAACCTCGTAGCAGGGGTAACTCCAGGCAAAGGAGGTCAATCTTTTAACGATACTGTTCCTGTATACGATACAGTCCAGCAAGCCGTGGATGAAACGTCCGCCAATGCCTCTTTAATATTTGTTCCACCAGCCTTTGCTGCTGACGCAATCGTGGAATCTGTAGATGCTGGAATTAATGTAATAGCCTGTATAACTGAAGGAATACCTGTACAAGACACTATAAAGGTAGTCAGGTATCTGAAAGATAAGGAAGTTACTCTCATAGGACCAAACTGCCCAGGTATCATCTCTCCAGGGGAAAATTTCAAGATGGGAATCATGCCCGGCCACATACATTTGCCAGGCAGGACAGGGGTAGTCTCCCGTAGTGGTACCTTAACCTACGAAGCAGTCGGCCAATTAACAGACCTTAATATAGGACAGTCAACCTGTGTGGGAATTGGGGGGGATCCTGTGTCTGGAGTCACTTTTGTCGATATCCTAGAAAAATTTCAAAACGACCCTGATACCGACAACGTTGTCATGATCGGAGAAATTGGGGGAACGAAAGAACAAGAGGCCGCCGAGTATATACAACACGACTTTACTAAACCCATTGCCGCTTTAATCGTTGGTCAAAGTGCCCCTCCAGGAAAACGAATGGGACATGCCGGAGCCATCATCACCGGCTCCGCAGGAAAGGCAGAGGAAAAAATGAAAGCTCTTTCCAATGCAGGCGTTGCAGTAATACCAGGTCCTGGTGCCATCGGAGAAACTCTCCAAAATTTAATATCTTAAGGCAATAAACACCCATGTTCTAATATTCCCTATTTTTATTAGAACATTTGTCTTTACTTTCCAAAATCCGTATGCTAACCTTCCTGTAATTTGAATATTAATTGCGATTTCAACGAAATTTTCAGGAGCTTCCCTATGGATAAAAACGAGAAAACAAAAGCCCTTGAGCTTGCACTTGGCCAAATAGACAAACATTTTGGTAAAGGGGCTGTGATGAAATTAGGGGACGCTCAAGATGTTAAAGTCGATTCCATTTCAACCGGGTCGCCTTCACTAGACGCTGGTCTAGGAATGGGCGGCATACCCAAAGGCCGGGTCACTGAAATATTTGGAGCCGAATCTTCAGGTAAATCAACCCTCACTTACCACGTGATGGCGTCTGCTCAAAGAGATGGAGGAACTGCGGCCTACATTGATGCTGAGCACGCCTTGGACCCCAGTTACGCTGCCCGTTGTGGTGTGGACACTGAAAACCTTTTAGTGTCCCAACCGGACACTGCCGAGCAAGCCCTGGAGATATGTGAATATCTTGTCAGAAGCAGTGCAGTCGATGTCGTGGTTGTGGATAGTGTGGCGGCAATGGTTCCAAAAGCAGAATTGGAAGGAGACATGGGTGACTCACATATTGGATTACAAGCACGCTTAATGTCTCAAGGCCTTCGTAAACTCACCTCCTCTATAAGTAAATCAAATACCGCCGTCGTCTTCATAAATCAAATCAGAGAAAAAGTGGGAGTCTTCTGGGGAAGTCCGGAAACAACACCTGGGGGAAGAGCCCTTAAATTTTACAGTTCGGTTCGAATTGATCTTCGCAAAATCGAATCTTTGAAACAAGGAACTGACATCGTCGGCAATCGAGTTCGAGCCAGGGTTGTAAAAAATAAATTAGCAGCTCCGTTTAAAACAGCTGAATTCGATATTATGTTTAACGAAGGTATAAGTATGGAAGGGGACTTACTAGATTTGGCCGTGGATCACTCGATCGTAAAAAAGAGCGGTGCATTTTATTCTTTCGGCGAAATCCAGATAGGACGCGGAAGGGAAAGTGCTAAAACATTCCTTAAAGAAAACCCTGTTCTAACTGATGAAATCAACGAAATGGTCAAAGCTGCTCTAAATCCTGAACCAATGGATGACTTGATTGTGCCTTTAGACGATGTAGAAACAGATGAAGAAGCAAACACGGCAATTTAAATAGGTTTCTATTCTTGAAAATTATAAAAATTCCAAAAGCTTCGGGTAATCCAAATCACTACTTCACCGAAGGATTACCCGAAGCTTTTGATAGCGACGAAGAAACAGAAAAGTCTAACAACACTGCTAGGCGATTCATATCCTACAGACCAAGAAGTGAATCAGAGTTACGAAAACGACTCCTAAAAACGTTTTCACCTGACGTGGTTTCCAGCTCGATTGCTCAAATGTATCGGGAAGGATTATTAGATGATTCGCGTTTTGCCCAGATGTGGGTATATAGCAGGCAACAATCCCGACCAAAAAGTAGAAGGGCTATTAAGCAAGAATTACTTTCAAAAGGAATTTCTGACCACAATGCAGAGCTGGCAACTTCAGAAATTCGTGATCTAGACAACGCCTTGATGTGTGTCAGAAAAAAAGTTAGGTCACTAAAAGGTTTAGAAAAAGAAGAATTTTATAAAAAATTGGAAGGCTACTTACAAAGAAGAGGCTTCTCTTTCTCTATATCCCGAACAGCCATCCTACAAGGATGGGAACTAAATCAATCCGAAATCAATAACACAATCGACACAATCGATCTATAATTACCTCCATCAGGATTTGAAAGTTTTCTAGATATGGGAGGTAGTCGTTGTCGAACGAGACTACTATTAGCATAGTACTAATAGGGATATTTCTTCTTCTGTCAGCCTTTTTTTCAAGTTCAGAAGCAGCGTTCCTATCCC
>CAYPXS010000094.1:0-5724 GCA_964414725.1 uncultured Dehalococcoidia bacterium
TCCTCTGCAGCGACAAAAGAAACCTCGGAAAGTATATCGATTGCCCGAAAGGTGACGTCCTTGAGATTACCTATAGGTGTTGCCAATATGTAAAGTGTACCCATCAGCTGCTCCGGGTTTCAGCTATTAAAAATAAAGGGGTTCTATTATTTGTCGAGCAGTTCGGACAATTCTTGAGGATGACTGAGCATTGGATAATGACCCGCTTCTAACTCATGCCATTTAGCGTTTAATTTTTGAGCAGTGCGTTGTTGATGTTCTCTTGACGGATTCGCGCTTAATGTGCACCTGATTACGGTAGCAGTCCATTGTTGATTCCAGAAGTTGTCCAATTCACCAGGAGAATCAGTCGCTTCTATAGGGTGCATAGTAACCCGTTCCAAAGCCCATTTTTTCAGCTCAGGATCTAGGTCTTGGAAAAGGCGGTCTTCCAACTCTTCTGCTGATGGACCCCGTGTGAGTTCAGTGATTGCCTGAGGGTAGGCTGGGTCCCTTACTACGATGTCTTGAACTCTCTCTCCGGGCTGAGGAGCTAGAGCGTCCACAAAAATTACCTCCCGTACCCGACTCCGAGAAAGTTCCGCAACCTGACAGGTGACTAATCCCCCTGTGCTGGTTGCGACCAATATTAGATCGGTTAAATCTTGATAATGTATGAACCCGGATATCTCTTCGGCTTGGCTCTTGATCGTGATACCTGGTCGTATGGAAATAGAACGTTCTCCACAACCGTCAAGGGTTGGAGCATACACAGTATGGCCTTTTTTGATTAGTTCTTCGGCAGTTGGTTTCCATATCCATCCGCCTTGATAGGATCCATGGATTAATACGTAAGTTGACATACAGACCTTCCTATAGAAATCTCACTGAAAGTATACTACCGATATAACAGCATATAACTAAGAGTATAACCTTCTTGGTAATAGGAATTACCAAATGCATAAGTCAATAAAAATATCTCTGTTAATTCTTATTGTATTAGGGATACTTATAGCTACGCCTCAGGTGAGATATTCCATCAAGGCAGCTCTATTCATCCCGCAGATTTTACCAGCCATACCCGTGAAACCTTTGGAATATGTTTCGGGTACTCCTATGAGAAAGGAAATTACCTTCATGTCTTCTCAGGGCATTTCGGAAGCCGACATTTATTTTCCATCAGGGGACGGAATTCACCCAGCTGTTGTGTTTTTTATGGGAATTGTTCCTCCGGATAGGGAAGAATCGCGGATCGTAGCCTTGGCAGAGGGTTTGGCAAGGACAGGAATGGTTGTACTGATACCTTGGTTAGACACTCAGAGTGAAAATAGACTGATCGTCACAGATATAGAAGTATTAGTAGATGCCTTCCAGCATTTACAGAATAATGAAAGAGTCGATAGGAAGCGAGTTGGAATGGGGGGAATCTGCACTGGCGCCTCCATGGCTGTGGTAGCTGCTCAATCTGACAGGATCAATGAAGAAGTTGCTTTCATCAATTCTTTTGCCGGTTATTATGATGCCTTTGATCTTGTTAAGGCGACTGCATCAAATTCTAGATTTAATGATTCAGAGACTGCTGAATGGTCACCAGATAAATTGACAAAAAGTTTGGTTAGGACGCATTTGATAGAAGGTGCCGGAAGTACTGACGAACGGATTTTAAATAAAATAGTTGATAGGGGTACTTGGACTCAAAGCGAATATGCTTCCCTGAACTCCGGAGGGAGGGCTGTTTTAACCCTATTAACAGACCCTTCATTCCTAGAAGCTGAGGAGGCCATAACGAATCTAAACGATGACACCTATCGTTTCCTCTCTGCGGTTTCTCCTAGTACAAATATGAGTATGCTAAAAGCGGAGGTTTTACTAATGCACGACCTGCACGACAGGTTGGTTCCAGCCGAAGAATCTAGGAGATTAGCAGATGCAGTGATCAAAAACGGAGGGAATGTTTATCATACAGAGTTTTCGTTGTTCCAAAATGCCGTCCAAGTCCATAAAGATGAAGCGGAGGAAACTGGGACATTAAATTTCGTGAAACAGGCCTTCAAACTTTATAAACATATGTACAAAATCATGTCTCTATCAGGTTAGCCGTTATAGAGTGACTGGCTTTCCCTTATATAGAGACAACAGCATACCGATGCCCACCAGCGCGGTTAAAGAGATGAAAGTAGTCTTCATCCCCGATATAAATGACGGTATCAAACCAATTGGGGCATTTTGGGTCACGGCAGAAAGATCAGGGGGATGCCCTAGTGACGCCATGACTGAAGTGACGATTAAGGTAGACACCGGTACCGACATTAGATTACCGGAATTTCTTATCAGGTTTATGAAAGCGATGACCGCTCCGAAGGATTTGTCATCTGACACGCTTAATGTCGCACTATTATTTGGGCCATAAAAAGATCCCATTCCAGTGCTGATAGGCAACACTCCTAGAATGGGGAGCCATCTAGGAGAATTTTCGTCCAAAAGTGAAAGTATCATTAGGCCCAAAGTAGCCAGTAAAAGGCCTCCGATCGTAAATGGTCTCCATCCAAATTTGTCTGAAAGCCTCCCTGATATCGGACTAGCAATAGCCATTCCAGCGGCAGCTGGCATAAAAACCAAGCCGATTTGCTGTGGAGTGTAAAACATGACGTATTTTAAATAGAAAGGCAACAAAAACCATGCAGAAGACATGCCTATGAAACAAAACAGGTTGGCCATTATTGATGCGCTAAATAGGGGTTTCAGAAAAAGCCTGAGATTTAGAACTGGATCTTCAAATCGAGTTGATCTTCTTATGAATCCGACCAGAAGTAGAATTGATAAAGCGAGTACGGGCAGGGTATACGGTGAATTCCAACCGAAAGAAGGTACCATTGTGAAGCCGGCCAATAAGGCTATAAGAAAATTGGTGAAGAAAAATGAGCCAACCCAATCAAAAGCCCCGGCATTGTCTCGGTTAGAGTCAGATCTTAAGACGATAAACGCCAAAATTGCAGAGCAAAAGGTGATGAGCGAGGTTGCGATAAATACAGCCTGCCATCCAAAAAGTCCGGTAATAAAACCACCTATCGCAGGGCCAGCAATGTTACCCATACCCACAAATATCAATATTAAGCCGATCGAGCGTCCCCTTTGGTTTTGGCCAAAAGCATCCACAGCAATGGTCATAGAGGTGCCTTGAATCATTGCCCCTCCGAAACCCTGCAATATTCGACCTCCAAATAGAAATATCATTTCAGAAGCGGAGGCGGAAGTGATCCCTCCAATGGTGAAAATCAAGAGTCCGGTGATTATGACTATTTTTCGACCAATTATGTCTGCAAGCCGGCCCACAGGAAGCATTATTGCTGCCACTACCACAAGGTATGAAATTAAAACCCACTGGACTGTAGGTATATCAGCCGAAAAATGTTCTGCTATCTCTGGGATGATGACGTTTGAAGAACCACGATCTACAGCAGTTCCAAAAATTGCAAGAGCTCCGGATAAAAAGGCTAGCCACTTGTAATGGCGAGATTTGAGAGTGTTTATATATCGAAATAGCATATTGAAACCAATAGATGATACACCCAAACAACTGGCCGGTCGTCTACGTGTACAATATTTTTACTATCGGGATTGGAATTCCCAAAGATTTTGATTTTCTAGGAGCAATAATGTTTTTAATCAGACGAGTTTGTAAAGTTGAGCGGAAAGACTGTTGGCAAGTGGCGAAATTGCTAAGGGATATTTGCAATTCATATGAAGAAAACACCGGGAGAGGAAAAGCTACTGTTTATATCGGCGGAGCGGGTACTCCTGCTGATGAATTTACCGTCTGTGCGGAATGGAAGCAGGAAACTATAGACGCCAATAGAATGCCAAATGTCCCTCAGAGTGTTTTGGACGCAAATGCTGAAATGTTCCCACTGATAACAGATTACAAAATAGAATTTTTTGAAGTTGCAACTGATGACAAATTAGCGGAACGATTCTAATCTATATGTGAGAGCGTCTTAGGTAGCTCCCACATATATGACAGACAAAAGTTATTAACCCCTAGAAACGACATTGCCGTCTTCCATTTCCTTTATTTCGTCTTCCGAATATTCTGCAATATCTTTTAGGATTTCTTCAGTATGCTGGCCTACTGTGGGTGTGGAGCCTACAACCATTTCCGTTCTACTAAATTTGATCATTTTTCCAGCCACATGTATTTTTCCGGCAATTGGATCTGGCACCTCCATTAGGATCTCTCGTTCATGTAGATGGGATTCTTGGGCAGCCTGTTCAACATTATTGACCGGTGCACATGGAATGCTGTATTCAGATAGATAATCGACCACCTCTTTCATTTTCCTTTCCAGGAACCAACCTGAAAGAACTCCGTTTATATCTTCTCCATTCTCAGCCCTTGATGTACGTGTCAAAAACCTTTCATCTGTTTTCCATTCGGGTTTATCGATCGCGTCACACATCCTTTGGAAAATATTGTTATTCCCAGCAGCAATGATTACGTAGCCATCAGATGTCTCATACATTCCGCCAAGTGGATTTTCGGCTCCACCATAACTAGTGGCTCTCTCAGTTACATACCCGTTACCAAGATAGGCGGTCAAAGGTATTTCGTTAACGGTGAATCCTGTATCAGCTAATGAAACGTCTATGGCCTGCCCTTCACCGGAAATCTCGCGTTCCCATAGTGCGGCCAAAGCTCCTATCGTTGCGTGTAATGATGTGATGCGGTCAATCAAAGGAAAATAGGTTTTGATGGGGGGATCACCTTTCAAGCCGGTCAGTGACATCATACCGCCCATGGCTTGTCCAATTGGGTCAAACCCGACCTTGTCACGGTGTGGTCCATATTGCCCGTAAGCGGAGGCATTTATCATTATTATTTTAGGATTAAGCTCCTTTAAAACGTCGTACCCGAAGCCCATGATGTCTATGGTGCCTGGCCTGAAATTTTGAAGAAATATGTCTGATTTTTTGACTAATCTTGTTAGTACTTCTTTACCTTTTTCTGTCCGAAGGTCGATAGCTAAACTTTTCTTACCGCTGTTATATTGCACCCAGTAAGCACTTTGACCTCTAACCCTTGGTCCATTTTCTCTACTTTCATCACCATTAAGGGCTTCTACCTTGATTACCTCGGCTCCCATCCGAGCGAACATTAAGGCACATCTGGGGCCGGCTTGGTACCGACCTAGATCAAGCATTCTTATGCCCGCGAGTGGGGCTGAGTTGTTTTCATTTGTCATAATTCACCATATGATCCGGATTATTGTTTAGTAACTAGCTAGTTTAGTTCTAAGATTCGTTGGAGGTTTCCTCGCTTGACGGTTTGTCTTCCATCAGCGACAACGCCGAAGCAAATGGTCCGAGTAATTTTGTGAATTCCATTGGGAAAATAAATTTTGTGGATTCACCTTTACCCATTTCTTTCAACGTCTCAAAATACTGCAAGCTAAGAGTTTTAGTATCAACATTCTGTGCAACAGAAAAGATTTGGTTCAAAGCTGTACTGAAACCTTCTGCCCTCAAAACTTGAGCTTGTTGGTCTCCTTCGGCCGTAAGGATGTCAGACTGGCGTTGGCCTTCTGCTCTCAATATTTCTGCTTGCTTTTCTCCCTCTGCAACAGTTATGGCTGCCTGCCTTTTCCCCTCGGCTTCGGTTACTTCCGCTCGACGTAACCTTTCCGCCGCCATCTGTCTGTTCATTGCTGCCTGTATGTCGACGGCCGGTTCTATTTCCTTTATTTCGAC
>CAYPXS010000095.1:0-5672 GCA_964414725.1 uncultured Dehalococcoidia bacterium
CGGAATATATTTGGATCGACGGAACAGAGCCATCTCCTTCACTTAGATCTAAAACAAGGATATTGCCTGACGGAGCAGATTTCCCAATTTGGGGATTTGATGGGTCCAGTACAAACCAAGCCCCCGGAGAAAACTCGGACTGTGTATTACGTCCTGTTTTTTCATGCCCTGATCCAATATCAGGTGGGAACAACCAATTGGTAATGTGTGAAGTCCTATTGCCTAATATGGCTCCCCATCCTACAAACAATAGAGCCGCATGTGCGGAAGTAGCATCAAAATTCGAAGATCAGGAATCATGGTTTGGAATCGAACAGGAATATACCTTATTTGAAGCGGATGGGAAACAACCGATTGGATTCCCTGATGGTGGATTCCCTGAAGCGCAAGGCCCATATTATTGTAGCGTTGGTGCAAACCATAATTTTGGAAGAGATATATCAGAAGCCCATGCAACAGCTTGTATTGATGCCGGATTAGGTATCGCAGGAACTAATGCCGAAGTAATGCCTGGCCAATGGGAATTTCAAATTGGGCCACTAGGCCCTCTGGATGTTTCTGATCAATTGTGGGTCGCACGGTGGCTACTACACAGAGTCGCTGAAGACTACGACGTGGTTGTATCGATCGATCCCAAACCTGTTTCAGGTGACTGGAACGGAGCAGGATGCCACACAAATTTCTCCACAAAAGCAATGAGAGAATCTTACCAGCCAATTATCGATGCTTGCGAAAAGATTGGGAATAACATAAACGAGCACATCGAAAATTATGGCGTCGGAAATGAAAAAAGATTGACCGGTCTCCACGAAACTCAACGAATTGACCAATTTAGTTATGGCGTATCTGATAGAGGGGCTTCAATAAGAATCCCCTGGCAGGTTGAAGTTGATCAGAAAGGCTATCTTGAAGATCGTAGACCTGCATCAAACATGGACCCCTACTTGGTGACAAAATTACTCGTTAAAACAACTTGTGGGTAAATGAGAACAATCAAATAGCAATCGCGGTAGAAATTTCAAGGTATCCTGCCTGACCAGCTTGATTAAGAGATAAATAACAAGTGGAGTAAAGTTCAGTGCCAGCTAGTCGACTCTACGACCAGTTGGCGCTTGCCTATTATTTTCACAGACCAAGTCGGTACATATCACATCAGCAACACAACTAATTGAAATGAAAACAAAGCCTATATGGAAAGGTAACCCATAGGCCAAAATTTCGTCTATAATGTGTGCTCGTGGAACCATACAAGAGCCATAAAATAACCCCTCATTTTCACAGTATTAATGGTTTTTCACCTTTTGAATAATACTGGGGATTCGTCAAACATAAAACCATGGTCCGCTTTCAAGTTCCCCGACTTCAGGATGCTTTGGATATCAGGTCTATCCGCTTCTGTCACTATGCAAATCCGGCTCTTAGGGTTTGGTGTTTGGCTTTATGAAGAGACAGGTTCGGGAATACAGCTGGGACTATTGGGATTAGTACAACTTGCTGTTCAAATGCCAGCCACGTTGTTTGGAGGAGCTTTCGCTGACCAATTCGACAGAAAAAAGCTGATATGCATCACCCAATGTTTTAGCTTTTTCTTGATAACATTTGCAACAATTCTCTTGGTGACCGATTCCTTAAGACCTTGGCACATATATGCGATGGTTGCAATACTGGGAGTAACCAGCACGATGGGAGGACCAGCACGATCTGCCATTACCGCCAATGTGGTCCCTTCTTCCCATTTGATGCATGCTGTCACCTCTAACACGGCAACGTATCAAATAAGTTCTATTCTTACACCTTTACTGTTTTCCTTGGCATATAAGCTTATTGGACTGCAGGCGGTATTTATGATTGGAGTCCTCTTCTCCGTTCCGGCCTCGCTTATCCCTCTTTTCATAAAACCTAAATACGGCACTGACGGAACAGAAAAGTCGTCGGAAGGTTCTATGGTTTCAAGACTTTGGGAAGGATTTACCTTTGTTAGAAACCACCCGATCCTTCCCGGACTATACATTATGGATATCGGGGTAACTGTGGTCAGCTTTTACAGAGAAATTATGCCTCTTATAGTCGACAAGCTTTTCAAACAAGGTGCATGGGCAATAGGTCCACTTTCCGCTGCAAATTCACTAGGAGGCGTCTGTGGTAGCTTTTTAGTTCTTTTCCTAGCCCAATATAGGGCAAAAGGAATGCTAGTTCTATACGCCACCGGTATATATTCCATTCTGTTATTTGGTTTTGGGTCTATCCAATTCCTCAACGTACACCCTTTGTTTCTATTATTGATAGGAGGAGGGGTAATTTCTGGTCTTGGCGCAACCGATGCTATAGGCATGACGACTAGACAAACTACAGTGCAATTGACGACACCAGATCATATGAGAGGCAGAGCCGTCAGCTTTCACTCTTTTTGCGCAATGGCGGCAAACAATATTGGAACTTTTGAAGTTGGTTTCATGTCCGAACGTATTGGAGCTGGTAACACTATGCTGCTCGGAGGAGCGGTGTCAGTCTGTGTTGTAATCCTTGTTTGGCGTCTGATATCTGGTTTAAGAAATTATCGTTACCCCTAAATTATTGCTAATTTGGGTTCCGGGTCCATTGGGACTCTTGTAGATACGATATTTTCTTGATCTTCCAACGGTAGCTGCTTAAATCTAGATGCAGCATCTAGAACTTTTTGTAATAAGGAGAATTCACCACAGCTAGGAGCAGTGTCTATTTCTTGGGATAACAACCACCACAATGACTCATCTATCTCTTCCTGGTCACGATAAGGATCGTACCAAGTACCACAGTCTTTCTTAGACTCTCCCCATCCCCCTCTAGCTATCATTTTTATAGTCTGAATACCTACATCATTTATATTGCAAAAGTTTATAAGTGATTCTGAATCTTTTCTATATTTAGGATTCCTATACATAGAAGCATTAACCGGGAACATGACAGTATCAAAATCAAATCTTCGAAGAGCCTCTAAATGGGTAGACGGTGAAGAAGGGCCATGCCCGGTAATCCCCAACCATTTCGTTAGACCTTGCTCTTTCATCTCAACCAAAGCTTCCAAGGCACCACCCTTCGCAGTGACCAAATCTAGGGTTTCAATATCTATTACGGAATGTAATTGAAAAAGGTCGAATGATTCCACATTCATACGACGCATAATGTCTTCCACGTTACGCCACGCCTCATCTCTGGTTCTCATTGGAGTTTTACACCCCAGAAACATTTTATCGCGTAGTTCGGGCATCCAAGGTGCTACTCGTTCCATGGATTCGGCATATCCGGGAGCAATATCAATATGATTTATTCCATAGTCTAAACACATCTGAATGGCCAAATCGGCCTGTTCCTGTCTAAGCTTACCTACTGAATACGCTCCAAAAGTAACAACTGTACTATTATGGCCCGTTCTTCCGAGTCGGCGTTTTTCCACGAGATACTCTCTTTTTCTGTAATAATATTGGTATATACCCACTCAAGTATAACCAGAAAATTAAAATGAATATTACAATTTCAGCTACTGAATTAGGACACTACGCAACACGATATTCTTGTCTAAGGTGTGCATGGGTCCGAATGCACATTAAAGATCTTCCTTATCAATCCTTCCCTGCGATATTCAGCTCGATAGATAGTTTCACAAAAAATGTAATTGCCACATATTTTGAAAAATACTCTTCTTTACCAGACTGGATGGACAAAATTGGAAATGTGATTGAGAACATAAAACCACCAAATTGGAGGAAATTTCACAGAACTGATGACAGCACGGGAATAACGGTAAGAGGAGAAGCAGACGCTATATTTCGACTTTCAGACGAATCATATGTGATAGCTGACTACAAAACCTCTCGATACAATCCAGATAGAAAATCTACCCTACTTTCATATCAAATGCAGCTGAATGCCTACGCATGGATAGCAGAATCCTATGGGTACACTCCTATTAACCACCTTTATCTGATATTTATGGAACCTGAAAGTCAGAAGGAATACGCTTCATCCAATTCTTCAACTTCTGAAACTGGAATGACCCTTGGTTTCAAATCCAATATAATTGAAGTAGAAAGAAGACCAGAGAAACTGATACCAATTGCGCTTTCAAAAGTCCATTCTGTTTCAAAAATGAAGACTCCACCAGATCCTGGAAATCGGTGTCGTGACTGTTCAAAACTAGACAAAATGATTGTAGAAATGACCTATGGGATTTCAAATGACAGAAATTGAGGAACAAAAATTCATTTGGTTAGGGGTCTATGGTCATCCAGACGACGAGACTTCGGCGAGTGCTGGAACCATGGTTAAACTCGCAAACAGAGGTCATCAAGTTTATGTAGTCACCGCCACAGGTGGTGAATTAGGCACATTGGGTACTGGTGGAACAAAAATCAGAAGGAAAGATCTTGCAACTGTGAGAGAGGCCGAACTAAAAGCAAATATGGATTCTTTCGGGGTAAATCCTCCATTCATGTTGCGATACGTCGACCAGGAACTTGATAAAGAAGATCCTGATATTTTAAGCCTAAAAGTACTAGATATAATGCACATGGTTAAACCTGATGTTATATCGACCTTCGGTCCAAGCGGTATTTCCAATCATCCCGACCACATAGCCATTCACAAATCCACCCTAATTGCATACGACAAGTATTTGAGTAGTTCAGATAAACCCCGACCGCTTCTAATTTACGCTTCAATCCCAGCGGATATAGCTGAGATGTACGACTTGCAACTAAGTGAAATTGAAAAAAATATGGACATCGTGATAGACATTAATGACACTATTAGCTACAAAATAGAAGGTCTGAAAAACTATAGAAGCCAAGAGGATGCACAGGAATTTGCAGCACATCTTTCTGAGAGACCGGGACCGCACCTGGAAACCTTCGCCATTAGTGACTCTTCCCCAAACGATTGGGAAACTTACCCTATAGTGAATTTTCTACGTTCTATCTAATTGAATCCTACAGCGCAATATCACATTTCCGTAGGATTTTCTTTTGAAAACTTCAACGCTATTGCACCAATCGCAAAAATAGCTGCGGTAATGAAAAACGCGCTAGCGTAGCTCCCAGTTGTGTCAAAACTTATTCCCGCGATAATCGGACCCACAAATGAAGGAACAGCATTTGATATCGCAATTACACCCATTATTGCCCCAAAATGTTTTACTCCAAAAGCATCTATTACAATCAACTGATAAAGGGCCCCAAAAGCCCCTAAAAAAAACCCCATGGCAGGCACTACCACCCATATTGGCAATCCGTCACCAGCGTATACCAGAAGAGATGCGAAAACAGCTTGCCCCAACAGGTCGAGCATCAACGCTTTACGAGGACCATATTTGTCCGACAAATTTCCAAAAATAAATTTCCCGGCCATGCCACAAGTTGCAAACAAGCTCACGGCTAATGACGCTGTATTGTCCCCAACACCATTTATGATGAGATGGGAAGAAACCTGCGGTAATAGGGAACTATAAGTAAAGGTCCCACACAATATAGCCACTGTAATGGCATAAAATGTTCTAGTTCGAATAGCCTGACGTAAGGTCAGTCCTATCAAGTTTTCAGCTTTATTGTCTGATCCAGATATTTCATTTCGACTAGGCTCGGGGTTTTTCACGATTAAATAAGAAAACAGAGACACCAAAAGTCCCAAAAGACCAACAA
>CAYPXS010000096.1:0-5649 GCA_964414725.1 uncultured Dehalococcoidia bacterium
ACCTTGATGGTCGATACGGGTCTAAATCAGCATTAGATATTCCGGTCGTTATTTCCAGGGCTGCCAGAGCACCCACGAGGGGAGCAAGAGTCACTCCACTGTGCATCAAAGTTAAATATATATTTTCGTTAACCGGCGAGGATCCTATTACTGGAAGGTCATCCGCTGGCATAGGCCTAAATCCTACTGGCACTCTAATGGCATCAACTCCTGAAAGTTGATTGAAATGAAGGGAGGCCCTTTGAATCAGCTTATCGGCATATTCCTGTGAATCATCCTCCGCCTCGCTTTCTTGATCTCCTGCACCAATCATGACTACCCCATCAGTATCTTGTCTGATGTGTAATTCTTTTTCATCTTCACTGAGAGCCGGCAAATATATTGTGGACAAATTTTTTATGAAAGAGGGTAGGGGTTTTGTTTTAACAACCACCCCAGGACTTCTCCTCTGAGGTAAATTTATGCCAGCACTCATTGCCAAGTCTGTGGAATCTATCCCAGCTGCTATTACTACTCCATCAAACTCCATCTGGCTGTCAGGAATAAAGACCAGCACCTTATCACCATTTTGTGAGACCGATTTGACTTGGGAATTGAGATAGACCTTGCCTCCTGAATCACGTACCTTTTCCAAACACGCCTCAGCCACCTTAACAGGCATAACATGACCTTCATCCCAAGTATAAATACCGGTATGGAATTCTCTGATTTTCAGACCCGGTTCAAGAGCAGATAGCTCATCAGATGATATCAATCGAGCTGAATATCCCCATGAGTTAAGCCTCTCACATTCAGAAGACAATCTTGAACCTTCATCAGGGTCTGAACAGTAGGTAACATTACCTCCCCACCGCAAACCAATATCTTTACCTAAATCATCAGCGAATCTAGGCCATCGGTCCATTGAGCGATAATTCAAATCATAGTAGTTACGTGGTTGTTTTGAAAACGCATTGATCCAGGCAAATGAATGCCCGCTAGCTCCAGACCCAGGTGTGTTTTTATCAAATACGGAAACATCCATACCGTATTTAGACAAATAGAAAGCGACTGAGGCGCCTACAATACCTGCACCAATTACTGCGATTTTTTTCTTTGTCATAATCTACTTTTAATGATAATTTCTCACATTCCCTGAATGAAATAATTACTATGGTAGGGATATATGATTTTCCACAAATTTAGTGTCAGTCGACCATTTTATCCGGGGTTAATAGTTCATTAAATTCGATCCAGTTTTCATCTGTTAGGGTCATCAATTCTTTCCAAATCTCTAGGGACCTAGATGGAATGTCATTTTCTCCACGAAACACGGACTTCAAGGCTTCATCAGCCCACTGTAGTACAACGATATCTTTTTCTCCTGGCGTAGTACCTGGATTAAAATAAACTGAAAATTCCCCTCGCTGTCCGGCACCGTTATAGGTTTCTGCCGCCTGATAGGCTAGGGTCGCAACTTTACGTGACTGCCCGGGTTTTGCCTTAAATACTCTCTTGATATGAAACATTTTTTCTCCTTGCTGAAGTAGTATGCTCGATCATACCACCCCATTCCTATAATAAAGGTATCTTAGAAAAACAAGGGTTATATACGAATCATTAGTTTTCAGGGTGACTGTGAAAAAAAGTCTAGTATTAAATATCCTTGGAATGGAAAAAAACATTCTTATATGCAATAGACACCTAAGCTTGTAACTCCAAGCAGATGCCTATTGCACATATTATTTCAATGGACCGTGATTACCTGGACGCCGGTGTTGGATCGGTATACCGATAAAACCCGTATGCCTCCATTTCATCCCACATTACACCAGATGCAAACTGGGTTTGCCCTTCTCTCACATGGTCTCTGTAACTCATGTATACCGGTGTCTCATGTTTCTCCACGCTATAGGTAAAACCAGCGGATGAGCCTGGAGTGTAGGAACTGAAGTTCCCGCTATTAGCCCCCTGCGAATCTTCCCTAATGCCCGACTTTATATCCGAGACGAACTGATCGAAGGAAAGGGTCACTGTTGCAACCTTATTGCCTCCGCCAAAATTCTGATCTTCATCAAACGGTGCTATCTCTAACACCGGTAATTCTATTGTCGTTGGCATGTTCCCAAGTTGTGCCTCGTAATCGGTCCCATACGGCAGCTGTTCTGAGTACCACCAAGGGAAAAGTGTGTATATCCCAGGTGATTCGTACACAGTATCACTTACGTCATTCCCCCTCGTGACACTTGGTATACTCGGATAGTACTCAATCCAATGAGGATTAGTTCCGTTACGGTGCAACCACTCTAGGTTACAGTCAGGTACGTTACCCGCAAAAAGCTGTATACATGTATCGGTACGAACTTTCTGCTCAGTTTTATCCCATTTCCAAATAGCTATACCACCTGGGAAAGAATCTGGCTGATCGGAAAAATCAAGTGTGCTTGCGTGCACACTTCTCTGTGAATCGTATCCACTGGAACCATAAAGCTCTAAGAGATAATGGCCTTTTACTTCCTGAGTGTCTCTCTCTATTATCGCTGGAACTTTAATTACGTTGAATTCGGAAGAGTTTTCTAGACTGTATAGGGTTCCATTATTGTTGCCATCAGGATCGGCCCAAGCTGTCCCGCTACTATCGGCAAGGTAGGCAACTAAGTCACTATCAGCAAAAAGTCCCTCCGGTTCTTCAAATTCAGCTAGGACCATGTTCCAAGCTGTGAAAGGTGCCAGGCCGAAAGCATCAGCCATGACATCGAAAGTCCCCGTTTTGTTGGGACCTGCTGGCCTAGTTGTTACATAGGTGTCTGTCATCCCAAAATAAGCGTGACCTAATTCGTGTACCCAGGTGTCAAAACGTTCTTCGTGAGATAGATCCACTGCAGGTTGATAACTCTTTCTTGGTGGCGTGGCCATTCCTATAATGGTATTTGGCGAGGTATCTGGCCCTCCAGTCGCCCAAATATATATAGGAGTTACATTCCTAAAATAGTGTTGCCCGTTGCCTACTCTGTCCTGCTCACTCCCGATACCATACATAGAGATCACCCTTTCTCTACTTGGTCTGTATGGTGCCAATAGGTTATATGATCCATCTTTATTCGTTATGTTTCTATACCTAAATCGGTCAAAAATGAGGTCCATTTCTTCGTTCAATGTGGTGTCTTCTTCCCAATCAGGACAGCCAGGAAAAGCTTTGCGCCCATTTTGTTCCCATTCCCGGCCACAATTTCCACCGATATATGGTTTGTCTCTTTCTATTCGTACGGATTTGAGCACGTTACCAGCTCGATCTCGAACCGGTGATGATACAAACTTACCACCACTCATTTCGGTGAGGTAATGAGAAGGGGTATCTTCTATAGTCCCAAACATAAGTTTATCCATATCTTCCAAGGTTAGACACTCCCGCTCTCCAGCCCTGAGTGGTATTTCAGAGTGGTATGGATTCTGTTGTGTCCCATGGCATTCCGAATCGCTATAGCTCACAAGGAGTGGGAAGGCAAACCTTGTCATCTCAGCAGTAGTAAATGTCCAAGAAGTTACATCACTGATGAGACCCGATAGACTTTGCATATTGCCGCCAGATAGTTCTATTCCTGAATCTGAATTAACCGAAACCTTGTACGTAGTCCCTCCGTACAAAGGAACATCAGGTACGAAACTAAGAATCTGGCTTTCTGGCTCTGTTAATTTAACTGTTCGGCCACCTACCGGACTCAACTGCGCATCGTCACAAAGAGAATCTGCACACTCAGAGAGAGTGAAGGCTTCATATAAGTTTCTAACCTCCAAGCGATCTGTCGAAGAAACTCTTATTCCTATCTCCGGGTCCCATGCGACCTTTGCTTGTCCTGCTGCAGGTAGCGCTTGGGCAGATGCATCGAATGTGATCCCAGCAACATTTAAAGTCACTGATCCAAAAACTGCATGGCCGATCCCGTCCGACAAAGTGTAAGAGAAAAAGTCATTCTGGGTATTGTTCCCGTTATGACTGTACCTAATAGTTGTCCCGGTTGGTGTCTCCAGTAACGTTATATCTCCTTGTGCAGGAAGGGCTTCCATACCGACAGTCAGAGTAGGTCCGTCTGAATCAGCTTCCGAATCAACGACATCTATTTCTATGGATTCGCCCCGCACGACGCTAAGAGAATAATCTGAAGCATATGGAACATCGTTAACAGGTTCTACCGTAACATCAACTCTTCCCCATCCCGTCTGTCCATCAAATTGGACTAACTCGTAATGAAATGTATCCCAAGCGGTTTCAGAACCGTCATGAGTGTAAATCAAGTTGTATCCTATCGGAGATCCAGTTTCGCCCAAAATTGGTTCATATACGTATGATCCTTGGCTGGGTTGAGTAGCATTTGGGTCGCCATAAAATCCAGAGTCATCCGGAGTAGGCCTTAATGTATCTCCTTCATAGTCTATCAAATAGGGGTCCCAATCAGGGGCAGATGGGATCACTGCAATTGTGACCGATCCCCCTTCAGCAACCACCTGAGTGAAACTCCTTGGATTCGGCCTCCGATTCAATATTTCAACAGATACTTCTACTGTTGCTGAACTGGCATTACCAAAATCATCTACAACCGTGTACCTAAATGAATCACTATCCGCATCAACTCCGTAATTCGCATATACAATTGTGCTATCACCCGAAATTTCAACGTCCCCACTCATTCCTTGCGTTACTGATGAAATCCTGGTGGAGGGTCGCAAATTCAGGTCATATTCACGGGCAGTTAATTGCTGAATCTGGATACTCTGATCCAAAGCAACAGGAGCCTCATAATCCGTTGTGAGATTCACAACTACCGTGCCAACAGATGAAAGACCGTTACCGTCAGATACTGTGTAGGTGAAGGCTTCTTGACCACTGTAATTGGACGAATGAGTTGAGGCTATGAATATTCCCTCTGCACATTCCATGTCACCAACACAAAATAAACCCGGCGCGACAGCATATGGAAGTGAGCTATTAAAAACAGCTATACGTAAATCTGCATACTCAAAGGCACCCGCAGTGTCATTATTATCAGAAGAGGTTATATGTCCCTGTTCCCACGGTGTTCCATTGATATGAGTTACCTTTAGATTATCTCCATCTGCATCCGTGTCATTAGCTAAGACGTCTATTATATGTAGTTGGTCAAAATTCTCCGGCATTACACCTGATGGTATAAAGATACTGTCATCCCCAGCAATAGGTGCGGTATTAGGCCTGACATAAGTTAGTTCTACAGACATCCTCACTTCAAAAAGGTCACCCCCGCTGCCTCGCACAGTGGCAGTAAAAGTGTCTAAGGGATTAGAGGAGCCATCATGAATGTAATAAATTTGTCCGTCTACTACAGATGCAGTACCAAACTGAGGTAATGAAACATCTACATATCCACCCTCAATTATTGTAGCCATCGACGAGTCACCAGCTGCATTTCGGGCCGCTTCTGCAGCCACAGCAGCAGCAACCTCAGCCTCTGCGGCCTGTCGTGCCTGTTCAGCAAGTTCTTGCTCAGCCTGCTCTTCGGCCAACCTAGCAGCAAGAGCAGCCAGTTCTGCTTGTGCAGCGGCTTCCTCTCGTGCTGCTAATTCAACTCTAGCTGCCTCTGCTTCAGCTTCAACTCTAGCTGCTTCTTCAGCATTTCTTTGAATCCTTTCAAGAGT
>CAYPXS010000097.1:0-5495 GCA_964414725.1 uncultured Dehalococcoidia bacterium
GTTGTTTATCTATGAAACCTGCCGTTGACAGGTTAGAAAAACGATTAGGTCAAAAGTTGACCTTTGTAAGATTGGAAGTTCAAAGCGAAGTTGGGAAACTTTTGTATGCGGAATACGAGGCAAATTTAGTACCTACCTTCATAATTTTTGATCAGTATGGCGATGAAAAATATAGAACAAACGGGGTGCCTGATTATTCTTTAATTAGGTCTTTATTGTTTGAGAACTGATTAGTATGGCGTCGTTTTTCTCTTGTTGATAATAGTAGAACCAAATGAGAGTGCGACACATAAACCAGAGAGAAATATTAGTCCTGGTGTAAATCCACTAAAAACATCAGCCGATATCCCTAGAAGAATGGGCCCCATTACACCTCCAACTTCTCCTGCAGTAAAGTAAAGCCCGCCTGCCGCACCTGTTTTTTCGCCACCCACTAAAGATATCAGGGTAAGCATTATTATAGGCATGACACCCCTAGAGGAAATTCCAAGTAGGATCAGTACTCCCACAAGTAAATTATTCTCAAAATAAACCAAGCAAATCGTACACGCTGCTGCGACACAAAATAAAGAAAAAATAATTGTGCTGTGGGACTGCGGCTTCGCAATCTGAGGGATAATCACCGATCCTATTGCGCCAGTAGCAACTGGAATAGCCGAAAATAAACCTGCCTTTGATGAACCCATGTTTTTTTCAATTAAAATTTCAGGAAGCCAGTTATTGGTGGCATGATTGAATAAAAACATCCCTAGTACGATTATTAGAATCAATCTCACCTCTCTGATCCGTACCAGATCCGGAAATGTTTTCATGCTGGACAAAAGGTCTTTTTTTTCGCTTGCTTCGGAGTTGTTTATTTTTAGATCTCTAGCAATCAGAATCCATATCAGTGAGGCGGCAAAGGCAACTCCAGACAGAGTCAGTAGAGTTAACCGCCAACTATTGTTAAATAATGGCATTAGTAGACTATTGGTAGCAGATAGTACCAGTATCCTGCCTATAGCAGGGGCAGTCAGATAAATTCCCATTGCACGGCCTCGATCAGATTCAGAAAACCATGTACTGATCAATTTTGGGGCACCAATAGAAATGAATGGTCCACCTATCCCAAATACCATTACGGCAAAAAGTATGGTTTTGTAATCGACTGCTACAGCTCTGAGTAATCCCGATATGCCAATAAACAATACTCCAGCCATAATTGTGAATCTGAGACTAAATCTATCCAATAAGGCGCCTGCCGGTATTGCCGTTAAAATATAAATTAACGGCCAAGCACCCAGAACTGTACCCATTGTGGAGCGATTTAGACCAAGGTCCGCACTGACTGGACCAATTAAAGGGGGGATACCACCTTGTACAACTCCGAATGAGAAGTAGGCTAACCAAACCCCAGCTAGCATCACCCACCTATATCGGATATTAGTTTGTGAACATTCTCGCATTAACAATTAGTCTTTTTTGCTTAATGCGAAATTGCTCACGCATTACTAAGATTTTGATGTACTGACGGCGACAGTGCAAGTCATAAATTTTATTTCCCGTTTAGTATCCGAGTAACCGGTGTATACTTTTTTGCCCAAGTGTGTGTTTTGTATAGGAGATTTATAGATGCCTGATAAAAAAGTGTTTGTTACTAGAATCATTGTTCCTGACGCAATTGCCAAACTAAAGCAAAATTTTGAAGTAGAGGTCTGGGAAGAGCCTACTCCTCCCCCCAAAAATCTAGTGATGCAAAAAGCTCAAGAATGTGACGGTATGATGATTGAATCTAATGACATCATGGATGATGAGGTGTTTTCGGCTGCCGAACAATTAAAGGTTGTCGGCACGAGGGCTATAGGAATTGATAATATTGACCTGGATTCTGCCACTAGGAATGGTGTCCTTATTGGTAACACTCCTGGAATTTTGCATGAATCATGTGCCGATTTTACATTTGGCTTGATACTTTCTTTAGCGCGGCAAGTAACACGTTCTAATCGAAAAGTCATTGAAGGGGAATGGAAAATTTTTGATCAGACCCCATATTTGGGCACTGATGTGCATGGTAAAACCTTGGGATTAATTGGTCTTGGATTGATAGGTACTGCAGTGGCCAAACGTGCAAAAGGATTTGATATGGATATCCTCTATCACTCAAGAACACGAAAACCTGATGTTGAAGAAAGCTATGGATTACGATGGGCACCGGATTTGGATGAACTTTTGTCTTCCTCTGACTATGTTTCCGTTCATGTACCGCTTGGACCTGAAACCCAAGGATTTATTGGATCAAAAGAGATTCAAAAGATGAACAAGGACGCATTTTTAATAAATACATCAAGAGGTGGTACGGTAGATCCAGATGCCTTGAGAGAAGCTCTAATGGCGGGAGAAATAGCCGGAGCTGCTTTGGATGTCACTTCACCTGAACCAATATTGCCAGATGATCCTTTGGTTCATATGGAGAATGTTATAGTCACCCCACATATTGCCAGTGCGAGTGCCGCCACTCTGCGAAGAATGGGTTTGATGGCAGCGGATAATGTTATATCGCATCTTCGAGGGGAAACAATGCCAGCTTGTTTAAACCCGGAGGCAGTGGGGTAGCTGAGGTGGTGAAGTTTTACCTGTTATGAGCCTTAAATATTTTCCTGGTATTTTGATATCAGTGCTTGCAATTTCGGGATGTTTTTTTGTGGGCAAAAATGAAGTTAAAGATGTCTCGTATGATCGTAACCCCACACCTGAAGCGGTTTTTACTGTCGTTACAGAACTTGTCATTGAAGATATCGAAATTCCTACAGCCACCCCAATTCCTACTCCTGCACGAGGCCCAATTTCAAAGCCTACTCAAATACCACTAGTCGAGACTACAAGTGCTATAAAAGTTGAAGATAAAACCCTTCAGGAAAAAGTATTTAATTCAATTGTCGGAATAAACTCGTTTAAATATGCATTAGAAGGAGTGGCTCGAGTCGATGCTGGAGGCATTTTTGTTGGTATTCCCATATCTGGGTCCGGGAGGGTGACATCCCCTGCAGCAGCATCCAAATTTGAAGCTAATTTGCTTGGAATAGGCCTTTATGTTGAATCTGCAAAGTTGGGAGACAATATATACACCAGAGAATCTCCGCTAGAAAAATGGAGAGATAGCGAAAATTTGGGCATTGGTCATATCTCAACCGATTTTTGGGTGGCCATAGGTGAGTCTTTCCTAAGAACAGACCTGAGTGAAAGTAATGTTTTGACGACGGAAGAAAAAACCTTTTTCCTTTTTAAGGATAGTGGTTCTATTGGTTCTGTTACTCCATTATTTGAATTGATTGCTACCGAAAAAGAGGCTTTGAGATTTTCTCCTGAGACTTGGGAGGTTCAATTGGAGGTAGATTTGGATGACTACCATATTTCCAAAGTTACTTCTGCATTTTCTTTAAGTGATGGAGGACTGTTTCTTTCGGAGGTGTTTGGTATGGAGGGTCTATCGGGTATAGGCAAAACGGATGTGGAACTCTTGGTGAATTTCAGTGATATTGGTGAAGATATACAGGTAGAAATTCCTCAATTGACTGATTAAGATTCATGACCCAAAACCACGAAGCCTTCTGTTTCAGCGGCTTTATGTCTCAATTCAGCGACTGGCTTGTATTCTTCTGAGTTTCTGAATCGATCCATATGCTCTGTGGTAGGGAATTCTAATATCACTATTCTTTTCGGATGCCAACTAGTGTCATCAGATAGAATTTCCCCTCCTCGCACCAAGTATCTGCCACCATATTTCTCTATAATGGCCGGAACCTTTTTCATATATTCTTCATATATTTCCCAGTTTTTTACTTCTATGCTACTTATTGAATAAACAGCCATATCTATCTCCATACTAATTTGTTGTTGCGAGTATGCCTTTACCTGGCAATGCTCCTTGTTCTAATTTTGAGTTTGATACAACGGGAACGCCATTAACAATCACGTGACTAAGACCTATAGGTGGTCTAGTTGGATCAGTATAGGTCGATTGGTCTTTTACCGTCATAGGGTCAAAAATAACGATGTCAGCGTCTGATCCTTCTTTTATCCTGCCTTTATCGAGAAATGCCGGAGCTCTTTTCTCGAGTCTTCTGGCTGGCATAATGGTCATTTTAGAAATGGCAGACATTAAATCCAAGTCACCTTTTTCCCTCACATGTTCGCCAAGAACTTTGGTGTAGGATCCGGCCGTTCTGGGATGTCCTTTTCCATCTTCGATGATGCTGTCGGTTGCTATCATCGTTAACGGGCTTTTTACTGCAGCCGTCATAGAATCTTCTGGTGTGGAGAATGTTATGACCCAACCTCCACTTTCTCTGTATTCTGAAAACGTTTTGGCAGTTAGATATTCCCCGGTGTCGGGTCGCATTAATTGTTCATAATTTATTCCGTAGTGTTCTTGCCAACCTTCATCAAAAAGAGCTGATTCAATTTTTGTCATTCCCGCCGTATAGGGATAACATTCAGTAGTAACATCCAATCCTGATTGGTTTGCACCTGAAATCATATCTAGGAGCTGTGGGACTGCCCTCATACCAGTACTGTTAAGGTGTACGACATGTAAAGGGGCTCCTGTGATTGCAGATGCGGCTATGACTTCTTCCAATGCCTCGATCGCATTTGATGGTTCCAAATGGCCTTTGCCTCTAAGATGTACGTGGCAAGAAGCATTGTATTCCGCTGCGATTTTAAACATCTGGATTACTTCCCAACGACTGGCCCCTCTTGTGTAATCAAGCCCGAAGCCCACAGCGAGGGCTCCTTCTTCAAGCCCTTCTCTTATAAGATTTTGCATCTCGATAATTTCAGAGTTTGTCGCCAGCTTCCTACCAGCATCTCCCGATGGTAGAAATACCCCGGGATCATTCATAACTTTCATTCTTACAGGTATATGGCCAATACTGGCACCAAAATTTATGGGGGATTGATTTTCCCACCTAGAATAAAAATGACTAACGTCGTTTGTTCCTACCTCAAGTTCCAGAGTGGTAGTGACTCCATCTAAGGCCTGTACCTCAAAAATTTGAGTGTCTTGTGGGTGGCAATGTAAATCGATAAATCCTGGACACAATACTTGGTTGGAAGCATCTATGATTTGCTCACCTTGCATTGGAGATTCGCTGATTTTTGCTATTTTCCCTTGCGAAATTCCAACATTTGTTAATTGGTCTAAACCGGATTCCGGGTCCATTACGCGAGCTTGATTTATAACTATGTCGTAGTTGTTCATATATTGATAATCTATCTGTTCTGGTGGTGTACCTAAATGTTTCCTCTTGACTCTAATCGTATTTTGTAAAGCCCAGTTCTAGCAGTCATGAATAGAGTATGCCCATCTTCTCCCCAGCCACAATTCGCTGGAATTTCCGGTGTTAGGATTTTTCCTAGTAGTTCAGCTTCTGGTGAAAACACCCATACCCCACCAGGACCGGTAGAATAAATTCGTCCTTCGGTGTCAATTTTCATACCATCAGGAACGCCTTCTT
>CAYPXS010000098.1:0-5403 GCA_964414725.1 uncultured Dehalococcoidia bacterium
TGGCGTTTAGTGGTACCGGTGCATTTGGCTGAAACTAGAGAGAAAGCCCGTGAACAGGCAAGGGAAGGAGCAGCAGGATTTTTGAGGGACTACACGGAGGGAACCAATGGAAGAAAACCTGTTTTCGATGGGCCCAGGGATCAGGTTGTCGACTGGATGTCAGATAATGGTTTCTGGATAGTTGGGACTCCAGACGACTGTATTGAGGGTATAAATAATTTGGCCCAAGAAAGTGGCGGATTTGGCGGATTTCTAGTTCAGACCGTTGACTGGGCCCCTAGGGAAAACATACTCCGTAGCTATGAGCTTTTAGCGAGATATGTTATGCCCCAGTTTCAGGGTTCTGTTGCAGGTATGGAAGTCTCAAACCAATGGGCTAAAGATCGAGTTGACGTCCTTATGGATGGCAGGATTCGTGCCATAGATAAGGCCAAGTCAGACTATGGAGGCTCGGTTAGTCTTTCCTAGATAAGTCTGGTGTTTTCAATAATGTGGTCTGTTTGTTGCATTGCAGATTCATATCCGGCGGTAATAGCGGTCACATCGTGACAACAGTTAAGCCAAGTGGTACCCCTCGCTACTGCCATACTCATCGACTCTCCTGGATCAACTGCTGTGCCCATAAATTTCCCATGTTTCTTACAGGAGGAGCCTACTTTTTCAAAGGCATCTAATATGATTGGTTTAGAGATTGGATCCCCTGGGTCTCTGTGCACACCGTAACTTTGAGATAGGTCCCCAGGTCCGACAAACAGCAGATCGATTCCATCGACTGATGCAATATCGTCGGATGCATCAACACCTTCCTTGTCCTCAATCATCACACCTAACAAGACGTTTTTATTCGCAATGTCGTAATATGCTGGTTTTTCGCTTTTGCCAAAAAACGAATCTCGTCCTCCACCCATTCCGCGCATACCCATTGGATGGTATTTGGCCATTTCTACAAAATCCTCTGCCTCTTTTTTGCTTTTACAATGTGGCCATATCAAACCAGAGGCACCAATTTCGAGAGTTTTTATAATTTGGTTATAAGGACCATGAGGAATTCTTACAAAGACGTCTATGTCCCAAGTGCGGGCAGCAAGTATGAGGGTACTAAGATCTTTGAAATCTGCATGACTGTGTTCCATGTCTATCCAAACGCATTGGTATCCTACGGACGCAATGGTTTCAACCACGGTTGGGTCAAAAACCCTGTTAATTTCTGGCACTTTGATAGTTTTTCCATCTAGTAATGCGGATTTAGTACGATTTTCTCGATAGTTGTTAGCCATAGTAACCTCCCTATGTGATTAGTTTAGTTAAGATTCGAACTGAGTTTGGGGATCACTTCATTTTGATAAAGTGCCATGCTCTCCAACCAACTTTTTTTGTCATTTTCGTCTATCCAGTCAAACGACATATTTATTAAGGTTCCGAATGGACCTAGGAATTCTGATATCTCTTGTAAACGATCAATTACCGTATCGACTGACCCGGCGATAACTAGTTGATCTATCAAGTAGTCTTCGGTTATTTCACTGTCTGGTTGGCCTGGATCAGACTTCATGATTGCAAGTCCAGGCCCTTTTTGGATGGCCGATGCGAGATACTTATAGGCTTTAGAGATACTATTATTTTTCGCTTTTCTTATAGCTTCTTTGTCAGTATCCGCTATAAATATAGTGCGTGCTAATTTCCAGTCAGAGCGGTTGGCCTCTAGTTCAAGTGATCTTCTGGAATCAGAATACGTTTTCCAGTTATCTTTTAGTACTGGGAGAGAAGTAATGGAATGACTAAAAGGCGAGAATCCGTATTTGGCTGCTATTCTCGCGGAATTTGAATTGTAACCAGTTACTGGAACAGATATTGGCGGATGAGGGCTTTGTAGAGGTTTCTGTATTCTGCCATACCCGATATTTTCATCCTGGCTTTTTAGAACCACGTTCCAATAGTTTCCCGATATTTCGTATGGAGGTTCCTTTTCCCACATTTCTAAAATGATTCTCATTGATTCATCTGACATTTTTTGCATCTCAGAACTTTGGAGCCCATACATTTCAAAATCTGATGGAGCGCCTCCGTGTCCAAAGGCTACATTGAGCCTGCCGTGGGAAAAATGATCCAAAAATGACAGGCGATTTGCAACTTGTGCGGGATGATGAAAATTTAACAGGAGTGGTGCCGGCCCTATCCTTATGTTTTTTGTTTGCCTAAATCCAGCCGCAATAAACATTTCAGGGCTGACAATTGGTTCCCATGACAATGTATGGTGCTCTCCTACCCAAAATTCATTTATGCCTAATCGATCAGCTTCAATTAATAGTTCCATATCCTCGTCGTGACATTGAGATAAAACTTTATCAGGTGGATGAAAGGGCATAATGAAGATTCCGGATTTTATTCCAGGCATTTTGGTACCTCGCCAACTTGCATGTATAAGGGTTGATTTACCGGCAGTATAAAACTATGCCGAACAATACAACAAATTCTCAAAACTCTGATTTTCCCAGGATTTCCGCTATAATCGCGAAATCAAACGTTATATTAATCAAGAAAACCTTGAGGAACATGGAATGCCAGTAGATTCTTCCGTATACAAAGAAGAGCAAATAGCTATCCCAGAAGGCAAACTCACAATGAGAACCTCAGGATCAGGGGATCCTTTGCTGATTCTCCATGGGGAATTGGGATTTCCAGGTTGGAGGAAATATCACCAAAAATTGTCTGAGCAGTATAAGGTAATGGCCCCAAGCCATCCTGGGTATGACGAATCAGACAGATTAGATTGGGCAATGAAGGTGAGTGATCTGGCGGGCGTCTATCTTCAAGTCATTGATGATTTGAATATAGACAATATTAAATTAGTTGGGTTTTCTATGGGGGGGTGGTTGGCAGCGGAAATGGCTGTTATGGATCCAGGGAAATTCTCAAAACTTGTCCTAGTTGGACCGATGGGTGTGAAACCCGAAGAAGGGGAGATTTACGATCTTTTCCTAAATTTGGCCCCTGATTTTTTGGAAGAAAGTTTTTTGAATCCGAAATCAGTGGAGGAATATTCATTGATAAGACCCGACGAACCTTCTCCGGAACAGGAGGAATTGTGGGAGGTTGGTAGAGAGCAATCCGCAAGACTGGCGTGGAAACCTTATATGTATAACCAGACATTGCCTTATTTGCTGCGAAGGTTGAAAGGTCTTCAGACACTAATAATTTCCGGTAAGCAAGATGCCATTGTTCCAACTGATGCACTTAGGATATACAACGAATCTATACCAGGTTCTATATTAAGCCTAATTGATCAGAGTGGTCACCGACCCGAGATAGAAAAAACAGAAGATTTTCTTAAGGTAGTAAAAAATTTTCTTGATTAATTTTAAGTCAACTAGATAGGGAGGAGCATATGTTCATAGGACATTTTACGGAGAGGCCATATCAAGACCCAGAGTCAGGGTATTTTGGGGCTACTGGAAAGTCGATCAAAGACTTGACTCTCAGTAATGAAATTTACGATCCCATGCTTGGCTCAGACCTATATAACCGATACTTGGATGAAAAAATTTATGCTGAAGAAATGGGTTTCGACGGGTTGATGTTGAATGAACACCATAGTAGTCCTTTTTGCATGGGAAGTACCGTAAATGTAGAGGCTTCCATTCTGGCTCGAATCACAAATAAAGCCAAAATCGTCCTTTTGGGTAATGTTCTTCCTATATGGGATGATCCCCTTTGGCTGGTAGAACAGCTGGCAACCATTGATATGATCTCAAAAGGTCGATTGGTTTCCGGGTGGGTTCGTGGTACAGCGAGAGAGAGTGTTTCTCATAATTCACCTCCAGCATATAACTGGGAAAGATTTCAAGAGGCCCATGATTTTATTATCAAGGCATGGACGGAACCTGGACCTTTTAGATGGGAAGGTAAACATTACCAGTATCGATATGTTAACCCTTGGGTGAGGCCATACCAGAAGCCACACCCGCCAATAATGCTTCCCGGTGTTGTTAGTAGAGACTCAGTTATGTGGGCAGCACGCCAGCGAATACCATACATAATGCTTGCTACCCAATTGGAGCCAACAAGACAATCCTTTGAGGTTTATAAGGAGACTGCTAGGGAGGAAGGTTATGAGGCTGGGCCTCAGAATTTTGGATACCTGTGGAAAGTCCATGTTGATGAAACTGAAGAACTTGCTGAAGAAGTAGCGAGAAAGTTTGTGCAAGGTCCAAGTAACCCATTTAACGCAGGGAATGAAGGTACTGCTAACCCAGCATTAAATAAACTGCCAGGAATGACATCACGTAGAAGGACGCTTCCAACAGCCCAGGTCGCTACTGCGAATAGAGGGGGACAACTATCGAGATCATTTGAAGATCAAGTCTCTGACCACACGATAATATCCGGTACACCAAAGACGGTCATACCGAAGATACGGCACGTACTGGAATATCTTAGGCCAGGCTCAGTTTTCTTCTGGGACGGTGACGGAGCAATGACTCATGATGATCAGATGAGAAGCCTTAGACTGATGGGAGAAGAGGTCTTACCAGCTGTTAGAGAAATAGCAGATGAATTAGGACTGGACAGCCCTTTCGACGTAGATCCCAAAACTGGGAAAAAATTCGCGGAAATAGATTCGGAGACGCCTGACGAAATTGCTGCTACTCCAGGAGACTGATGTAGGGATACGAATCTCTCTAAGGACTTTCCTAGAGAGATTCGTACATTCTTTTATCCAAACCTGTTCCATGTCGGGTTGATTAGGACCTCGTTTATTGTCACGTGCGGAGGTTGTTTGGCGAGGAACAGTATGAGTTCACCAAGATCTTCTGACTGAAGAATTCTGGCTTGATCCTCGGCACTAACCGGCACAGGGCGTTGTTCCAAAATGGGAGTTGCAACTTCCCCTGGACAGAGCGCTGTCGCTCTAATTCCATTGTTTCTTTCCTCAACTATAAGGCTAGCTGTCATCGCATTCATTGCATGTTTGGCGGAAGTGTAGGCAGGCCCGGTCAAGGCTCCTGCACTTTTGGCAGCCATGGATGAAATATTTATAATTAGCCCTCCTCCATTACTTCTCATCGAAGGTAGAACCGCTTGGCAACAGTAGAAAGCCCCGTTTAAATCTATATTGATAACTTTATTCCAATCCTCTATTGAAACTACCGGCCAATTGCGTTCTCTTACGTTGATTCCTGCACTGAATACGCCAATATCAATTTGGCCATGTTGATTCAAAATAGACTCCGCCACGGACACAACAGCATCATTGTCTGAAACGTCTAGAGGTTGAATTGATACTTCTCCTGATATTTTGGATGCTACCTTTTCAAGTACGTCCTGCCTTCTACCAGAAAGGACTACCTTACATCCTGCTTCAGCCAGTTTAATTGCACCGGACTCACCTATTCCTGTACCAGC
>CAYPXS010000099.1:0-5396 GCA_964414725.1 uncultured Dehalococcoidia bacterium
TAAATTTCTCAACCCTTTTATCCGCCAATAGAATTGAAGAACTAACCCAAGGGTCGGTAAATAAAGCCAACCTTATGTTTTCCTCATCAAGGAAACCCTGGGGTTTTGATGGTTGGTAGGATACGGTAATTTATCATCACAGCGTGTCAAAATTAGTATTTTCTGTGGCGTTAACCAAAAAGGAAGACCTGAATTTAACTCCCCACCTATCGTTTACACGTATGAAAATCCATAGAGTCTCAAAACGATTGTATTCACTTCCATCAGAATGGACTCTCGATTGAATCATGGTTAAATGTACCTTATCAGGACCTTTTTGAATCGCCTCAATGAAATTAGAGTCTGTCCTTACCCATCCCTCTTCCTTTAACTTTTGAGTCTGTTCATCAAAATTGGCATTTATATTGGCAGCTGTGTCCCAAACTTGTATTTGATTGGATCCCGACAATCTCAGGTGCGGAAAATGCAATTCAGCTACCATCGCATCACGATCCCTTGAATTAAAACCTTGCAACCAACGTTTATAAGATTCTTTTGCTTCTTTTAGCTCTTTTGTCATAGCTCTCCCTCCGAACCTTATATACCTCTCTCAGACATACCGAGAGGTAAATAGGGATGTGTATCCATTAATTCCTCGTTAATTGTTAAACCCAGGCCTGGCCCCTTAGGCAAATCCACATACCCATTCTCCTGTCGGGGTAAACCTTCGATAACTTCAAAATAATGAGGTTCATAGAATTCTGCGTGGTACTCCTGAATTAAAAAATTAGGCATTGCTGCATCCAAGTGCATACTCGCAACAGTGCCAACAGCCGAATTAGTATTATGCGGTGCCATCATAATGTGTTGAGCCTCTGCCATCCCAGCTATTTTCTTCAGCTCTGTAATTCCACCAGCGTTACATATATCTGGTTGAAGAATATCCACGGCCTCATTTCTGACAAGTTCAAAAAATGGAAACTTTAGATAAAGTCGTTCCCCTGTCGCAACAGGTATATTAATTTTGGAGCGAACTTGCTTCATTTCTGAAACATTTTCCTGTGAAACTGGTTCCTCAAACCAAAAGGGGTTGTATTTTTCCAACCTCTTACCAAGATGTATAGCGGTGTAAACGTTGAAGCGCGCATGAACCTCCACAAGAATATCAACATTAGGACCAATGGCCTCTCTCACGGCAGCTACTCTGTCTTCAGCCAATTGTGCTTCCTCTGGTGTAATGGTTGTATAGGCCTCTTTCCCAAAAGGATCAAATTTCATAGCAGTGTAGCCCATCGATACAACTTTTTTGGCCTCCTCCGCATTTTGTTCAGGAGTACCAGGGGTTGTATACCAACCATTGGCATATACCCTCAGTCTATTTTCATAGGGACCTCCAAGAAGCTCATAGACAGGAACGCCTAAAATCTTGCCTCGTAAATCCCATAAAGCTATATCTATTCCAGATAAAGCTGTAGAAAACAGTCTTCCCCCTCTCCCCAAATTATCCTGATGCAATCTAGTCCAATGTAACTCGCCACTCAGAGGATTTTTCCCAATTAAATAGTTTTCAGCCCATTGTTCTAGTAAAGTAGCCACCACAGGATCATGGCTCAGCATAGAAGCTTCACCTATTCCTTCTATTCCTTCATTTGTCTGAATTCTCACAATCAACCAATTTCTTTTAGCATTTTTGTGTTTGGAAGAGAATATGTTTATTTTCAGCCCAGTGATTTTCATAATGACTCCTAAGATATAAAATCATCTACATTGGGACATATCCTAGTCTAAGGTCCAATGTTTAGCATATCTTTACAACTAATATAGTTAATGAAACCTCCGGAGGAAATTAAATGTCGTTGGTAGAAACAGAAAAACAAGATCAGATTTTTATAGTTCGCATTAACCGGCCTGAAAGATTAAACGCGTTGGGGTTTGAAATCAGGACTCAATTAGCAGAAGCTTGGAATGAATTTAGAGAATCAAAGAATCTAGAAATAGGTATTTTCACAGGTACTGGAAGGGCATTCTGTGCAGGAGAAGACATGAAAGAATCCCTTGAAGTAGGAATCGTAGGAGGTAAAAGACCGACCATTGAAGATCCACTTATGAATGGTTCCCTTGAAAAACCGGTCATAGCGGCAGTGAATGGTTATGCTATGGGTGGTGGTTTTATGCTGGTTGAAGCCACTGATCTGCGAATCGCCGTTCCAGAAGCTATATTTGAGGTATCAGAAGCTAAAAGATGGTTACTTGGCGGATACAACCACGGTCACATAGCCAAACTACCTCATCCAGTGGCTACCGAGATGGCAATGGGATTCAGATTTACTGCTCAAAGGTTTCATGAAATTGGGTTTATCAACAAAATTGTTGAAAATGACGATTTAATAACCACGGCTGTTTCAATGGCTGAGCATATGCTAACTCTCCCGCCTGCATCCAGGGTAAACACCACTCAAATGATGAGAGAGATGAAACCAAAAGTGTCAGTAGACTTAGAGCAACTGGCTGAGGCATTGAAAGAACATGGTGACAAGAGTGATCTCATTGAATCCAGGAAGGCTTTCGCAGAAAAAAGAACTCCGAATTTCTCAGGGTGGAATAATCAGGAAGATAGGTACAGCCCACCGACTTTAGACTCAATCAGATAATTTACCGTAATAACGGTTGTAAATTAGTGCAAGAAATTAGGACAATGTATTTGTATATTCTGGTGCCAAGATTTATATGAAAATTAATTTGCTCATAATGATTGCCTTAACAGTGCTACTCGTCTTGTTAGCACCTCTTTTGGTAATGGGCATCATAAATCTTGGCAACAACATAAAATCTGATGACGCAAATGATGGTAAGAGCCAGATGTCAAAAGAGATAGATCCGGAATCTGACCTGTCCTCAATTGGCACTACTTTAATCCTTAGTTACCCTAGCCCCATACCTACATATACTCCACTCCCAACGTACACTCCAGTTCCAACCTACACCCCACTATCAACATACACCCCAGTTCCAACATATACCCCATACCCAACTTTGACTCCAACTCCTACTTTGACTCCCACCCAAACCCCCACAGCTACAAACACTCCAAAGCCCACCGTAAAACCTGTGAATGACCAAACAAACCAAGTAAAAACTTTTAAATCGGAACCTCAAGCATTTACTCCTCTAGTAGGATTTTGCGATTTTTCAAGCTCATTAATCCCTAATTTATCGGATGAAGAATTAAATTTCTTTACAGTAAACAAACTTTCCGATAGAGCTCGCTTTTTTCCATCAAAGATATTTGACGACGAGACCACTAAAATCGTTGCCACAGGTAATATTACCAATCCACCTGTAGACCTTTATGACGACGGTACCCACGGAGATGACGTGCCCAACGATGGCGTTTTTTCCAGAGCTTGTGTGTCAAAAGAAGATCTAGCCCTCACATTAGCTGATTTCAACGGGAAGGCGGTGTCCTATGAATTTCATGGCGCTCATCTAAGAGTGATTAATTCAAACCTGAGAAACACAGTATCCGTAACCAAACTCTCCGACTCTCTTGGTAGCACAAAAAGCGCTATGTTCATGACACTCGGAAGTGATACTTACAAAAATGTTAGGGAAGGTAAAGTAGAAACCCTGCAAAACCCTAAAACCTGCGAGGCGTGCAAAGAGGTATTAAATGTACTTGGGGACTCAGTAGACCACTTGATATTGGTACCCGATGAGCCAGTAGCAAATTCCTCCACTGGAGAATACACAAATTACTATAGAACCTCTGACAATATTAAAGGCATCATGACATACGGAGATCCAATTTGTGACCCCGTAGACTGGGGAAATCACGGTAAATCTGGGAACGTGAACGAAGATTACCAAAAAGCAACTTTTGGATGCCCATCAAAATATCTAAATGGACGCGATTACCCCCGATTGAAGGGAATCATATGGTCCGGATCTCCTTCATTGAATGGCTTAAATGCTGAATTCGGGCACTGGATTGGGATAGGGCCTAGGAATGGGGATTTCCCAACAAATAGCGGAACGAGTTGGAATTCGCAAGATAGGAAAAACATTGACGGCAATACTACAGTCACAGGACCTTACCCTATCACCGGTTCCCTGTGGGACCCAAAAAGAGGTGCCCCTTATTCCGTTCAGGTACTTTCCGGCAACAAGTGGCATGACGCTCGAATCGAAAGTAGTGGCGAAGATACATTTGAATTAGTTCCGTTGAATACTACTCACTATCAATTCGACAATATCCTTCTCTACATGATGGGCTTCATATCATACGAAGATGCTCAAAAAGACAAATATTATTATCTGGAGGATTTAAATCTAAGCGACTGCACAACGGGTGAACAACACTTATTGTGTTCTGCACAAGACACATTGATTGACGGGACAGATTATAAAAGAGCCATAGAAATCACAGCGGAAGATATCCTGACCAAATATGGGGAAAGAAACCCTTTGCATTCAGCCTCTACCACTCACCTGAATGCTCCGGCAATTATACTGACGGAAACCTATCCGTCAGACGCAACAATAACTTGGTACGACCTGTTATTCGAATGGTGGGGAACAGAAACTCAATACAGTGCAACATATGGTGGACACACTTGGAATTCAGTTACCCAAGGCACATCGACAATTTCAACCGGATACAGATAGAGGACTTATATCAGCCTATTCGTCCCAATAAACTTCAAAAACCGTATGGTCGCCTGGCAAACCTTTCAACTCAAATTCCATCTCTTCACCGAACTTCAAATCCCCCGCAGAATCAGCCATTCTTTTAGTAACCGAAGAAATCAAAATTTGTTCTGCTTCTGCTTTTGCTGAGATTCTCGCAGCCTCGCTAACCGCTCTCCCAAAATAGTCTCCATTTTCCAAAATCGCCTCTCCTGTGTTCAAACCAATCCTTACATTAATAGGAAGATCAGGTTCTTTTGCACGAAGAGCTTTTAGGGTTTTCTGAATTTCCATAGAACAAATAACAGCGTTCCTACTGCTAGCGAATGCAGCCATGAAGCCGTCGCCCATTTCTTTTACTATATATCCATCATGATCTCTTATAGCATCACTTAAGATACCTTCATGGGTTCTCGATATATCTCTGAATTTTAGATCCCCTAGTTCGTTAACCAAATCCGTGGACCCATACATGTCGCTAAACAAAAATGTAACCGTGCCACTTGGAGGGGGTGCTATATTCTTGGCGTCTGCTATCTCTTGGAGAACCACAATTATGGCCTTACCTTCGGCCAAATCAATACGGTCTCCGCTATTCAATGTCAAGGTGTCAGACGGATTTATTGAATTCCCGTTGTGAGAAGAACCATTGGAGCTATTTAGATCTCTTACGAAGGCTTTATCCCCTTCAGCCCAAAACTCTATATGGTTTCCTGATACATACGGGTCAT
>CAYPXS010000100.1:0-5287 GCA_964414725.1 uncultured Dehalococcoidia bacterium
CCATAACCTCTGTAGACAAAGCATCGGAAATTATTAGTAATATGATGAATGAAGCGGAAAGCGTGCTGAAAAATATAGGTTCAGTACTTCAATAATTCTAATAGGAGGATCGGTTGGAACATCTGTTGATTTACCCGGTTAAAAAGGGATATTTGGATAAAGACTTAATTTCGGAAGTGGGTAAAGCGGCTGAGCAGGCGGGCTTCTATGCCTTTTTGTCATGGGACCATTATATGTTGCCGGATGGGCCGGAAACTTTAGATGCCTGGAGCATACTTGGATACCTCGCCGGCCAAACCGACACCATAAAACTTGGTACGGTTGTGACTCCTATACCGTTTCGACCCCCATCTCAGTTGGCAAAAATCGTAGCTAGTGTAGATCACCTTTCCGGAGGTAGAACAATACTTGGAGTAGGAGCGGGCTGGCACCAGCCAGAATTCGACGGATTTAGTAACTGGGGTTCGCCTGGACAAAGAGTGACAAGAACTTCAGAGGCGTTAGACTTGATCACTAGATTATGGACAGGTGAAAAAGTAAGTTTTGAAGGTAAAACCTACAATTCTGACGGTGCGATTATTTCGCCAGTGCCAACTCAAAAACCGTACCCGCCCATGTGGTTTGGTGTTAGAGGCCGGAGGATGCTTGATCTTGCGGCACGATATGCAGATGCTTGGATCCCAACAAATATTAGTCCTGAAATATATGAAGATGGGTTGAACAAGCTAAGAGAGAAGCGCTCAGAACTCGGAATCAATACACCTTTGAAAGGAGCGCTGCAGAACTTTGATGTTTTCACGGAAAGCGAGCCCTGCATTGCCACTGTAAATTCGTATGCTGCAGCTGGATGTGAGTACTATGGTTCTATCTGGTCTTATCCTCCTGATGAAATGGTCAGTAGGATTAAATGGTTTTCAGAGGAAGTAATGCCTAATGTTGAGCAGTAAGCATCCCGGCAATAGAGTTGCGGAAAAACTTTTTTGTTGGCTTTACCCACATGCGTCGAATTAATTTATATGTTGGTAAGGACTCAATTTCACTAAGGTATTTTTAAAGGCCAATGACTAGGTATATTTACAGAACTGATTTCTATTTCAGGTATAGTTCGGTAGCCACAAAAAGCTAGACATCTGTCGAATTCTGATTTGAGGATATCAAGCATTAATTTGACCCCTTCGGCTCCTTTATATGACATCCCCCAAAATGCGGGTCTACCTACAAATACCCCTCTCGCCCCCAAAGCCAAAGCCATAAATGCATCTGAGCCACGTCTTATTCCAGAATCCAAATAGATTTCCAAGTTTTTTCCAACCGCTTGTGTTATTGGATATAAGGTTTCTATAGAAGATAATGTTCGGTCAATTTGCCGGCCCCCATGATTTGACACTACTATGCCATCCGCACCATATTCGGCGCATAGAATCGCATCTTTGACCGTCCTGATACCCTTGATTACCAAAGGCAGGTTTGTGAGTGATTTAAGCCAATCCAATCTCTCCCAAGTTAAACCTTCGTACCCTTCTGGGGTAAAATCTGCAAAGTCTGGAGCGATGATGTCTGTGCTCCGTAAAAATTCAGGTTTTTCTTTGAAACTCCCATTATATAGTTCAGGTTTACGCTTGAATTTGTTTCTCAGGTCCTTTTCCTTAGGTGCGGAAGAAGGACCATCTATGGTCAAGCAGATTGCAGAGTATCCAGCTGCCTTGGCCTTTGCAACAAGGAATTCTGTTATTTCGTCTCTTGAGTGATAGAGCTGGAACCACAGGGGTCCAGTTGCCACTTCAGCTACTTCTTCAATACTGTAACCAGATGCGGTAGGAAGGGCGTACAAGGTTCCTGCCATGCCGGCCCCCCTCGCGGCAGCCAGTTCACCTTCAGGGTGCAACTGCCTTTTGGCGCCTGCCGGAGCAACCATGACTGGGAAGTCTATTTTTTCACCTAAAATGGTAGTGGAAAGATTTCTATCTCCAACATCTATCAAGAAATTTGGATTCATAGTAAGGTCAAGAAATTTTTCTTCATTTCTTTGTTTCGTCACCTCATCAAAAGCAGCCCCTTCTATAAAATCCCATAGATCTGATGGTATTTTTTGTTTTGCTGCTTGTTTCAGGTCGGCAAGGCTAACTATATCCATTTATATCTCCAAGAAAAACTATCACCAAATTACCTGTTTTTACTAAAAGCAAGTGATGAAGTCAATCTGGATAGAGTCAAAAGACACCGGTCCAAATAATCTGAACCGGTGTCTTTTGATAAAACTATATTAATATGAAGGTTGCTTAGTCTGTCTTATTATTTAAGTTGAATTCAGCAGAAAAGGCACTGGATGTATACTCCAAGCATTCTGCAGCAGCATCACCTATTTCCATGTCTTCGTTCTCAATCAAGGAGTCTATACATGATTCAAATTCACCTCCGACATCTTCTGCCATGCCCCAATTATCGCCATCAGTGAGGCCACCAATTAGACCGGCAGCAGCATTTTTGATTACATCATCTAGATCATCATCATCTACATTGTTAAAATGATCATCCAAATCTGAATCAGCTTCTACCGCCTTTGATATGTCTGCGTATATGTCATCAAGTTTGGCGTATATTTCATCGTCCCCACTTATTGCACCGGTGTTTTCAGCATATAACGATCCCGCTGCTTGGTCGACAATAGCTATGATTGGTTCTTCAAGATCTTTCCAGCAATCTTCTTTCATTCCTTCAAGACCACATAGTTCCTCATGTAATCGCATTGCTGTGTTTGCAGTAATGTCATCAAGGTCATCCTGGTAATATTCGTCGTCAAAATCACAGGGTTCTCCTTTGATGCCCCTAGGGTCGCATTCGAGGTCATCTTGCGCGAGATCAAGAATGCTTTCCATAAGATTTTCGACACCTTCCCCGGTCAAAGATTTATCGTAAAGTAGATCTTCAACACTAGACTTGAACTTTTTATCGCTGATGTCGTCGAGGCCTTCTCTAATTTCCTTCCTGATTTTTCTCGTGGCCATGTCATCAGAGTCAAGTTTCCTCTTCAGTGAGGTAGCTGCGTCATCGCTACTACTAATCGCTGCCCTTTCGTTGGTCAAACCGTCGGCATCATTATTGACAAGATCTTCGTTCACGTTCCGATAACAATTTCGCCTGTAAAGTTCAGAGGCGCTGATAAAGTCTCCTGTTTCTGGATCTTCCACCATAGCTGCTATGAATGCCATATTTTCCATATCTTCCAAACATTCTTGGATGCCGTAGACGGCGTCTTCAGTATCTGGACCAGATAGCATCGCAGCGTTATCTATTTCGTCCACATCTTCTGGATCTGTATATCTGACTACTTGTTGATAAGCAATTGCGTCTTCCGCACAATTCTCTCTGGCTACTCTAGTATTTTCCATATCCGATTCCTTCATACATTCTTCGTATACTTCGGACATTCTTTCTCGTCCAGCTTCTCGTAAAACTCTCGCTACGGGTGATTCCTCTTCATCATCCTCGAAAGTCACCTTTAAAATATGCCCAATAACCTCTATTTTCTCTGAGGCTTCTTCTGCACGTCTTGCTAGTGCAACGTATTCACTATCTTGGCCTTTTAATCCATCTACCAGCTTTGTTTCGAGTTTATCTGCGTGATCTAATTCCTTAGCTGCTTCCGCAAGATCTTCATTTAGAGATCCCAATTCAGCATTTGCAGCATCAAGTTGCTCATTTAAGAACTTCACTCTGTCCCAGGGAACCTTTTCAGCATTCTCAAGGGCTATTAAAATCTCCGCTTCACGATCTCTGGCTGATTTGGCCCTATTTATAAGATCGGAGAGATCGGAATCCTCTGGTCCTCCGTCAGTTAAATTCTGTGCCGATACTGATATGTTGCCAAGGTCTACGTCATCACTTATTAGCATGATAAGTTCATCGATTACTTCACTAGAACTATCGAGAGCTTCTAAAAGCTCTGCCCGTTCTTCCTTATGCAAGCGATCGATTTCTTTAAGCATGTCGTATAGTTCTTGTTCAGCCTCTGTCTCAGGCTCAAGGTTAGCAAGCGTCGCATCGACATCAACTTCAGCATCTCCTATTGCTCTACCTACGGCAGGTCCGCAGGCGAGTATAGAAATGGTTAATATTGAGATAGCAAAAAGCATTAGTAGGTGCTTCATTATTGACCTTTTTAGTCCTTAGGTGGTTATCTAAATTTATTCTTCCATACGATAGTAAGGGGTATTGAGTTTCCCCACAACGGCATTTTCACTCACGTGGTAATACTTAAATTGTTCGAGTAATAGAAAAAGCCGGCGGGTAATTTCTTACCTGCCGGCTTTTCGTATATTCGGTTAACTTGGGCTAGTCTACTGTTGTGAACCGCCTGTTGTCATTCCTTGCATCATGGAACCCATCGTTCCCGTTGACCCGTGTGTTCCAACCATACCTGCATGGTTGCCCATGTCTCGGTTACCAAACGATCCTTGCATCATCTCGGAGGCATCAGCCATACAATTGTCAGCGGCATCGCCAAATGAATGTCCTCCGGAATAGTCACCAGCGCTGTTAAATTGAGCGCCTTGACCTGCACCCGCATTGCCCATCATACATTCCATCATCTGATGATGACCTCTTTTGCCTGCTCCGTCACCAAATCCACCGAAGTGGTTCTGGTGGTCACCAGGCATGTTTGCCATTTCAGGTTGTCCTGGCATTCCTTGTTGGGGTCCAGATTGGGTGCCTGCAAAATTCTGTTGGTGATGTTTCGCCATTTGGTCTCTTTGTTTATGAAATTCATCTTGGTTAAAATTACGATGTCCTTCACGCTTGTTTCGCATGTCGTTTTTAACATCTTTTAAACACTCATTTATTGAGTTACCGTCAGCTTCACACTCAGCTACTCTTTCGCCTACACGACCTCTCATTTCAGAATCGTGACCGCCTGAGAAGACTTTATCGAACTGCTCCTTAGTTATATCAGTGTTGATTCCCTGTTGATGTCCACCTGTAGGCTGCTGGTACCCTTGAGTCCCACCCATTCCGGACCCATGGTCATTACGGTCATTACCTGCATGTTGACTTTTCATGTGTCCTTCAAACTTGTGCGCTATTGGCATTTTTCGGTTTTCACCCTGTCGGTCGTTCATCGACGGGAACTTGAATTCGTCACATGGCTTAGCTTTAAGCCCTTTTGGGTCACAATTCAAATCTTCTTTTGCTTCATTTAGAAGGCCTTTAAAAGCATCTCTTACTTCGTCCTTAGACCTACCAGGCTGATACATTACCTTGTCGAGCTTTTCTTTGAACTCGTGGTCAC
>CAYPXS010000101.1:0-5277 GCA_964414725.1 uncultured Dehalococcoidia bacterium
CTAGGGTATGCTTGGAGACCATGGTGAGCCCTCAATTCCGTCAAATATGACGGGTCTAGGTTCCCCAAAAGATACTGAATAGCATGAAACACAGGTGACCCATGCGGTTTTACAGAAATTCTGTCCTGACTATTCATGAAGTCGAAATACAAGGACGTCATCAATGTGACGATGGATGCGCTAGAAGCTTGATGCCCACCCACTTTTGTACCATCTGGATTTTTTCTAATATTATTGGCATGGTGGACCAATTGCATTGCCAACCAAAGAACACGATCTTGTATCGTCTCTAAAAGTTCAATAGAAGGTTGGGCCTGAGTATTAGCCGAACCGGTATCAATTTGCACTAATAACCACCTCAAAATGATTCATCACAGAGTATAGCACTCGTGAAATAATATGGTGACCAAGGTAATTATTTGATGTAAGGGTTTATCCATTCTAGACCATCAAGCGTGGAACCTGCTGGCACATATTCACAGCCTATCCAACCTTGGTAACCAAGAGCGTCAATAAAATCAAATAAATACTCGTAATTTATCTCTCCAGTCCCTGGTTCATGCCTACCTGGATTATCCGCCAGTTGCATATGGGTTATCAATTGAATATTTGACTCTATCGTCCGGGCCAAATCACCTTCCATTATCTGCATGTGGTAAATATCATGTTGCAGGTAGAGATTATCCGATCCTACTATATTTATTAATTCTGCAGCTTGGTTTGTTTGGTTCAAGAAAAACCCAGGAATATCTATTGTATTAATACTCTCTACAATGAGCTTCACTCCCACCTCTTTCATAATCGGTGCGGCATATTGAAGGTTGGCTACGAATGTTTCTTGTGCTTCTTGATCTGATATTGATTCCGGCTTTATACCCGCCAGGCAGTTTACCTGTGGGCAAGCCAAAGCCGAAGCATATTCTGCTGCCAAACCAACGCCCTCCCTGAATTCGCTAACTCTATCTGGATGACAGGCAATCCCTCTTTCTCCTGAATTCCAATCGCCAGCGGGAAGGTTGTGTAAAACTTGCAGTAAATCATTTTCTCTTAGCAAATTTACCAATTGGTCTTTCGCATAATCGTAAGGAAACAGATATTCCACGGCCTTAAATCCTGAGTCCGAAGCGACCTTAAACCGCTCAGTAAATTCTACTTCGGTGAACATCATACTCAGATTCGCTGCAAAATTCGGCATTTTTACTCCTTCACCAATCCTTTTAATTCTCAGATTGTATATCTGTCTTACAAAATAAACACTAACATGGAAATACGCACCCCAAACATCTTCAAAAGTCTCAACCATGATAGAATTCTCATCCACATGGGGACGCGCGGATTCGACAGGGGATGTCACCGCGGGATTGCAGGTCGGGGCGCCTTCCACCTCGTTAACAAGATGGCAAAAAAGTAACTGGCAACAAAGAGCTAGCACTAGCCGCTTAAGCGGCTACGTCCTTCACGTCCGATCCCCGAAGGTAGTGAAAGGGCGACAATAGACGGGGTGCAGTCAGTTAAATGCCGATATATCTGGCTAAAGACTATCGGCTAGTCTGTTTCAAGCGCTAGCCGGTCGGGGCTTGAACAGTCGAACTTAATGATCGGATAAGCCTGTAGTATATCCTGGTCGGGGTGTCTTCTGGACGGGGAGTTCGACCCTCCCCCGTCTCCACCATTTGGACCAAAGTTACATCTAAAAAAAACCGTATACAAATACAGTTACACAATCTGGTTCAAGTTAGAGCGGTGGCCGCTCAAGGTGCCAATTTGTATTCTGCTGATATGCAAAAGCCACATTCATCACAGTGGCCTCATCAAATGGTTTTCCTGCAATCTGGATTCCCAGCGGTAACTTAGCATCACCTTCCTTTGTAAAACCACAACCCACTGAAAGAGCCGGGCCGCTAACTAAACTAAAGAACCCCCTATAGGATGCTTCAGTCAATGCTTGGATGGCTGATTCCTTACTTCTTATACCAGGTTCCATATTCATCACAGTAGCCGGCTCCGATGCCCCAGGCATTGCTAATACATCATAGTTTTCAAGTGCATCTAAAGCCTGCATGCGAACCAGAGTGCGAATTTTTTGTGCTTTATAATAAACCTGCGAAGGAACTAGCTCCCCCGTTGTGAAAGCAACTCTAGTGTTGTGGTGAAAATCTTCAAAATTTTTACGCAACCATTCCGGGTGGAGACTAGACCTCTCAACTGCACTTATTATTCGGCTTGCAACACCGGCAATAGGAGCTAATGGTATAGATATCTCTTCTATCTCAGCTCCCAAACCTTCAAGGATTTCAGCTGCATCCAGAACACCTCGTCTAACTGAATCTGTAACTCCCATTACATCTGAATCTAGAAACTCTTTCACCAACCCTACTTTAATCCCCTTTACATTCCCTGTAAGAGCAGACCTATAATCTGGTACCGGCAAATTTTTCGTGTAATGATCATTCTCATCAAATCCTGCGATTGCACCAAGCGTTAGTGCACAATCCTCCACTGTACGCGAAATTGGACCTATTGTGTCCAGAGACCAGGATGCTCCGTCGACTCCATATCTACTCACCCTACCCCATGAAGGTCTGATTCCCACTAAACCACAATTAGCGGCAGGCCCACGTACAGATCCGCCAGTATCTTCCCCAAGAGAAGTAGCGCACATAAAAGATGCCGTTGCCGCGCCTGAACCAGTGCTAGAAGTCCCTGGATTTCTAGTCAAGTCCCACGGATTACGAGTTACGCCAAAAGCGGAAGTAATAGGGTCTCCCATGGCAAACTCAGTCATATTTAATTTACCTAGAATGATTGCCCCTGACCGTTTCAGGCCTTTGACTACAGTAGCGTCGAAATTAGGCACAAAGTCTGACCTGATTTTTGAAGCACACGAGGTACGAATTCCATTTGTGTATATTTGATCTTTAACACCGACGGGAACCCCATGCAATGGACCTTTAATTGATCCGGCAATAACATCAGCTTCTGATTGTCTGGCTGCTGCCAATGCCTCATCCGACATTACTGTAATAAATGCATTCACTTTGTCGTCGACTGCTTCTATCCGATCTAAGTATGCCTTTACAATCTCCACCGGTGAAATCTGCTTTTCCTTTATTTTGTCTGCAATATCTGCTGCAGACATATATATCAACTCATTTCTACTCATGAAACCTACCCCCTCTCGTCCAAAATAATTGGTAGAGGTTCAACAGAATTAATCCCTTCTGGGTTAATTTGATCTATAGCTTCCAGCATTGCATTCAGGCTATGAGCTACATCCGTAATATCGGAATCTTTTATGTCAAGGCTAACTGATTTAGCCAGTGTGCGAATTTCATCCTCATTCAATTCAGACATAATTAGGCCTCCCTATAATATTTTTGCCGACCCTTTGGGGAATTATAGAATAAAACCTATGCACGTGATCCTTATATAATTGATCAAAAATCTCATTGGTATTTGAAACAATACCTCAAGTGGGAACAAAAACTTCCCTTAGAATTAAATCGTATTTAAATAAACCTTGATGGTGTTTGGAAATTGCAAAAATCACCCGAAGTAGACATATTGGTCATAGGCGGTGGACCAGCTGGCAGCACTGCGGCTTCCATGGCAGCTAAATCTGGTCTCTCAGTAAAAATTTGCGAAAGATCTAAATTCCCCAGAGAACATGTCGGTGAATCTTTACTACCAGCAAGTATCCCAATCCTAGAAGAATTAGGGCTAGGAGAAAAAATCAAAAAAGCTGGGTTTCTACCTAAATATGGGGCAACTATGGTTTGGGGTAGAGATAAAACACCATGGTCGTGGAGGTTTAGTGAAACTAATAAACAAAATACCCACTCTTACCAAGTTTCAAGGCCAATATTCGATGAAATCCTACTAAGGAGATCGGAAGAACTCGGAGTTTCAGTTGAAGAAGAAGCCAGCATAGATAAAGTAAATATAAGCCGCCTAGATAGAGGCGCCTTTGTAACAAGCATGACTAAAGGTCAATATTTTCAGCCTGCCAAATTTATAATTGACGCCAGCGGTCAGTCAGCTCTTGTAGCCCGAAATCTTAACATCAGAGAGTGGGATGAAAGTTTCCAAAACTTGGCAGTATATGGGTATTTTTCCGGCGCAAAAAGACTCGAACCACCCGACGAAAACAATATATTTATTGAGTCGTATAAAAACGGGTGGACCTGGAGTATACCGTTGGATGACGATACTACTAGCGTAGGAGTCGTCGTGGATTCTGAAAGCAGCGTTGCAGAATTGCGGAAGGTTGATCCAGCCTCCTACCTCAAGTCAGAATTGTCATTGTCCCTGCAAACATCACAAATGCTCTCAAATGCAAATCTGATAAGTAGTGTGAAAGTCTTAAAAGATTGGTCCTACACCACATCGCAAATGGCTGGAAATGGTTGGGTTTTGGCCGGAGATGCTGCCTGCTTTATTGACCCTCTGTTTTCTTCTGGAGTTCACTTAGCAATGATGTCCGGCGTACTCGCCTCAGCATACGCTGTTACTTACCTGAAAGATGAGGTCCTGGGAGAAGAAAGTGCCTCTGTTTATGAGGCAACCTTCAGGCAAGAATACGATCATTTCAGAGATCTGGCCTTGTTGTTTTATTCCAGTAATCGGACGGTTGATTCTTATTTCTGGGAAGCTCGTCGATTATTCAAAGAAGAAAATTATTTTTCAGACAGAACCTCCTTTATACGAGCAGTATCAGGCCAATCTGTACGTGGATACGAAAGGGTTGCTTTGGAACGAGGTGAATTACCAAATGAATTCATGTCAGCCATAAACTTGCACAATGAAAAATCCGAAGAGAGAAATGCCAATTTACTCAGAATCCATGATTCGATATCCCTGAAAGTGCCAAGCCTTTCAAGTGAGGCTAAAGTGGAACGGAAACCTGTACTGACGTCAGGAGAGTTTGAATGGGGAACAGTTATTACTACCCCATTCAGGAAAGAAGGAGTACCATGCAGCAATTTAGTCGCTAATTTATTGATGAAAATGGATGGAGAAAAATCACTAATTAATATCGTGGATGACCTTTCAGATTCGACTGATGAATCCACGAAAGCAAAACTCCTCGATTACAGTATAGAGGCAATAAGCATCCTATATGTAGAGGGAGTTATCGATAGACTCAGTTAATATTATGAAAAGAAATTAAGGAGAAGTTCATGTTAGAAGATATTCAAGGCAAAGTGGCTTGGGTAACCGGCGCTGGTACAGGAATAGGTGAGTCCGGTGCAATTAAACTGGCTGAAGCAGGATGTA
>CAYPXS010000102.1:0-5264 GCA_964414725.1 uncultured Dehalococcoidia bacterium
GTTTATTGGGATGGTCCTTGGATGGTGAGACTGAAATAATTTCAAAAGAAACGTTAATTAATAGTTTTGATGCCAATCGCATAAGCTCAGCCAGTGCAATTTTTGATATCGAGAAATTGAATTGGATGAATGGCCACTATGTAAGGGCGATGTCTGATTCGGAATTGGCAGAAGTACTGGGTAATTATTGGGAGGAATTTCCCCCTGATGATTTTGATAGAAAACCGACTTCAAATGAGATGCAAGCGGTGGCATCTCTAGTTAAAGAAAGGATAAAAATTCTTTCAGAAGCCTCAGGGCTAATAGCTTTTGTTTTCAAGGAAGAAATTAAATTTGACCCGGAGGAATTAGTTCAAAAGAGAATGGATAAAGAATCCACAAAAAAAATATTGGAAGAAGTTTCTGGTACGTTGTCAAAAATGGATTCCTTCGCCTCATCTGCAATTGAACTTGAGTTGAGATCATTGGCTGATTCCATGGAAATGAAGGTCGGAGCTCTACTTGGCACAGTAAGAGTAGCTACTTCTGGACAAAAGGTGTCGCCTCCTTTATTTGAGTCGCTTGAAGTATTAGGGAGGGACAGAGTTTTGCAATTGTTGAGACTGGCAAAATCCAAAGTCTCCTGATTTTATCGGGATTGACCTGCTGACCGCCCAAAATTTATACTCAAAATCAGCATTTACAAAATGAAATAAAATGGAACGAATAGAAAGAAATGTTACGTGAAACTCTAGATTCAGATCTTAAAGAAGCGATGAGGAACAAAGAGGCTCTCAAGCGAACTGTTTTGAGAACAATGCTATCGGAAATTCGCAACGCTGAAATTAATTCTCAAACGACATTAGATGATGAGGGCATAATTGCTGTTTTAACGAAACAGATGCAGCAACGAAAAGATAGTGTCGAAGCCTACGCAGCCGCTGACCGTCAAGATTTAGTAGATAAGGAAACAGAAGAAATAGGTATCATCGCTGTTTACCTTCCTGAACAACTTCCACAAGAGGAAATTGAACAGATCATAGAAGCCGCTATTTCTCAATCTGGGTCCTCAAGCCTTGATGATATGGGTAAAATAATGGGTTTGGTAATGCCGCAGGTTAGAGGTCGCGCGGACGGCAAAATTGTTAATAGCATCGTAACTTCAAAACTCAGAGAATTGTAAGCCTAGTGAAATTTGGAATTGTTGTTTTCCCGGGTACTTGGAGTGAAGTAGATTGCTACACGGTTTTGGATGAAGTGTTTGAGGTTCCAGTCGAGTATGTTTGGCATAAAGAGACTGATTTATCGTCTTATGATTGCCTTATCTTGCCGGGTGGGTTTTCTTATGGTGACTATCTTAGATCGGGTGCGATTGCGAGGTTTTCTCCAGTTATGGAATCTTTAGTGAGGTTTGCTAATTCAGGCGGCTTGGTGTTCGGGATTTGTAATGGATTCCAGATTCTTTGTGAATCAGGATTGCTTCCTGGGGTGTTGATGCGGAATAGTCATCTTGAATTTAGATGCAAGTGGACCGATTTAAGAGTCGAAAATACTGACACTGCATTCTCGAGTAGAACAAAGGAAGGACAGGTTATATCTGTTCCCATTTCTCATGGAGAAGGGAATTATTTTGCTCCGGAAGAAACTCTCAAAGAGATCGAAAACAATGGTCAAGTTTTATTTCGGTATAGTTCTCCGGATGGAAATGTTAATACCCAGAGTAATCCAAACGGTTCGATAAACAACATTGCTGGCATCACTAATCAAGAAGGAAATGTGTTAGGCATGATGCCGCATCCAGAACGTTGTTGTGATCCCATTATAGGTGGAATTGACGGTAACTTTATATTTGGATCGTTGGTCGACTATATAGGGAAAAAGGCATAGGTTGATTACAGGAATATTCCTTTCTCTCATGGCTGCCTCAGGCTTTGGATTAAGTGCGGTTTTCATCAAAGCAGCTATGTCCTCTGTTAGTGTAAAGACGGCCACAGTCATATCTTTGGTGTCATCCACTGCTGTCACTATGGTTTTTGCCTTTCTTTTACATTCTGATGAAATTATGTCACTCTCGCCGATGGCTTTCCTGTGGTTCATATTAGCTGGCCTTATTACATTTCTAGGAGGTAGACTGTTAAATTTTCAGGCTATTAACCTTGTTGGAGCTTCTAAAGCTTCAGCTGCCGTTTCCTCCACTCCTTTATTTGCTGCGATTTTAGCTGTTAGCTTTTTGAATGAGACCATTAGTGTGATGCTGGCTATGGGGACTGTGATGATAGTGACAGGCATCGCTTTAGTGGTAATGCAGGAATGATTGGGACCACTAATAAAATCAAATACTATGGATTTGGCTTTGCTGTATGTGCGGCTTTTTTGTATGCTTTGTCAGCGCTCGTAGGTAAGAAAATCACCGATGATTTCTCTTCTCCAATGGTAGCCTCAGCCTTTTCGATATTATTCGGGTTGGTAGCGACGGGGTCTGTATTTTTTGGTACTGTAAACAAAGAGGCTAGAAGTTTAGCTAGACGCTCTTGGATTTTAGTTGGCCTCTCAGGATGTGCATCTGCTCTAGGAGTGTCGGGGTGGTACCTAGCTTTAAACATAACTCCAGTTGTAGTTGTAGCTCCGATAGTTGCGGTTTATCCCCTTATCACCATTGCAATAGCATCGTTATTTTTGCGAGGAATAGAAAAAGTGACTAGGCAAACAGTAATTGGGGCGATTATTGTGGTGACAGGGGTGCTGTTTATCGGCTTTGGGACACAGTAAATATAGGTGAATGTATAAGTTATGCCATATGAAAAGGAAATATTAGACGAACTGGCAATTTCAGATTTGGAATATGATCTTATTGTCGAAAGATTGGGGAGAGAACCGAATTACTTGGAACTTGGATTGTTTGGTTCTCTATGGAGTGAACATTGTGGTTACAAACATTCAAAGTCGCTTTTGAAATTATTTGCCTCCGATAGCCCTAGGCTGTTAGTGAGTGCAGGGGAAGAAAACGCAGGTGTAGTGGATATCGGAGATGGATTTGCAATAGTTTTTAAAATTGAATCACATAATCACCCATCAGCTATCGAGCCTTATCAAGGAGCAGCCACAGGTGTGGGAGGGATAGTCAGAGATATTTTCGCGATGGGAGCACGGCCAGTTGCGCTGTTAAATTCACTTAGGTTTGGCCCCGTTGAACAGGAAAGGAACAGATATCTTTATGATGGAGTAGTATCGGGGATTTCAGGCTACGGAAACTGCATCGGGGTCCCCAATATTGGAGGAGAGGTATTTTTTTCTGAATCTTACACAGGGAATCCACTTGTGAACGCCATGTGCATAGGGTTGCTGAAATCGGAGCAACTTATTAAAGCTACCTCCGGTGGTACCGGCAATTTACTTATATTAGCTGGGTCAGGTACCGGCAAAGATGGGATTCATGGAGCCTCGGGATTAGCTTCGAGAAGTTTTGAAGATGAAAGAGAGTTGAGACCAACAGTTCAAGTCGGTAATCCATTCCTTGAAAAGATTTTAATTGAATCATGCCTAGAAGTTGCGAGGACTGGAAAGATTGACGGTATGCAAGATCTTGGAGCCGCTGGTCTAACTAGTGCTTCAGTGGAATGCGCAGCGAGTGGGGAATCTGGAATAGAGATTGATATAGATACAATACCTCGGAGAGACACAGGTATGACTCCTTATGAGGTTATGTTGTCTGAAACTCAGGAGCGCATGTTGGTTTCTGTGAAGCCGGAAAATCTTGAATTTGTGACACAAATATTTGACCGGTGGGATATTGAGAATACGGTAATTGGTAGAGTGACTGACTCTAAAAAAGCACAGATTATTAGCGATGGAGAAGTATTGGCAGATTTACCAGTAGAATTACTGACCGACCCTCCTCAATATGTGATTGACTCAATCGTTTCCCCGCATCTGGAAGAGCTGCGGAATTATGATTTAGATTCGATAGAACTTCCAAGTATTTCTCCGAATTTGGCTTTGCTAAAGCTGCTCTCTTCTTCCAATATAGCTTGTAAAGAATCTGTCTATCAAAGATACGATCATCAAGTGCAGACCAATACCGTTATTTCCCCTGGGTCAGATGGGGCCTTGATTAGAATAAAAGGAACCGACAAAGGAATTGCTGCATCTACGGATGGTAATGGCCGCCTCGCATTTTTAGATCCATACGTAGGTGGTCAGATAGCTGTTGCGGAAGCATGTCGAAATATTTCTTGTACAGGATGTGAACCGATTGCACTAACAAATTGTCTGAATTTTGGTAACCCCGAAAAACCAGAAGTCTATTTTCAACTTGAAAACTGTGTTAAAGGTATGGCGGAAGCGAGTAAAGCTTTTTCTAGTCCGGTAATTAGTGGAAATGTAAGTTTATATAATGAGACACAGGATAGACCTATTTTTCCTACTCCGGTCGTGGGGGCTGTTGGTTTGACGGAAGATGTTGATAGACATGTTGATATAAGTTTCAAGGATGATGGCGATGTAGTGTTATTACTGGGATGCTCAGAAGTTGTGAATGATGCCAAATATCTTAGCGGGAGTGAATATCTGGAAGTCTTTCATGATTTGGTTGTTGGCCAGCCATCGATAGATTTGGATAAAGAAATTGCTGTCCAGGCCTTATGTAGGAATCTTATAAAACATGATTTGGTTAAATCAGCTCATGATTGTTCTGAGGGTGGCTTAGCCATTGCTTTAGCAGAATCATGTATTACAGGTGCTATCGGATTTGTTGGCGCGTTCGGATTAGGAACTAGGTGGGACGTTCAGCTTTTTGGGGAACAGCAATCTAGGATAATAATTTCCGTCCAACAAGATGATATTAATGAAGTTTTCGGCTTGTGTTCAGATGCTGACGTCGAAGTGTTAAATTTGGGGATGACTGGAGGTGAACAATTTTACGTCGATGGATTGTTGGATATTTCAATCGATGAGATTTCAGAAGCTTGGATGACGGGACCGTAGAAACTGTTGGCGGATATCATTTTTCAGTTTTTTCCTATTGGCCGTTTGACACGGCATATGCCCGATGCTAGATTAATTGTTTGAGTGTAACAACGATATTTGGACGGTGTTTAGATTGCCAACCTACGATTATAAATGTGATCAATGCGGCGCGGAATTTGAACTTAGGCTTAGATTTAGCGATTCCGTAGAGCAGCCTTGCAATAGCTGTGACAATATTGCTACGCGCCAATTTTCAGCGGTCCCCATAGTATTTAAAGGTAGTGGGTGGTATGTAAATGACTACGGTAAAAAAGGGAGTT
>CAYPXS010000103.1:0-5232 GCA_964414725.1 uncultured Dehalococcoidia bacterium
GGGAGTCCCCACCATCCTATGTCTGCTCTTTTTTGTAGTAGTACATGTCCAAAGCTGTTAAAGATTACTGCAGAAGCTGAAACACCAATTTCGTCAGGAATTTTTGTTAAAGGAATTCCTCTACAGTCACGATATGTATTGATATTTCGGCTGTCTATTCTCATTTATAAGCGGAGCCCACGATGTTGGGGATAGTAATTGGGATTCCCACATTTAAGTTGAAGGCTTGATGGTCTATCTTGGTATAAGGTGTCGCTTTTATAATTCCTAATATATCTCTTTTTAAATGGCATCCTGTAGTCGCTAATATCCACATCGGATCCAACAAATTCTGAAGCAATCGACCAGGGAGAGTTTCAGCGACTGTGTGCTCGTAAAAGAAAAATTTACCGCCTGGCTTTAAGACTCTGTGAATTTCAGAAACCACTTTTTCGACATCTTTTACCATGCATAAGACTAGGGTGGTCACGACAGAGTCGAAAGAATTGTCCTCGAAAGGTAAATTTTCTCCAAAGGACGTCACTATTTGTACATCTTTTCCAGAAGACTTAACGCGAGTTATAAGTTTTTTGGTCATATGGATGTCAGGTTCCAGCATGGTCAATGACTTGGAGTCTACGTAATAAGGTAAATTTGCTCCGGTGCCACTTCCTATTTCTAAGGTGTCTCCCAGGCTTTTACCAGCAGTTAGCAGTCGGTAAGGGATAACTTTAGATTCTACAACTGAATTTAATAAATCGTACCATTCGGCAAAGAACCATTTTGAAATTGACATCGTTAAACCATATTAATGATGGCAGCCTCTGGCGCTTATCTCATAAATCACTTCCACGACCCCATCTCTCACTCCAATAAAATGGTCCCATCTATTTACCAATATATCCTGCTGAGAAGTTTCAATTAACAGGGTATCGCCAATTTTATATTCGGCTTTCCCTTTTCGACTTAAAAGACTGTAGGAATCATATATTTCGTTGAAAGTTAAATCCTGATGGCCCTCAATTCCAGGTTTAACTCCCAGTGGGCCGCCCAGGCATTTTATACCGGCATCTATTACGATCTGTGACTCATCAACATCTGTGATTGTGGTCAATACTTTCCCAGCAAGAGAAAATTCTTCCATATAGGCAGTCGGGCCACTCATAAGAGCATATGTCCCCCCTTCCACCTCGGTTACCCCCTCTATTTTCGGGGCCACATCGTAGGAAAATGTCTCTCCTGAGGAAACAATTTGTACTTCAATACCTGAATCTTCAATGACTCTTCCGACTTCTAAGCACCTGTCTATGTACTTTTTGCCTTCTAGGAATCTGGTTTCCTTATCAGCAAATCCTTCAACTGTTTGATGACTCATTACACCTAAAAATTCTATAGATTCTAACGAGTCAGCTAATTTCGCCAATTCTAATCCTTCTTCAGGTGTCCTGACGCCTGCCCGTCCCATAGAGGTGTCAACCTCTATCAAAACCCCGATTTTAGATCCAATGGAAGTGCTGACTGAAGACAAAGCTATTAAATTCTCTTTGTTGTCGATGCATACTTTTATGTTGGCTCTCTTTGCCAAGTAGGCCAGTCTTTTTTGCTTATTCTCACCAACGATTTCACTTGTTACCAATACATCCCTGATACCACCCTCGACCATAACTTCTGCTTCAGAAACTTTTGCTGCACAAACCCCGTTTAGAGTCCCCCCTATTTCAATTTGCCGCCACAAAATATCTGGGCATTTAATATTTTTGGCGTGTTGTCGCATTTTGCATGTGCTATCTGCATAGGTTTCGGCAATTACTGAGAAATTAGATTCCATTGCTTCTAGATCTATTATGAGACTCGGAGTTTCAATGTCAGCTATGGAGGTACCTGTGTTAGGTTGGTTGAATTTCATAAAGTTTTCCTGAATTTATTTAAAGGCACCACGTGAGTTAGTCGATATTATCGACTGTAGTTTTTCATCTTCGATTATGTTGACGAAATCGTATAGGTTGAAAGTATCTGAATAGCTAGCCGGGGACAACAAAATTTTGTCACCTATTTGCAAATCTAAATTGCTACTATCAAATACGACATATCCGTGTTCAGCACTCATTTTCTCGATCTTTACATTTGGATAATTGATGACTGAGGGAACCCCTTGATCGATACTTATGGCTTTTTGCCCACAATCGACATAGGCTCTTCCAGGCTCTGGAGTGCTCATCACAGTGCTAATTACTGAGCAAACTGAGTCTTGCGTTTTTGAAGTGAAGGGATAAGTCCCAGATATCAAGCCCGTTATTCCTTTTGGAATATCGTTATATTCTGTTTCAAATATCAGGTTGGAAGCATTAAGTAGTAATTGAGCGCACGAGATTGAATTACTGTCAAAATATTCGGCAGCGGACAATAGTGATACACAGGCCTGTTCCATAGCGTGCATTGAATGGGCATTGGTTATCAAGCCTTGGAAACGTATATGTGGAAGGGTTGCTAACTTTTCGATCACTGTAATCAACTGTTCCTTTGTTTTGAATCCGACAGAGTCTGATGCATTGGGAATTTTCAGCAATACAGAAATACGATTTTCAGGGGCTTTGATTAAACCGTCTAAGTGAGCAACATTTGAAATTGATAAAGTCAGTGTTCCGGAGTTTTCCAAGTGTATTAAGGAGTTTATTTTTTTTAAACCAACGGGCGGTGCTTGAATAACTATGTTTTCAAATCCAGCCTGAAAAAAACAGTCCGCTTGCTGGAAAGTATCAACAAATATTGGAGATTGGGCATTGTAATTGGTCTGAGTGCGGGCAATTGCATATGTACCATGGGTACCTACATTTGGAATTAAATTGATACCGACTTTCCCAAGATCTGCCGTCATGTTCTCTATGTTCGTTCTCAAAGGAGCTTTGTTAACAACCAAAGCAGGAGTATCTAGTGCTAGAAAATGTTGGCCGATAGGCCTTGAACCAGGTCTTTCCATTTATAATACCTTTAGAAATATATTCATTAATATACCAGATAGAGGATCTCCTTAAGATATGCAAGCGTTTAGACAGCCTGGACGGGAAAACCATCAGATTTATCCATCGGAAAACGGTATCTCATATCGAATCACCGGAAAAGATGGGAAAAGAGAAGGCTTTATTCGGTACGAGTCTGTCGAGTCTATTTATGTTGAATCAATGGAAAGGCAATCCAAATTTACATTTTTGTGGCTTACTATGCTGGTTGTTTTGATTTTTATTGCAATGGCTAGCTTGGATAGCTTTCTAATGAAAACAATCGCGCTTGCTCTATTTACTTTGATGGGTTCGTTTCTATTGTTTGATCATTATTCGCAGGCTAATCAATCATGTCTCGTAATTCAATCTAATGCCATGTCAACCAAATTTCCACTGGCAAAAAAATTATCGGATCATCAGGTTGGGCAATTGATGGATGATTTACTGGGGCATCTAGATACCAATGGTTATCCCGGACTCAATAGAGAACGTATCTTTATTCCTAGGTAAGTCCAATTCGTAAATTGGGAACTGCATCCATGTCTAATTCGGATGGTAATCCGTTTTGTAAATTGAAGAATGCAGCCGCGCCTATCATAGCTCCATTGTCAGTGCATAATCCCGGCCTAGGAACAAAAACTGGGACATCCATAACCTCGTTCATTCTTTTTCTTAAGCGGCTGTTTGCTGCGACTCCACCACCTAAAATGACAGCCTTGGCGTTATTTTCTGAAACGGCTTTTTTAGTGTTTCGTATAAGACAGTCTACGATTGCTTCCTGGAAGGCAAAAGAGTATTCAGTTGTTTGGTAATGGCTGGGGCCATTTTTATCAAGGACAGGGTAAAACCCTTCGGATTCAGCCCTTCTAACCAATGCGGTCTTAAGTCCACTGAAGCTGAAATCTAGAGATTGTTTTATCTCTGGTCTAGGAAGAGGGAGGATTTCCTCTTTGGCTCCTTCCGACATCTTTTGTATTTCAGGGCCGCCGGGGAAACCTAATCCTAGAACTCGTGCAGCTTTGTCAAAGGCTTCTCCAGCAGCGTCATCTCTGGTCTTGCCAATCAGGTTGTATTCCAGATGGTTTTTCATCAAAATAAGGTCTGTATGGCCTCCTGAAGCTATCAGACAGACTATGGGAAAACCCGCTTGGTCATCCGGTTCCAAATCTTCAAGCCATGCAGAATATATATGTCCTTCCAAATGGTTTATACCGATCAAAGGTTTTTCCCAAGACATTGATAATCCTTTGGCTGAATTAACCCCTATAAGGAGAGAACCGGCTAAACCTGGTCCATTTGTAACCGCTATTGCATCAATTTCTTTGTATGTCATCGAAGCTTGTTCAAGAGCTTCATTTACTACCGGTATAAGAGATGTGAAGTGTTCTCTAGATGCAATTTCAGGAATAATGCCGCCATACTTTTCATGCATGTCAGACTGGGAAGCTACTACATTTGATCTAATTATTCTACCGTCTGTTATGACTGCTGCGGCTGTGTCATCGCAAGATGTTTCAATTCCTAGGACATTCACTAATTAATATTCCTCAACTTTGACAGGCCGTCACATATTGAAAAAGAATGGTTAAAGACAGCACTTCCTGCCACCAAAATGTTTGCGCCACTTTCAACAGCATCAGCTATTGTATTTGAATTTATTCCGCCATCAACTTGGATTGATATAGAAAGACCTTGAGACTTAATCTGACTGGATAAGGTTGAGATTTTTTTAAGACTTTCCGGGATGAAGGATTGCCCGCCAGCTCCGGGCACCACAGACATTATCAAAATTTGGTCTACTACCGTCATAACATTTGATATTGATTCAATTGGGGTGGCAGGGTTTATTGCCACAGATTTCTGAACACTATATTTGCTCAATTCTTCCAAAGTGGCTCTTATATCGAGACAAGCTTCGTGATGTATTGTAATCGAATCGGCTCCTGCGTCTTTTAGTTCATCAAAATGTTTTTCTGGGTTAATTGTCATCATATGGATATCAATGGGTAAATCAGTTAGTTTCCGTACTGCTCTTACCACAGGGGCTCCAAAAGTGATTGGAGGTACAAATTGACCGTCCATTACATCAATGTGGATGCCGTCAGCGCCACATTTTTCCGACTCTCTTATTTGTTTATCTAACTGGGCAAAGTCGGCTGACAATATAGATGGATATAATTTAAATTTAGCCATCGTACTCTTTCAGTTGCATATAACCTGTCTCAATAGCTTTCTGGACCATCTTGAAAGAAGT
>CAYPXS010000104.1:0-2621 GCA_964414725.1 uncultured Dehalococcoidia bacterium
GGCCGGTTTGTGTTCCTGGAGGAATTTCGATTTCGTGTGCTCCATCTAGAGTAGGCACTTCGATCTTTGTACCCAGAGAAGCTTGAGCTATATTTAATGCCAACCTATATTTGATATTTATGCCATCTCTTACAAAATATTCATGATCATTAATCTTGAAGGCAACATATAAATCGCCGGGAGGTCCTCCATTAATTCCGTGCTCTCCCTCTCCTGTCAACCTAACCTGAGTATCCTCTTCTATACCAGCAGGTATAGTAATAGCAAGTTTTCTGTTTTTTCTTTCTCTACCTTGACCATTACAAGATGAACAAGGATCGGAAACAATCTTTCCCGAACCTCTGCATTTACTGCAATCACCAACCTGAACAAACTGACCAAACACACTCTGTTGAGCTTTTCTCACCTGACCAGAGCCTTGGCAAGTCCCACAGGTAGCTATTGAACTACCTGGTTCACTTTTGGAACCTCTACATCTGCTACAAGATTCTGTGCGATGAATTTGAAATTCCTTTTCGGCCCCAAATATAGCTTCCTCAAATTCAACAGACATCGTGTACTGGAGATCTGAGCCTCTCCTTGCTGAACTTCTCGAGTTGGACGATCTCCCAAACCCTGAACCGCCAAAAAAGGAGTCGAAAATATCTCCGAACCCCGATACGTCTCCAAATCCTGAGAACCCACCATTTCCACCTGAGGCTGACCCTAACCCTGCGTGGCCAAACCTATCATATTGTGCTCTTTTTTCTTTGTCCGATAGAACCTGATAGGCTTCGTTAATTTCCTTGAATTTATCTTCCGCTCCAGCCTCTTTGTTTCTGTCGGGATGATATTTAAAAGCTAATTTTCTAAACGCCTTTTTCAAATCATCGTCATTTGAGCTACGCGGAACCCCAAGGACTTCGTAATAATCTCTTTTTTGTGTGGTCATGAAATATATATATTTCCGAAAATCTCAATTCTCAAGATGAAAATTTCTTAGTATCTGTTATGTCTATCATATGAAACCAATAAATTATAACCCAGCCTTTTAAGCTGTTGGGAAATAAAATAAATTTTCATATGCTCCTATAGGCGGCATTCAAAGTATTTTGCAATAACATAGCTATGGTCATAGGACCAACCCCTCCGGGAACAGGTGTAATCGCAGACGCTTTTTTAGATACTTCGTCAAAAGCAATATCACCAGTCAACCGATACCCACGAGGACGACTATTGTCTCGAACGCGATTCACACCTACATCTATAGCTACAACACCGTCAGAAACCATTTCCTGTGTAACAAAGTGTGGTATTCCAATAGCTGCCACTAAAACATCTGCTGCCCGTGTAATTTCTTCCAAGTTATTAGTCATACTATGGCACAGTGTTACTGTGGCATCACCACCTCGGTTTTTCAAAGAAAGTAAATTGGACAGTGGTTTTCCAACTATATTACTTCTTCCCAATATAACAACATGTTTACCCTTCGGGTCATTATTCGATCTCAGAAGCATTTCCTTTATACCGGAGGGAGTAGCCGGTACAAATCGAGGGGAACCCATTGACAAAAGTCCCACATTTTTAGGATGAAGGCCATCCACATCCTTGTCAGGGTCTATTGATACAAGAATATCATTCTCAACTAAGTGAGCGGGCAATGGTAACTGAACAAGTATTCCATGGCAGCTATCATCACGGTTCAAGGTTTCAATCTCTGAGAGTAACTCTCTCTTGGTAGTAGATCCAGGTAAATTAACGATCGTGCTACACATACCTGCATCCATAGCGGAACTTTTTTTGTTGCGTACATATACTTTGGAAGCAGGATCATCTCCAACAAGTATCACAGTCAAACCCGGCTTTATAGAATGTTCTTTAGTTAATACACTAACTGACTCTTTGATTTCAATTTTTATGGAGTCAGATATGGCTTTTCCATCGATAAGTTTGTATGTCATAAATATAAGCTCAAGTAGTCATGAAATTAATGAATACACTATTATACCCATACGGAATCGAACAACCTTAATTAGTGCTCAGGAAATAGTAGCTATGCTTATCACGGGAACAGACATAATCGAGATAGCACGAATTGGAAAGGTCCTAGACAAATATGGCTCTCGATTTTTGAATCGCATCTATACCCAGGATGAACAAAAATACTGCAGAGGAAGGGCACCCCAATTGGCTTCAAGGTTTGCGGCGAAAGAAGCGGTTATGAAAGCACTGGGCACTGGGGTAAGAGGTGTTGGATGGAAGGATATAGAGATAAAGAGGGAGAGAGGTGGCCCACCCTATATCCAACTTCACGGTAGAGCCCAAACAAGGGCTTCAAAAATGGACCTTTCAGATATATCTATTTCTCTATCTCACTCGAATGATTTTGCCATAGCTACAGTGGTCGGTGAGGCTACTGAAGGAAACAGGCTACCACGATATAACTAACTTAACTTTTTAAATTGGTACAGGAGTTTATCTACTTTGGTCTCTTATATATTGAACCAAATGCCATCTTTGCTCTTCGTTTAATAGATATCCAAATTGAGGCATAATAGCTGTAGATTCTTTTCCTCTTGCTGCCGCTGCCAACCCTGGCCTACCGCCCCAAGTGATGTATCCGAAGATTTCTCCATCGCTCA
>CAYPXS010000104.1:2721-5095 GCA_964414725.1 uncultured Dehalococcoidia bacterium
GCTCCCATAAATATTCTCGGAAGACGTGATTCGAAAATAATCCCGATGATAGTAAATATTATGGCACCAAGCATAGATCCTTCATACATAATAATGGCCATGGCCGGGATAGATAATATTGGCTTACCTCCGGTTATCAATGGATATGCCAATTCAGTACCAGCCGTAATAAGCAATGCTATAGTGAAGCCACAAATAGCGCCTATTAACGGCCACCTATATAGATTATGTTCTGGCTCTGCTTCCCCAAAGGTACCTTCAGGGTAGGGAACTCCAGTGAGTATTTCATACTCTCCTTCTTCGAATCCGGCCTCTCTAAGATTATCCAAAGCATCAGCAGCGGAATCCTCTTCAGTATATAGACCTAATACACTTCTTTTTGCCATAACAAATACTCTCTAAAACTGCCTTTAATGTTTCTTTTCGTAGTAATGGTGGGGAAGACCTTCACGAATTGTCGCAGGGACCACTCGCCTGCCCACCTTTATAAGACGGCGATTAACCATCCCTTCCTTAATATCAAATAACGGGATCAAAGGTAGAACTTTTGCAAACAACAGCATTCCTAAACAAACAAAAGCAAAAGTTTCAACAACGATCAATATCTCAATGATTGATGGATGATAAGTACCCCAATCGAAGGTCATATGGGTTCTTCTCAAAAGTCCTGGAATCACAATCAAAAATCGCTCAAGCCACATACCTATATTGACAAGTATGGTAGTCCAGAACATCAATGCAGCGCTTCTTCTAACCCTTTTAAACAGCCACAATGGAACAGGTATCACAAATGAAGTGATAACAAATATGGCAAATAGGGGCCCATAGGGCCATTGCAAAGCCTGTAGTTCTCTTAAAGCAATATCTGGGCTGTCCAATGTGTATAAGGCATATACCCATTCCAAGAAGAAGAAGAAAAACCAGGTTGTAGCAACGACTATCAAAAGTCGGGCAATGGCATCAAAATGGTCTGGTTTTATATATTTATCCAATCCGTATAGCCATACCGATAGTGCCATCAACATAGCTACTGCTGACACTCCTGAGTGAATTGCCCCAATAATGAAGTATGGAGCAAAGATGGTCGAATGCCATCCTTCAACTCCAATCAACACAGCAAAGTCCCAAGAAACTATTGAGTGAACTGAAACAAATACAGGTAAGACAAGTGCAGAAAGCAAAATACCAGCTACAATCTGCAGTTTCCATTGTCTGGGTGTTCCTCGGAACCCCAAGGCCATTTGGGCGTAGATTTTCTTGACTATGGGCTTCTTTGCCCTGTCACGCAGTATCGCTATATCCGGTAGCAAACATATAAATACAAACAATGTACTTGCAATTAAATAGGTACCAACAGCACTTGGGTCCCATACGAAAGGGGACCTGATATTAGGCCAAATACCACGACTGAAATCATAAGGAAAAATCCAATACAGAACGCGCCACGGTCGACCCACGTGCATTAGCGGTGTATGTAAGGCTGCTATCAACGAAAATACAGTCATAACTTCAGCCGCCCTAGTAATAGGACGTCGCCATTCAGCCTGCGTCAACCTCAAAATCGCCGAAATCATAATTCCAGCGTGGCTAATACCAATCCAAAAAACGAAATTTGCTATGAAGAATCCCCACATAACAGGCCTGTTTAGACCTGTCACTCCAAGACCGTGGTAAACCATGAAGAAAAACGCGCAGAGTCCAGTCAGCACAACCAGCCCTAAAAATGCAACGGCCGGCAACCACCATTTAGGTACGGTCAATACATCCTTCAGCAGATCTTCATTGATCTGTTTGTGGCTTAGTTGTGTATGTTCCTGCATTTATATATTTCCATCTAAATTAAAATTTAAGTATATGAATATTCCCATCTTTATCTTGGCTTACCCATCACCATGACTTTGGTTCTATGGAATTGGACTTCCGCCTTATATAGCAGCATTTCCTTTTGTTCCCATATGTTGACCGCTGGAATCAATCTAGTTGCCAGCATGAAAGTTAGGATTGATCCGCCTATAAACCCGATTATCACAAAAATATCAGCTACATGAGGTGTAGGTATAGCTGTAGGAACTTCGGACATTTTCATTTTCATCATGTCTTCCATCATTTCGCTTTTTCCAGCCACGTCCCAAGCCCCGACATATAGCCTTATCCTGTCCAAGAGAGTACCTATAAGGACTGATATAGCTAAAATTGGAGGCCCCCAAACGCTCCTCCTAACCGGATTCCATATCATAGTAAACCACGGCAAAATGAACACCAAGATGAATATCGTGATAAACAAGTACAGGTATGGTCCCTTAACTAGCAATTCCAAAACGGCCTGCTCTGAAGGTTTCTTCCCGTACCAGAAGACATTGAAGCTAGAGAACCA
>CAYPXS010000105.1:0-5074 GCA_964414725.1 uncultured Dehalococcoidia bacterium
GCTCAGATGCTTCTGATGAAGATACTGCTTCTGTACCAGGGTTCGAAGTTGAATTCATGCACGGAGGATCGACATATCTGGTCCGATCTAATCAGTACGGATCAGTAGTAGCTATCTGCTAGGCTTACTGGCTCAGCCTTTTTGTATTGCCATTTGAACATGGCTAAATTAGGTTCATTGAAGGTGTGACGTTTTTGGAAGATTCTATCGTGTTGAACTGTTACAGTGATGACGGTTTCGAGATTCAACCTCTAATTCCAGTGTTAATTGAAATAGGAAAACACACCTTAAAAAAATGCAATATTCATACTGGTGAGGCCAGTATTTTTATTACCAATGATGAAAACCTGAGGGACTTAAACCGAAAGTATCGAGGCCTTGATGAGGTAACAGATGTTCTATCCTTCTCAAATGATCACGAAGGAGAGTATTATGGCAGTGAAGATGATGGACGGGTTGGCCTTTCATCAGAAGAATTTATAATTCCTTCCGGTTTTGCTGATCAGATTGGCGAGATTGTCATATCTTTGCCGCAGGTTGAGAGACAAGCCCTTGAGAATGATGTAGAAATGTCACAGGAGTTGAAATTTCTTGTGGTTCACGGGTTTTTGCATTTATTGGGTTACGATCATGTCGAGAGTGAAGATAGAAAAGAAATGGAATCCTTAGAAAAAGATATTATCGCTGGGTGAAAATTATCAATGGCTGAGGCACTCTACAGAAAATGGAGACCTGGAACCTTATCTGATTTGGTTGGGCAAGACCATGTAGCGCAAACTCTCAGGCAGGCTGTCCTAAGGGACAGAGTGTCCCATGCCTATATGTTTTGCGGCCCTAGAGGGACAGGTAAAACCAGTACCGCCAGAATCTTAGCCAAGGCAGTAAATTGTTTGTCTCCAATTGATGGTGAACCAGACGACACTTGTCATATGTGCTTAGCGGTAAATCAGGGAAGGGCCATTGATCTAATCGAGATTGATGCAGCCAGTAATAGACGAATAGCCGACGTTCGAGATTTGACTGAGAAGATACATTACAGCCCCAATGAAGCCAAGTTTAAAGTCTATATTATCGACGAAGTTCACATGCTCACCCAAGAAGCTTTTAATGCCTTGCTGAAAACTTTGGAAGAACCTCCTCCTCATGCAATCCTAATTTTAGCTACTACCGACGTGCATAAAGTTCCGCTAACCATAATTTCACGGTGCCAACGATTTGATTTTCGCCGTGTTCCATCAGCTGATGTGGTAGGTAAGTTAAAAAAGCTTGGACTGGAAGAAGAAATAGATATAGAGGACGAGGCTTTGACTTTGATAGCTCGTAAATCTACTGGGAGCCTGCGCGATGCAGAAAATATTCTAGAGCAAGTAATGGTTTCAATAGAACAACCTGTGACAGAAGAGGCTGTAAGGAACTTACTTAATCTTACTGATGAATCACTGCCGGCTGATTTATTAGAAGCTATTGGAGATAATGATATTAAGGATAGTTTGATCAGGCTTGGGAATTTGGTTGATGACGGTTTAGAACCTTCTCAGATTCATTCCAGTCTTATGGAAATAACACGTGTGATGATTTTACTGAAATCTCAAGCTAGTGATGGCTCAGAATTTGGAGATTCTTTGAAAGAACGGTTGATTGAGATTGCTGATAAATTCAATATGGAAAGATTGATATATATAGCGAAAATCATGGCAGGTGTCGATTTCAAAGATCTTTTAAACCCTGCATTATCTCTTGAAATTGCTGTAATCGAATCGATTTTAGGCCCTCAAGAAAACAGTAGTACCTCAAATATGGTAAATCCTTCAAGGGCAGTGACTTCTCCCCCGCCGTTGGCTCAGCCGAAAGCTTTTTCCAATGTAGTTGCGCCTGATCCGCCTATTGAAAGGCCCCTGACTCCTGCTACAACTGAACCTGTTTATACCAAACCAATTTCTGAACCTGTGATTGCATCAAAAGCATTAGAAGAACCGAGTGGTCAGATACAGGCTAGAGACACGGACGATGCTGTTTCTGTACCGCCAGTCCCAGTTGTAGGAGAGACAATTGATGAAAATTGGAACGAATTATTGCGTTCCTTGAGACAAACCGGGAAAAGATTCAACCTCGGAGCGTTACTTCGAGGTTGTAAGGAACGTGAACTTAGGGAAGATACCTTGGTCCTAACATTCCTACATAGTTCCCACTTGGATAGAATCAACAGTGAGATTGAAGATCCCTTGGTAAAGGGTCAGTTTGAAAGCGTCGTAGAAAAAGTCCTTGGTAAAAAGTATAAAATTAGTGTCGAATTAGCTAACGGTGAATTGAAGTCGGTACCAGGACCAGCTTCACAACAAAGCCATTTGGTTCGGGCCGCACAAGCGCTTGGAGCAAGAATAGTAGAAGAAAGGAGTAAGGGATAATAATGAACCGGAATATGATGAAACAGGCTCAGCAACTGCAAAAGCAGATGTTACAAGTTCAACAGGAAATAGAGGCTGCAAAGGTAGAGTTTTCTTCTGGTGGAGGAGCGGTGAAAGTTGTTGTGTCGGGGAAAATGACTGTAGAGTCGATAGTAATAGATCCTGATGCTGTAGATCCCGAGGATGTTGAAATCCTTCAAGACCTCGTTTTGTCTGCAGTAAATGGAGGTATTGAGAAAGCCCAAGAATTAGCTTCTTCTAAAATGGGTGCTGTAACCGGAGGCCTGAATATACCGGGGTTAACCTAGTTTGGGCATGGAATATTCGAGTGGGGTTCCCCCTGTTCAGAGACTTATAGAAGAGTTTAGTAGGCTTCCTGGTGTAGGGCCTAAGTCAGCACAAAGGCTGACTTATCACCTTATTAGAATGCCAGAAGAGCAAGCCGAGAATTTAGCATCTGCCATTCTTTCTGTGAAAACTCGGATAACCCTTTGTTCCAAATGTTTCCACATAACCGAAAGTGATCCCTGTACTATTTGTTCAGATACCACGAGGGATCAAGCCAAGATATGCGTAGTCGAGCAACCTCTGGACGTTATGGCTCTAGAAAAAACTTCTACCTATGATGGGCTATACCATGTCCTTCATGGAGTTATCTCACCGATTAATGGCATTGGCCCTGACGATTTGAAAGTAAAACCTCTGTTGCAACGCCTAATAGATAGCGAGGTGACAGAAATCATAATGGCTACCAATCCCAATTTGGAAGGGGAAGCCACATCGATGTTCATTCACAGGCTAATCGAACCATCGGGTATTAAGATAACAAGACCCGCGAGAGGTCTTCCTGTTGGCGGTGATTTGGAGTATGCGGATGAAGCAACATTGGGTAGGGCTATAGAAGGTCGCCAAAACTTTTAAATGACTCTATCGGGTAGGGCAGACCGATGACAAGTAATCGAGTTTACAGGACCAAGGCAGTTGTTCTAAAGCAAATGCCGATTGGTGAAACTAATCGTATTATTACTTTCTATACCCAATCCGCGGGGAAAGTTGCGGCTGTAGCCCGGGGAGTTAGGCGCCCAGGCAGTAAATTTGGTGGCAGCCTAGAAATTCTTAATCATGTCCAAACTTCCATTAGCCGTGGAAGGAGTCTCGACAATGTTAATGAATGTGTAGTGATCGATTCCTTCAAAAACCTGAGAGAAGATTTGACTGCTATTGCGGAAGGTATCTATTTAGCCGAGTTGGTGGACACCTTTGGAGAAGATAAATCCCCAAATCCTCGATTATTCGACATATTGGTCGATACTTTATCGAATTTGGATAATTCTGAACATCGTGAATTTTGGATCGCATGGTTTGAATTCAGGTTGTTGCATGTTTCAGGGTTTCTACCTGAGTTTATGAATTGTGTCGAATGCCGTAACTCCCTTGATCGATCTGATCATACGTTCGATCCGGTAGCTGGGGGCATCTTGTGCCCTTCCTGTGTTGATACTAATGGTTCAGAGCAGGCCTGGAGGATTTCCGTTTATACCCTCAGTATACTTCGGTTTTTCCAAAGGTCACTTAATAAAACACTTGGCACAGGAGAAGCATCTTCGTATTCGGAGAATCTGACTGAGATTAAGTCATTTTTGCGGACCTATATGAGATATATTGCTGAAAGGGATCTTAAATCTACCGGGTTTTTGGATCTGGTTCGTTTCAAAGAAAGTTAGCTACTGGTTTTTTGATATTCTTTTCCGGTTTCAATCCATCCAGTGGTTTTTTCAATACGGGCATTTATCCACTTCCCAGAATATTGCAGAATCAGGTTTAGGGAATAGAATTTTATGTTTTACTAGAATAAAGGATAAAACATGCGAGTTGGCGTAAGAATAACTTAGATGTTATTCTCCGCCTCTATTCAATTAAAACGGAGGTTTTTATGCCGAATTATGTATTGCAGTCAAGGCGGGTTGCCAAACCTGGTTTAGGACAAAAAGTTCTCGATGCTGTAGTTGAACAATTTAAGAGTGGATCAACTCAAGGAAACGTTTCTATATCAGTGAACGCTTCCACAGGTTCAGGCCATTTAATAGTTGGGGCAAGAGTATTAGATTCAATCGATGAAATAGAAAAAGTTAATGATAATGTAGTTAATGATATGAGTATTTTGGATTCAATAGACACTCATTGTACCGATGTACAGGCTCAAATTCTAAGAGTGTTAGCTCCAGGTGAGAACATGCCAGCAAAGCCAAAGTATATGGCTAGGAATATTTTTAAGGCCAAGTCGGGTAAGGCCCAAGAGTTAGCAGCTGGACTTTTGGAGATAAGAGATCTCTTTGGTGATGACATGAAACCCTTAATCACGGTACCTTACGTAGGTAACCAAGACATTGTGAGGGCGACCGCTATCTACGACAGTTTAGCTAGCTTTGAGAAGCATTCTGATGTAATAACTGGAGACAAATTCAAATCCGCTGTACAAAAAGTCCGAGATTTGAGGCAATCTTATGTTAGGCATACAGCACGGATGGTTTATGTAGCTAACTAGATCAATATTAAAACCGGAGAATATATTTAATGCAGTATTTTATAAATTTCATTAGAACACCTTTACCAGGGAAAGGGCCAGAAGTTCTAGCGGCTGTTAAGGCCTCTTTGGATGCTACCGGAAG
>CAYPXS010000106.1:0-5037 GCA_964414725.1 uncultured Dehalococcoidia bacterium
GTTCCGGTCTATCAATTATTGGGCGGCCCTGTAAGAAACAATGTTCCAATTTATACTCATGTGCAAGACGCAAGACAGGGATTTACAATCGAACAAATGGTGACAATGGCTAAAGAAACCAAACAGCAAAGTCATCAGGCGATAAAAACCGACCCCTTTTTATCTATGGTTAATGAAACTGGACCTTTTAGGTCAGCCTCATTGGTAGAAAAATTAACCCCGAAAGCTATCAATTACGCCGTTGAATGGGTAGGAGCTTTACGTTCGGAAGTTGGCTGGGATTTTGAAATAATGGTTGACGCCCATGCACGGTTTGATGTTGCCAGTTCTATTGCTGCAGCAAGGGAACTTGAAAGCATGAAATTAATATGGTTTGAGGAACCGGTTCCACCTGAGAGCTACGATGCTCTGAAGGAGTTTAGGGAGAATTCAAACGTCTCCATTAGCGTAGGAGAATCGCTTTTTACCAGATACGATTTTGTGCCAGTGCTGCAGGGTAGGCTAGCAGATTTTGTCATGCCTGATATAGCTTGGACAGGTGGTATAAGTGAACTTAGGAGAATAGCATCGCTGGCAGAATCTTATTACGTCCCCTTTACCCCCCATGACGCCTTGGGTCCGATTGCAATAGCTGCAACTTTTCAAGTTTGTATGGCAACCCCAAATTTATACAGACAAGAATGTATACATGATTGGTTTGATTCCTTTTCGAAGATAGTCACCCACACAATGGATTACCACGATGGATCTTTTTGGCCGTCAGATAGACCTGGCATAGGTACTGAATTGATACATGAAGAGGTTGAAAGATACGCGGTACCTTCTTCACAGGGGCGTTTTTCTACGTACTAATTATTTTTTCTGGTTTTCTTGCCGAAGAAGTTATTCCCATGGCAACGATAAAGACAACGATTATGGACAGAAATGCAGGAACGTAGGTTGCTGAGACGTCGAACCAATATCCCGTCAGAATAGGCCCGATTAGGGTTCCGATCGTTGTTAAAGGATAGCTGGCCCCTCTTATAGCACCAAGATGAGCTCTTCCAAAATATTCAGCGGTTATGAATTCATTAAGTGGCACGGTGGCGCTGAATCCGATACCAAATAGGAGAAATGCTATTAGCAATAGGTTCCCATTATTTTCTTGCCCAGATAGAAGAATCAGCATCACAGCTATAGAAGTCAGAGAATAGGCGGCTAAAATTATTTTGAGAGTGTTGATTCTTTGCAAGAAGTATCCCCAGGCGGGTTTCGCACACAGATTTCCAATACCGTTTACTGAAAGAGCTATAGCTCCAATTTTTCTGGAGAATCCAGACTCCTCGGCGAATGGTAGACCATGCACAAAAATGCCCATTAGACCACCTGTAATTAAGGCGAATCCTATTGTTATTGCCCAAAATGGATAAGTCCTAAGTGCTTGTTCCCGAGTTAAATTTATTTCGGGAATATTTTCATGGTATTTCTTTGTCTGACACTCTTTATTTTTCCCATCAGGTATCAGCCCGTAATCTTCCGGTTGTCTACGCATCAAGAGAGATGTTGGAATCACTATAATGGCCACCAAAAATGCCAGCAAAAAATATCCGTTTCTCCAACCCCAATTATCAACTATTAACGTAAATAAAAAAGGCGTGATTACAAATGCTGATGAGCTTCCCATAGAACCCAAGGATATAGTCCATCCTCGTTTCTCAATGAACCATTTGCTTAAAGTTACGTTTACTACCATTGGTCCAAATAGACTCCAGCCTATTAAGCCGCCTATTGAATAAAGAATGATAAAAGCAAATATATTTGATTGAGCACCCAGAGCTACAAAACATAAAGTACTGGTTAATGAGCCCAATAAAACCAAAATCTTGGGGCCTCGAGAATCAATGATTTTTCCGACAATAACGCTTGAAACAGCTCCCCCAAGCAAAGATATGGATAATCCAAATGTAAATTGCCAAACTTTCCAGCCTAGTTCCTCTATAACTGGTGTCATTAACACACCGACAGTTACTTGGCTGGTAGCCATGCATACGAATTGACATAGGGCTGAGCCAATAACTATGTACCAGCCATAATAAAACTTCATTCGTACATTATAATTATGGGCTTATAGTTTTTTTGTTGAAGAAATGTTCTTTAGCCTGTATTTTCATAGTGTTGAAATAATTATCTGAGGTGTTTAATTCATGCGATTTGGTTCTTGGGTTTTTCCGATTTCACAAAATTCGAAAAATGATGGAAATGTCATAGACGATACTCTGACTGAAATTGAAATGTGGGAGTCATTGGGCTTCGATGCAATTTGGTTATCTGAACACCATTTTGACGGAGCCACTGCATATGCCGACCCTGTGGTGTTTGCCGCGGCAATAGCACAGCGAACAAAATATGTAACGATAGGATTTGCCGTAGTAGAAATGGCTTTGCATCATCCTGTCCGGCTGGCAGCACAGGTGTCATTACTGGACCATCTGAGTAAAGGAAGAATGATGTTAGGTACTGGTAAAGGATCTGCTTTTAATGAATATGAATATATTGGGTTTGGGGTTCCGATGTCTGAGGCTGCAGACAGTATTTCTGAATCGGAAGATATCATTTTGAAGGCATGGAGTGGGAAACCTGTGGCGCATAAAGGTAAATATTGGGATGTCACATTTCCTGAATTGAGGCCCTTGCCGTTTCAGAAACCACATCCACCTTTATTACGGGCTTGCATAAGCAGAGAATCCACAATTGAAATGGGTTCAAAGGGGCGCCCCATTTTAATAGCAGCACAAGAAAATAATTCAATAAAAGATAGACTTGAAGTATTTACAAATGCTTTGGAATCAGCCGAAATTACTAAAAAAGAAATAGCAGTGATCCTTGATCAAGTGTGGGTTAACAAAAACATTGTAGTGGCTGAAACCACTTCTGAAGCTGAGGAGATAGCCTTCGAAGGCTATGAGCGAGAACAGACATTTTTTAGGGCCGCAAGAGATAAATACAATCCCGGGAATGGTTCAAAAGGGCTATCCAAACCAAGAGAAATATCAAAAGATGATTTTGATAATACATTCATAGCTGGCACACCAACGGATGTAATAGAACAGATTTCAGAATTGGACAAAATTGGTGTAAAAAACCTCATGATGAAAATTAACACAGGAGAAATGGATCAAAAGGTTGTATTTCGGACAATGAATCTCTTGGCTAAACATGTTAAGCCTCTTTTTCCTACCGGATAAATTTTTTAGACAGTTGAGTCACAAAGGTATCTTTTGTAAGTCAGTTCCAACGATTATTGGTCCTTTAAAAGTTTCTTTGACCCCGTTTAGCCAGATTTCCTTTTTGTCCAAAACAGGCGATCCAGTTGGGACAAAATGATTTAATACCAAAGTTTTTACATTCGCTCTACTTGCAATCTCTCCCACTTCTGACATCGTAGTGTGACCTTCAATTATGTGTGCTCTAAATTCATCATTGCCAGGGTAGGTGTTTTCGATAATTGCATCTACACCGTCAAGGTTTAGAACTTCATGAACAAGTATGTCTGCGTGTGAAGAAAAATCTATCAAATTTTCACTTTTTGAAGTGTCTCCGGAAAAAACTATTATTTTCTCGCCAACTTGAAAACGATATGCGTAAGATGGGTCAGCTTCTCCGTGAGGCACTTTTAAGCAATCAACTTTCACGTTTGAATCCTGGTAAACGGACAGGCTATCTCCTATCTCATTAACATTCAGCATAGATTTAAAATCAGGTCGAGCTTCATGTCGGATTCTAAGATTGATGTCCCAACTCATATAGTTGATATATGAGTTGGTCATATGTTTGAGTGGCGGAGGTCCAAAACAATTAATAGGTCCGATGTGACCGCTTTGCCAGGTTCGCAAAAGTAAGGTTCCATAATCAGCAACGTGGTCAGAATGATTGTGGGTTATAAATATCGCTTTGATTGCATTCGTATCTATTTTTGATTTTGCCAACTGCGCGGTGACACCATCTCCTGCATCAATAATGTAGACGTCTCCATCAACAATGAGGGCACTTGCAGGTTGAGAACGGGCTGCCCATATTCTAGGGCCCCCTCCAGTACCCAATAAAACTAATTCAGAGCTTTTCGATGGCGACATGGGGGAGGTCCAATAATCTATTAGCAGGCTTCATGTTGATGTCGAACTGTAGTGTACTTTGTATATTTTGGAGGCGACGGGCGGATTCGAACCGCCGAATAGAGGTTTTGCAAACCCCCGCCTTAGACCGCTTGGCTACGTCGCCTTATAAATACTTCAGTGGTGCCGAGGAGGAGACTCGAACTCCTACAGCCTATTCGGCCACAGCGCCCTCAACGCTGCGTGTCTACCAATTCCACCACCTCGGCCTGATAAAGTGTCCCCAACTACAACCACCGTGGCAGAAAATTATAGCTATGGTGCGATTGGCTGTCTATAACAAAACTCATTGATGTGCCCTTCCAGAGTATGGTCGCGTCGGGGTTATAAGTGAGTTCTCCTCGAATCTGGAAGATCTAAAGAAGTTGTGGTCGTGTGGGCTTTTTGATTGTCCTGTAACCAAGTCAGCTACCATTTCACCCGTTATAGGAGATAATTTAAAACCATGTCCGCTAAACCCAGCAACGTTGTAAAGTCCAGAAATGTTGGGAGATTCATCTAGGATGGGATTTCCATCTGGGGTCATATCATATAGCGATCCGTAGCCGCCTCTACATGTGGCATCAGCAAAATCAGGGAATCTATTTATGGCCCTGTTCCAAAATCTGGTAATAAAATCGTGATCAGCATTCAAGCCAAATGTATCGGGATTAACTATTTCTGACATGTCTTCAGGAGCCTCTCCTCCTACGAGAGTGTTAGGTGTACCATCTGTTCTGTAATATGCTCCGCAAGTGTGATCAATAATAATTTGCTCTAGGCCCTCAAGGCTTGGAGGACGTCTTAGATGAACCATTTGTACCCTAATCGGAGTAATTGGTAGTGGTACATCATTTTGGCCAATTAAAGTATTAGCCCAAGGGCCGGTGACGTTAATAACAATTTC
>CAYPXS010000107.1:0-4945 GCA_964414725.1 uncultured Dehalococcoidia bacterium
ATTTCCTTTACTATATAGAAAGATGTAATACCATGGGTTCGCTTTTATAGGAGGCAGCATGAAAATTGGCATAAGTATGAGTGCGACAACTTCGATGGGAGATTTTGGACTGATCGCCCAAAAAATTGAGTCTCTAGGATTTGATTCAGTGTGGCTACCTGAACATCCTGTTATGCCTGTAAATCATAATTCAATTTATGCTGGTAGTTCTGATGGATCTATTCCGAAACAAATGTATCTTGGTGTAAACCCATTGATCGCACTTTCCAGAGCTTCTGCAGTAACGACAAACTTGGGTCTTGGGACTGCGGTTAATTTAATTACGGAGCACAATCCCTTAGATCTTGCCAAATTAATAGCGACTCTGGATTTCTATTCTGGAGGGCGGTTTCTGTACGGAATTGGTACTGGTTGGTTCAGGGAAGAAGCAGAGATAATGGGCGCTGATTTTGACCATAGATGGACACAGGCAAGAGAGTATGTTTTGGCGATGAAGGAAATTTGGACCAAGGAAGAGGCAGAGTTCCATGGGAAATATGTGGACTTTCCGCCAATAATCTGTAATCCAAAACCGGCACAAATTCCTCATCCGCCCGTGCTATTGGGTGGAAATGCAAAAAACGTATTAAAGAGAGTTGTTAAGTGGGGAGATGGATGGCTTCCTATTAGGCTTTCTCCAGATGAAATTATTCAGGCAAAACAGAAGCTTTTTGAACTTTGTGATTCTGAGGGAAGGGATCCTGACACTATTCAAATAACCATGCATAGTCTTCCAGCAGACAAGCACTTAATTTCTCGCTATGAAGAAGCAGGAGTTAATAGAGTTTTAGTGGGGGTAGGTTCTGTCAGTCAGCAGGATATTTTTGATGAGTTGGAAGGTATTGCCGAAACAATTTTGGATAAAAATTAGTTATGTGGCCCAAGAGTGAAAAACAAAAAACACTTTTAGAAAAATCACAAAAAATAGCAAGGTATATATCTTCGACTTCTTCCCAACATGATCGTGATGGTTCATTTCCGCATGAGCACTTTGGTTTTATGCGTGACATAGGATACCTCGCCTCTGCTGTCCCCGAAAACTATGGAGGCCCAGGATATGGATTAACTGATATTCTTCTGGCGCAATTTGAAATTGGCACGGGAGATGGTTCAACGGCATTATCTGTGGGAATGCATCATATGGTGATCGGCACTGAGTCAATAGCTGAAAAATGGCCTGATCCAATAAGGCGAAGACTATTCAGCGAAGTTGTCTCCCAAGGGGTTTTGCTTAACAACATCGCATCAGAGCCGGACTTGGGTTCACCGCAAGGGGGAGGCAGACCCTCCACTGCTTTAACGCCTGACAATAGTGGGGGATGGTATTTGGATGGACGCAAAACCTGGTCCACTTTGGCCCCGGAATTAACCTATGCGATAACGTTTGCTGCGGTTGAAGATGAAAGTGGTGACATAGCAAGGGTTTTGCAGCTCATGTCTGCGGAAGGAATTTCCATAGAAGAGACCTGGGATTCTATGTCAATGCGATCTACAGGTTCTCATGACATCATTTTTAAGAATGTGAAAGTAAGAAACGAGGATTTTCTGTTTCGATCTAATCCTAAATATCCCGCTAATGATCCTATAGGTGGTGCAGCATGGTTTCCTCTTATGACAAGCGCTGCAAATTTGGGTGTAGCAAATGCGGCAAGGAATTATGCCTTGGACTTTGCTAAGAATAGAAAACCCACTGGTGCACCAGATACTATTTCTAAGATACCGTATGTTCGAGAACAGATTGGGCGTTTGGAATCGAAACTTATTGCATCTAAAAGGAATCTATTTTCATTCGCCGAAGATTGGGAAAATTATCCTGAATATCACGAAGACCTTTTGACTGAAATTGGAGTTGTAAAGACGAAATCTATTGACTCGGCCATAGAAATCACTGATTTAGCTATCAGAATAGTGGGAGGTGTAGGACTAGAAAAATCAAGGCCTCTTGAAAGGTATTTCAGGGATGTTAGGAGCGGATTGTTTAATCCTCCCATTGAAGCTAGAGCATTGGAACACATAGCATCGTCAATATTGGATTAGTTAAATCAGGGGCAGAAAATGGCAATAAAATTTATACAAATGGCCGATCCTCAATTTGGAATGTTTTCATCCATTAGCAAATTAACTAAGGAAGAGGCGGTATCTAGGTCTCGTGAAGGGCTGAATCTGCGATATGTCGAAAAGGAATTTGACCACTTCGAGCCTGAAATAAAACTCTTCACCAAAGCTATTGTATATGCGAATGAGTACAAACCTGATTTTGTCGTTATGTGTGGAGATATGGTTCATGACGCTGACTCTTTAGAGCAGAGAGCGGAATTGCTCAGAATAACTGATCAATTAGATAAAGACATTCCAATCTACTGGGTCGCAGGAAATCACGATGTGGGGAATTCACCAACTACAGCCTCGTTAGAATCGTATAGGAAATTGTTCGGACCTGATAACTATTCATTCCAAAAAAATAATTGTTCCTTCATAGCTATCAACAGTTCAGTTTGTTCGGATCCTACGAACGTACCAGAGGAATGGGAGTTTCTGAGCGAGTTTTTAAAAAAGGAGTTAAGCAAAGCTTCAGACAATGGTTCGCTTCACAAAATAGTATTTCTACATCACCCTCTTTTTCTTGAAACTGCAAATGAGGCAGATAATTATTTTACGATTCCTTCTCAAAGAAGACGGCAAATTATAGATCTGTTGGATCAGTACAAAGTATCAGCAGTTTTCTCTGGTCACCTTCATAGGAATAATTACAAAAGCCTGAACGGTATCGAATATGTCTCCTCGGGACCTGTCGGCTACCCACTGGATGATGATCCATCAGGTATTAGAATTGTGGATTTGGACAGTAATGGTCTTGACCACCGATATATCAGTCTAGAATAAAATAATACAGGTTGAGAATGCTATACCGGGTTATCCCAAAATAATATTAAATTGTACATATTATCTCGTATAGACTACTATCCGATCCATTACGAGACTAGGCTTAAGCTAAGCCCTCACAATTAAAAGGAGCATTGTATGCCGTATTTTATAAACACTTGGAGAACTCCGCATCCAGACCAATATTTAAATGTCGTGAAAGGAGCCAAAGAATCTTTAGAAAGGACTGGTCGACCCGGTAATATCACTACAACTGTTTCCCATCCAAGCCCAGCCCAGACTAGTATGGGTGTAATTGGAACAGTGGCCGGTTTTCCAACAATTCAAGATGTTCAGGAGTTTTTGGAGTCTCTATGGGAAGATGAGAGCAATATTGAGCGTTTGGGTAAACTAGGTGCACTGTGTTCTTCCTCTAATGTATCGATTTCTCAAATGATCAACCAACCGCAACAAAATAGGTTTGCAAATTTTGATGCCAAGTATGTCCAAAGGACTTTTATTACGCCAGCTACCGGCAAAGGACCTGAATTAGAAGAGCTACTTTGTGAATGGGCTGAAGATACAGATCTTAAGGTGGGGACGATCCTTAGTAGGAACATGAGTGGTGAGGCTACACAGATAAGAATTTCTCATTTTTTGGAAGATTTACCTACATTAGAAGAGCTAAAGAAGGAAATTGCGGGCAGCCCTAGATTGTCAAAATTTCGGGAACTTATTGGACCAGTGCCAAGGATTGGATTGGGTAGAATTTATTACTCAAAAAGACCTTAGTGTTTTGGGACTAGCTGGGGAATAAATTTGATTACTTGCTATCATTCCCCAGCAATGTTCTAGCCTACTATATGCTTTTCTAGAACCTTTGGATCGAATTCCACACCTAACCCAGGCCCAGTAGGGATTTCTATATGCCCATTTTCAAAAACTATTGGTTCCTTAAATATTTTCTTATGTAAAGATCCTTGGTTTGCTTCCGCTATCATGAAATTTGGAGAGCATGTTGCGACTTGTATGGCTGCGGCTGCGGCAACTGGACCACAATACATGTGGGGCGCAATCACTGCATAGCTTGCTTCAGCCAGAGCTGCAACCTTTTTGCCTACTAATATACCTCCAGCCTGGCCAATATCAATTTGAATAATCTGTGCAGCCTGCTTTCTTAATAACTCAGAAAATTGAAATATCGTGGCTAGCCTTTCACCAGTGGCAATTGGAATACTGGTATGAGCTGCGACTCTGGCCATTTCATCTATATTTTCGGGTGAAACTGGCTCTTCAAACCAAAACGGCTGGTACGGCTCTATAGCTTTTGCCACCCGTATCGCGCTGTAGGTAGTTAGCTGTCCATGCGTACCTAATCCAACTTCAAGTTCGTTCCCTACAGCCGCTCTTATGCTTTTGAAGATATTTTCTGTGTAAGTTATTTCAGGTAGAGTTATATCTCTAGGTACACCGGTTATTGGACGAAACGGATCAAACTTGCAGGCTGTATTACCTTCTTCAAGTAATTGCTCGGCCACTGCCCCTGCATTTTCGGCTTTCCCATCAGGGATTGGAGGCATGTAGGCGTAAGCCCTGAGTTTGTCCCAACACTTCCCACCTAGCATATTGTATATGGGCTGATTATTGGCTTTGCCGACTATATCCCATAGTGCCATCTCGATTCCAGAAATGACCATTCCGAAATGTAAGCTTGGTAGTCGGTAGTCGTGTCTCCCAGCGTACATGTCGTAGTATATTTTTTCTATATTGAATGGGTCTTGGCCTATCACAAAAGCTTCAACTGTTTCATGTACTAACTGTATTTGCGACTTGAATGACTCCCATGTCATTTTTCCCGTAAAAGAACTTCCAGTAAGTTTTTCACCGATGCCGACGATGCCTTCATCTGTAGATAATTCTAAAATAAGAAAATACTTCCCACCTATGTACCATTCCTCAGTACTTCCTCCGCCTCCGGATCGAACCCCAGGCTCATTTTCAATTACATAAGTTTTTACACCCGTGACTTTCATACGTACTCCGT
>CAYPXS010000108.1:0-4914 GCA_964414725.1 uncultured Dehalococcoidia bacterium
TATCCATACCAAATCCAACCAACCACTGTTCACTCTTTAATTGAAACCCACAAAAACGAGGGATTATATCTTTAGGCTGACTTCTTTCTCGATCTATCAAAACAGCCAAATCTACCTTTTGCATTCCCTTCGACTGAATATCTCTCATTAATCTCACCATAGTGGTACCGGTGTCCAAGAGGTCATCCACAACGACTGTCGGAGCATTAAAGTCAACCCTCTTATCAAAAGTTTGGGGAAATTCTATTGTGGGTTCCGCTAAAACTTCATCACTTGAGTACGCTGATGCGAATATCGGAGAAACTAACCATTTCCCTGGCCGTATCTTCTCCAATTCTGACAAAAGTGCCGCCGCAAACTGCATTCCGCCTGTCATTACTGGTACTACATTTACGGTGTTGATACCATCGTAATATTCGGCCATTGATTTGGCCAAAATAGTAACCGCCGACAATACTTCTTGCTTAGAATACAATATTTCCAATCCATCCAATTCAGAATCCATACTTCGAGCCAATTTATTCTCCTAAATAAGTCGTTCTCTACACTAGTAAAAACCCTCAAAATTTACAGTCTCCGAAATGATTCCCCCAATCCAGAAGGCGCTCTGGCATTTACAAATCTTCCAAAAACACTGTTTTTCAAAACCAAATATCGAATTTTTCGATGATTTATAAATAGAAGCGTCATAATCATTAAAGGAAATGGAATTATAGGTAGGACTTGAGAAAGTTGAGGAAGAACAGGTTGTAATTTGAGTGCCACCAACTGCAATATGGCAAATAAATAACACCCTAGAGCTGCTCTAATGGGGTGCCATCCGCCAAAAATAACTATCGCCAGTGCTATCCAGCCAAAATTGACAATATGCCCATCTGACCAACCAAGTTTTACGTCTAAAGAAAAAGCGGCTCCACCCAACCCTACTAAAAATCCACCCAGTGCAGTATAAAAATACCTCAACTTATTAACATCAATACCTCTCGCGTAAGCCGCCGCAGGTCGTTCACCAACAGCCTGCAAATTTAATCCATGCCTTGTATAAAAGATGAACCAGAAAGAAACCCCGATAAGAATATAGCTAAAATACACCAGTAAATTTTGTTGGAAGAATACTGGGCCTATAACAGGCACATCGCCTAACACGGGAATGTGCCAATCTTGGACCGAAGGGCCCGGCTTTCTAACAAAATCCTGTCCTAAAAAGGCCGATAACTTAGCGGCTAGTAAGGTCAATACTATTCCAACAGCGATTTGATTTAATCGCAGCCTGATAGAAGAAAAAGCAACGACAAGGGCTAAATTACTAGAAATCAAACCGCCTGCGATCAATCCTAGAACAACATTCCCTGTCGAAAAGGAAACTGCAAACCCGGTCATAGCAGAAAGCAGCATACTTCCATCCAATGATAAATTCACTACCCCGGATTTTTCAGTAATAGTCTCCCCTATCACGGCAAATACTAGAGGTGTCGCATAGCTAATCACGATAGCAAGGGTTTCCGGATTCATTTAATCCTCCCCCACAAAATATCTCTTTCTTCTTTGACGGATAAGTCTCATCGCACTAATTAAAATTACTGAAAGCACCAACGTTCCCTGAAAAACCCCTCCCAAAGAAGAATGCAGTCCTAGCCTTAGTTGCCATTGGATACTACCTATCGCGATCATAGAAAAGAAAAATGCTATTGGTACGAGCAAGAGAGGTCTATATCCTGCTAAAAGGACTACAAGAATGCCCAAATATCCATAGCCCCCAGATATAGATGGAACTAGACGATGGTGTATCGAGGCAACCTGTGTCACCCCTGCTAAACCTGCAACTGCCCCACCCAATATAAACGCGAGCAGAAGATACCTTGATGTAGGTATACCAAACCTGTAACTCGAATCTGGATTCAACCCTATTGCCCTTAATTTTAGCCCGAATTGAGTTCGGCTAAAAACAAATATCACTATGAATACAACCAGTAATGATATAGCCACCGCTAAGGGAGACAATCTGAAGCCTTCAATTGTAGGGAACCATGCATCCTGGCGAAATGGTTCTGTCCCACTGGTAGAGGCTATTCCTTTACGGCTCCAAGGACCAATTATGAGATAAACAACAAGGCCTGTCGCAACAAAATTCAATCCTAGACCACCAAAAATTTCATTGACTCCGCCTCTAACTTTAAGTAATCCAACAAGAAGACCCCAAAAAGCTCCCCCGAAAGCTCCTGCAAGTATCATTACAGGCAACAAGATTCCTGAAGGCAACTGCAATTCTCTAGCTATAAATGAAGCAGCCACAGCACCCGCTATTATTTGCCCTTCTACCCCTATATTCCAAAGACCAGCTTTGAAAGTTATAACCAATGAGGCAGAGGCAATGATTACTGGCACCCCAACCATAAGCGTGTCACCAAACTTAGTCATGGAGCCCAAAGAACCCGTGAGCAAAAGTCTATAAGTTTCAAAAATAGGGATCTCAAACAAGGCTAAAAGGAAAGAAACAAAAACGATAGATACCAATATAGCTATGGAATATGAATATATTGGGCCTCCAGAGATTTTCATATCAGTATGCCGCCAATCAAGGACCCTATGTCATGCGGGGTGGTTACTTTGGCCGAAACATCTCCGATAATTCCACCGGCGAAACATACCAATATACGATCAGAAAAAGTTATTAATTCTTCTATGTCGGAAGAGGAAAATATTATGGTGGTCCCACTTTTAGATCGATCCAAAAGCTCATTCCAAATCCATTCCGCGGATTCTATATCAAGCCCTCTAGTCGGATGTTCCATCGACAAAACTGAAAGATTATTTGGCATCAAAGCAAGTAAAAGCCTTTGCTGGTTTCCCCCTGACAAATCTTCAGGCTTTGAGTTCACCGTTCCCCGAATGGAATATTCCTGTAATTTATCTTCAGCTAATTGAGTTGATTTACCCCAATTTATTGTTTTGCCACCATGGTTTTCGGCTAAGGCAAAATGTTCCGTTATGGTTAGCCCTTGAATTAAACCTTCCCCTTCCCTATCAGCCGGCAGGTAATGAAATCCGTTTTCAATATACCAACTGTAAGAATGACGACTTATGTCCTCTCCAATGAAATTGATGCTTCCGCTGAATGGGTTTGTTAATCCAGAGATACTCCGTAACAAAATACGCTGTCCAGCGCCTTCCAAACCGGCCAATCCAATGATTTCACCCTTAGAAAATCTACAACTTACATTTTCTATACTTCCATTTTCATCTTTTGCACTGATGGCATCCAAGACAAGTACATTTTCACCTAAAACAGTTTTACTTTGAGGTATAGATTGTTCGTACCCACCAAACATGAGATCAATCAAATCAGAGGCTGGGCAGGGCACAGTCAGAGTATCTACTAACATTCCCTTTCTTAAAACGGTCACTCGATTGCAAATTGATTGAATTTCCTCCAACTTATGGGAGACAAAAATAACAGACATACCACTAGCCGCAAGGCGTCCTATAGTGGCAAACAAATTTTCCCGTTGCTCCTCGGAAATAGCAGTTGTGGGTTCATCTAGAATCAGCACTCTAGCACCCATCCAAAGCAACCTAGCTATTTCCAATTGCTGCCTTTCTCCAATCGTCAGAGTTGAAGCAATAGCATCTGGGTTTAGATCAAATCCGTATTCTTGAGATATTTCGCGTATGGCATCTCGAACCAGCGCCCTATCAAAGTCGCGCGATTTAGGTAATCCGGCAAGAAAATTATCTATTATGGAAAATGGTAGAAATACCAGGGGTTCTTGATGCAGTATCCCTATTCCAGCCTCTATCGCATCTGTGGGAGAAGATAGATCCAAATACTCACCATCCAACTCCACCTTTCCGGAGTCGGCTATTAGAGAGCCTGAAATTATATTGACCAAAGTAGACTTGCCAGCCCCATTTTCACCAAGCAGCCCGTGAATCTCGCCTTGACCTATTTCGACAGATATATCGTTATTGGCCAAGACCGTTCCAAAACGTTTGGTTATATTTAGTAACTTCAACGACATGAAGTCTACCCAGTCATTTTCTATTCAGTTGTTGATGCCCCTTCTATCCCTTCAAGCAACATAGGGAGATACCAAATTTCTTTATCGGTGGCCTCTTTACCATCAGGCAAGAAAGCTGAGCCATCTTGATAATTGATTGGTCCTTTCCAAAGGTTCAAATCGCCCTTCGATAATTTTTCTATGAATTCATCCAGAGCTTTCGAATTTTCAGCTGTTAAGCCATCACCTTTCAAAAATCCAATGGCACTAGAATCATGGTCATTAATATCGTCCCAATCTGGACCCAGCCATTCAAATGAGGCTTTGAAGTTACCATCTATTACTGATTTGGATATCTTGTGATACGAAGGACCCCAATTGAAATAAGGCACTCCTAGACACACTGACGGAGCCTCCGAACATGCACCTTCAAAATCATATGGCACTGCCCATACTGTTTTCCCTGAAGCCGCTGCTTGACCGGCAACTACAATAGCTTCCGTGGTATCAATACCAGATATTATTACGTCCGATCCCGAGGCTATAAAGTCGTTTACCACCACCGTTGGGTCTTGAGTCACACCTGGAATATTGAACCAAAATCCTATCCAGGTAACTTTGAATTTCAAGTCAGATGCGCTTTTACCTTTGACAGTTTCCCAACAATGCCTGGCTCCTAAATAAGTGGAGCTGACCAATCGACGTGTCTCTGCATTGATCAAAGGTCCGAGATATGAAATATTTCCAGTATCAGACTGAAGTGCTGCGGCACACCCTGCCATCATTTTACCGTATTCCATTTTACCCATCACATTACCCAAACTTTTCAAATCGCTACGATAATCCTCTCCGTCTGACCAAGCTGTATCACCTGAGGCCCATATCATTGGGGTATCTGGATGAGCTGCCGCGGCTT
>CAYPXS010000109.1:0-4898 GCA_964414725.1 uncultured Dehalococcoidia bacterium
ACGGAGCCACTGGGACTTTTTTACAGCAAAATGGACTTGAACCAGGAGGATGCCCAGAAGAATTTAATATCAGTCACCCTGAAATCGTTCAAAAAATGGCTAGATCCTACTTTGACGCCGGTTCAGACATGGTGCTCACAAATTCCTTCGGAGGCACAAAGTTTCGGCAGAATCATTACGGATTTGCCGACAAAGTAGACGAATTCAATAGACTGGCGGCAGAACACGCAAAGAGCCAAGCTTCACCTGGGACATTTGTATGTGGTTCTGTAGGTCCAAGTGGCGAGTTTTTGGAACCGCTTGGAGCGGTGTCTGAAGAAGAAATGTACAAAGCCTTCTATAACCAAGTAACATCTCTTGAAAAAGGTGGTGCTGACGGAGTTGTAATTGAAACAATGACCGCTCTTGACGAGGCGTCCATCGCAATTAGAGCTGCTAAGGAAAATACTAATCTAACTGTAATTTCCACTATGACTTTTGATAAAGGCCCCAGGGGCTACTTTACAATGATGGGTGTAACTCCTGAACAAGCAGCAGTGGAGTTGGTAAATGCAGGGGCAGATATTGTGGGTACCAATTGTGGAAATGGAATAGATAATATGATCGAGATAGCATCCAAAATGAGAGATGCCACTGACTCTCCATTATTGGTTCATTCAAACGCAGGAATACCTTCTCTAAAAGACGGAGAAATACTTTATCCAGAACCCCCCGACTTTATGGCGGAAAGATTTATGAAATTGAAAGAAATCGGAGTAAACATAATAGGTGGATGCTGTGGGACTGGTCCAGAACATATTTCGGCTTTCTCAAAATTAATGGAAGAAAATCAAGGAGTATAGATATGGCCCTCCTCTCCTACAACGGCCCAAGACCGAAAGATGTGATTGAAAAATATGGACGCTGCCTGGAACTAATACCCACAGACAAAAGATTCAATGAAATATCGGTCGGTTTGTATGTTAAAAATTCCGTTTTTACGATCTGGTCTTTTAGTACAAAGCCAGGCCTCGAAAAAAGAATTGAAGAAATTCGAGACCTACTCGTCTCACTAGGTGGAATGTCCCCAATATCTGGCACTTATAATCAAGCTAAATTCGACTGCGGATTAATCCATAACAGACCGGTGCGATTCCTATTATCTCAAGCAGTTGGTAAAGACCCTGAATACGCTGCTAGCACTGCTGCAATGGAGATAAAAGACAGTAAATCAGATCTACTAATCAAGGCCGAAGGATTTGATAGGGACAACATTCGTTGCTACCAGATATCTGCAACCGGAGAGGCCAGAAATCCTGCTATGCGACTTAGAATGATCGTTGCAGGATTTTCAAAATACGGCGAAATGGACAAAATAGGCGACCAGGAAGTTGCTTTTGAATGCAGAAGCAACCATGACGGTTTATTAAGAATTTTGTTACCGTACTCCAGGAATGTAAGCAGTGTGGAAACAATGATGCAGGCCGAATCTATGAGAGGCCAAATGACCACTAGCACTCTAGGTTTTAGTCAAACTTAATGGAAGGAGCGTTTTAGAAGATGGCCTATCAAGAAACTATGTCACCGAAAGAACGAGTAATGAATGCGCTGGCAGGAAAACCTGTCGATAGAACACCTGCAGTTAACCCGACCAATGTAGCAACAGTTGAATTAATGGATTTAGTAGATGCCCCATTTCCTGACGCATGTCAGGACGGAGAAATGGCAGCCAGACTAGCTGCCACTGGTTACACTGAACTAGGTTTCGATTCAATTTCACCTTACTTCAGCATAATTCAAGAATCATCTGCCCTTGGTTGTGAAATGCAATGGGAAGAAAAAGACAACTGGCCGACTGTCCGAATGTATAACCCTATATGGAAATCTGCCGATGATGTAAAGATACCTTCGAACATTCTTGAACATCGCGATATGAAAGCTATAACAGACTCGATAAGAATGCTAAAAGATGAGTTTGGTGACGAAGTAGCAATTATAGGAAAAACCATGGGGCCTTGGACTCTCGCCTACCATGTATTTGGTGTGGAAAGTTTTCTCTTGGGCACAGTTGATAATCCAGAAGAAACAAAAAGAGCCCTAGAAAAATTGAAGGAAATATCAGTGCTTTTTGGACAGGCTCAAATAGACGCAGGGGCAGACGCTTTGACATTTCCAGATCATGCCACAGGTGATCTTGTTAGTGGCGCTTACTATAAAGATTTCTTACAAGAAATTCATACCGAAATGGTAGATGTTTTAGATGTCCCGCTCATTTTGCATATCTGTGGCAAAACCGTTGACAGAATGCCATACATCGCCAAAACAGGAATGGCTTCCTTTCATTTTGACTCAAAAAATGACCCCCAAGAGGCTATGGACGCGGTGGATGGAGGTATCACTCTTGTAGGTAACATAAATAACCCAGAGACCTTGTATGCGAGAGGGCCTGAAGAGGTCAGGCAGGAAGTATACAAATGCTTGGAAGCCGGAGTACAGATGATTGGGCCAGAATGCGCAATTCCTTTGGCAACCAAAATAGAAAACCTAATGGAGATTCCATTGGCGATAAAAGATTGGACAGCAGAGAGGCGTAGTTAGCCTATATCGGCTTATAATTTAGTCGTATAATTCCTCTTTAAATACATGTTCAATTTATAATCGATCGAACTTAGATTAATAAACACCAGAGGTTCCTAAACCATATGCCAGTTACTAATGAAGATTTGGAGTCGGAGTTAGGATATGTAAATAACCCCGCTGAGCAACAGCACATTCGCGCTCTATGGGATGAAGCAGACCCATTAATGCAGGACATATCTGTCTCCTTAATTAAAGGCGACAACAACAAAGTAGACCAACTAACCCAGGAAGCCTTGAAAGCTGGATTTACGGCCAATACCATTCTCGATGACGGGCTTATAGCAGGTATGGCCATTGTCGGAGTTAAATTTCGCGACAACTTAATATTTGTCCCAGAAGTTCTCGTGGCTGCACGTGCTATGAAGGCAGGTATGACCCACATCGAACCGATTCTATCGGCTTCCGGGATAGAACCCGTTGGGACAGTAATAATGGGCACAGTGAAAGGCGATCTCCATGACATTGGGAAGAATCTTTGTATCATGATGTTAAGAGGCGCAGGTTTTACAGTCATTGATTTAGGTGTAGACACTTCACCGGAGGAGTTTATAGAAGCAGTTGAGGAGAATTCAGCCGGAGTTTTAGGAATGTCTGCACTGCTAACGACCACTATGCCAAATATGGGTAGAACCATTGATGCATTCGAAGAAGTTGAGATGAGAGAATTCGTAAAAATTATGGTTGGGGGAGCCCCATTATCTCAGGAATTTGCGGATGATATGGGTGCTGACGGATATGGAAAGGATGCAATATCCTGTGTCGATCTGGCCAAAGCTTTTATGAGTCCTGATGCCGAACACTCAGTAAGCCCCATCGGATAAAATCTGCCAAATTCTGTGACCATTGAGACAATATTATGGAACCAGTCGATCAAGAAAAATATAGACAGAGTTTAGGAAAACTAGAGTCGATTTTTAGATCAATATCAGACACGGCCTCTGAAGTGTCATCATGGCGATGCCCTTACAAGAATGTTGAAGACAGGTGCACTGCAAAATTTGGCTGTAGAAATCAGGATAGACCTGGTACCACAGGAGAGCTATATCTTTGCTTGGGTAGCGATGACATAGATTACCGATCAGCTTGGGAAACAAGTAATTAATCTGAAAATATCACCACTTTTATTTACACCTTGTAAAATACCTGCAACCAAATCAAGTTTGAAGGTATAAATTATGTCTCCAGTTTTTGCAGACGGCAAAGAACATCCCGCATCCCCTGATAAAACTATATTTGATTATGCTGACGACTTGCAGGTTAGAGTTCCTACCGCATGCGGCCGAAACGGAGAATGTCACGAGTGTGTGGTGGAAATCAAAAAAGGCCTAGAATCCTTAAACAAATTGAGCGAAGAGGAAAATTTCCTAAGGGGCAATTACAGATTGGCCTGCCAAGCAGTCGTTAAAGATTTGTCAGCCGATGTCGAATTCAGCACCTTAAGACGACAACCAAAAATTTTGACTTCTGGAATCAAGAGGGAAATAACCTTAGATAGCATTGTCACAACAAGTAATGGAAGAGTCTTCATTGATGGGACAGATGTGGATAAATACCAGGGGCATATTCTAGGGCTTGCAGGAGATATCGGAACTACCACCGTAGTCTTAAGCATAATAGATTTGAAAAATGGTGACGTCATAGCCACTTCCTCCTTTGAAAACCCTCAAAGATTTGGTGGTTCCGACGTAATGAACAGAATTTCTTATGATGGAGGCCCAAATAATGGGGAATTAAAAAAGGTACTGCTAGCATCGATCAACTATGAAATAGGAGAAATGCTCAAGGATCACAAGATTCACAGAAGAAGAATTTATGATGCCGTATTTGTTGGAAACACAACAATGAGGGACATACTATTCGGGATTGATGTCCAAACCGTAGGCGAAAAACCTTATAAGTCAATCATTCAAAACGAATTCGAAGCTGGATCCAGGAAATCGACTTCCATTAGTGCTAAAGCTAAAGAATTTGGTTTACGCATATTCCCACAGGCCCTAATCTATAGTGGACCTTTAATCGGCTCTCACGTAGGGGCAGATGTTGCAGCCGATCTACTGGCTATCAGAGCAGATAAAACTGAAGACGCAATTATGCTTGTAGATATAGGAACAAACACTGAAGTTATTATAGGCACAAAAGATAAAATGATTGCTGCTTCCTGTCCTGCTGGCCCGGCATTTGAAGGCGGAGAAATAACCTATGGAATGCCAGGATATGAAGGAGCTGTTGAGTCAGTCAAGATCAAAGACGGCGTTTTGCAAATCGAAACTATTGGTAAT
>CAYPXS010000110.1:0-4832 GCA_964414725.1 uncultured Dehalococcoidia bacterium
GCAGTCAGCTGATCAGTTTCCTGGAAGAATCCCTGCATGTGCCCAGATCTTTCATAAGATCCGCCAAGTAGTAGCATCGGCCATCGATTTGACCATGCGTTTGCGTAGGCGCCCACGGCATTCAGCACACCCGGTCCTGATACTGCAAGCGCGACTCCGATTCCCCCATTCCCACTCAAGTAAGACACTGCCTGCGCAGCGTATGTGGCTGGCATCTCGTGGCGCATCCCGTGATAGGTCATACCTTCTTTCATCATGGCACCGGCAAGACCCCCAACTGGAATACCTACCACCCCAAATCCATGCTCCACGCCTTGCGTCTTCAATGCCTTCGCAATAATTTGTTCTCCAGTGATCTCACCCATGATTCACACTCCTTCCTTGATTCTTAAAACGAACTAATTTGAGCAGTACGTAGCTGCGTTTTTACCAGTGTGTGGATGGTACACGCTGTTTTCAGCGGGAACAACTTTGAGAAATTTAGATGGTTAAGGTTTATGCCTAAACGTAAAACAAAAAAACGAAATGAGGGTTAGTAAATAAAAATGACAGACATATTTCTGACTAAAACGTACAAATAGGCTATATTTGCAAAAACCTACTTAGAATGGAGGTACTTCATGGCAAAACCATTAATGGAATTTGGGTATAACCCACCTTGCGGGGAACGAGGGTATGAAGTAATCACACCGCGGAACTATTTATATGACCTACACAGGGCCCTAGATGTAGCCTCTCAAAGTTTTGGCTCAATATGGTCATCTGATCACCTGAATTATGGTTCAGAATTCAGAGTAGAATGCTGGACAATGCTCACTTGGATGGCTGCCAGATATCCTGGACCAATGTTGGGGACAGTAGTGATGTGTAATTCATTTCGTAGCCCATCTCTCTTGGCCAAAATGTCGGCCAGTTTACAAGAAATGAGCATGGGACGTTTGATACTTGGTTACGGTGCTGGTTGGTATGAGGAAGAATATAAATCATATGGATATGAATACCCATCTGCAGCCACAAGAGTAGACATGTTTGAAGAGGGCGTACAGGTGATTAAGAAAATGTGGGTGGATAGTCCTGCAAACTTCGAAGGTAAGTATTATCAGGTTGAAGATGTGTTTTGCGAACCGAGGCCCAACCCGCAGCCTATTCTAATGCTGGGAGGTGGAGGCGAACAGAAAACCTTGAATGTAGTCGCCAAATATGCAGATTGGTGGAATGATGTGATGAGACCTATACCTGACCTTTCAAGGAAGCTTTCAGTGCTTCAGCAACACTGTGAAAACGTTGGAAGGGACTATAACACCATACGGAAAACTTTAGCCCCCAGATTCTTCATCGACAAAGACCACAAAAAAGCCATAAGAATGGCCGAGGGTAAAAATGCATCTGGCCAAGTCATCGCGGGTGATCCAAATGCCATATGTGATCAACTGCACCAATTAGCTGAAATGGGATTCGATTTGGTAATCACTACCTTTCCTAACTTTCAGACGCTGGATGATATGAAGCTATTTGTCGACGAAGTGGTCCCCAAATTTAGTTAATTAAAGCTACCTGAGAAAAACAATATATTCACAAAGGAGGTCCACACATGGCCAAACCCAAAGTTCTGATCACCGGTGCAAGCGGATTAATCGGTGGTTTAGTCATTGAAGGACTGTCGGAGAAATATGATTTTAGTGCCTTGAACCGTAGCAAAATAGAAGGTATACCCCTCAGGCAAGCAGATATATCCAACATTGACGAAATTCAGCCAGCCTTTGAAGGCATTGACACTGTATTACATTTATCCGCTTTTTTAGCGGACGTTAACGATTGGGAAAATACCAATCAAGTAAACATAAAAGGTACATACAATGTTTTTGAAGCAGCTAGAAAGCATGGCGTTTCTAGAGTTGTCTTTGCAAGTTCCGGAAGTACTATGCTTGGATACGAACTGGATTATCCATATGGTCATATCGCGCGTGGTGAACATGAAAAAATGCCGGACGATTGGGAATTGGTGGATTATAAAGACCCTGTAAGACCCGACAGCCTATATGGTGTCAGTAAAGTTTTTGGAGAGACCTTAGGACGGTATTATTCTGACTACCATGGCATTTCGGTCATAAATATAAGGTTAGGCGCGGTATTAGATACAGATAAACCAAAGTTAGTTCGCCACTATCCTGGATATTTAAGTCAGGCAGATTGTGTTCAAATGATAAACCTGTGTTTGAGTGCTCCAGCTTCAATTAAATTCGAAATTTTAGATGCGATTTCAAACAATAAATTGAGATGGCGGGATACTTCTCGCGCAAGTGCACTACTAGGATGGAACCCTGTCGGGAAGTCAGAAAATTTCAAACTGTGAACCCATCATGTTCAATGATTCACATCCTTTGAAAAGAAAATCTTGTGATTTCTCCCCGTGTTGTGAAGTATAGGTCCCACTGGGGATCAGGCTATCATCTCAGATGAAACATAAATGAATCTCACGGCCCAAACAAAGAGATTTAGGAGTCCTAAAAATGAAATTTGGTATAGCCCTAACAACTGCCGCAACGCCGGTATATAGAGAAACTGAGCAAAGAGATTTTTTGGTTGAAGCACTCAAAATTTCTGAATCCAAAGGTTATGAATCAGTTTGGGTGAGTGATCGCACCCTTTATCCCAATGATATTTCACAACGATATCCACAACAATTTGGCCCTGGCAAGTCAAACCCAGATTCTCAAAATATCTTGGAGTCCCTGACGACCCTGTCTTTTATAGCAGGTAAAACCCAAAACATACGCCTAGGAACCAGCGTTCTAGTTCTCCCTTTCAGGAACCCTTTGTTAAACACCAAAATGATTTCGACTTTAGATGTTCTTTCTGAAGGAAGATTAATTCTAGGAATTGGAAGCGGGTGGATGAAAGAAGAATTTGATTCCATGGACGTAAGTTATCTTGATAGGGAATCTATAACAGACGAACACCTGGACTTCTTATCGCATGCTGCCAAGGATCCTTCACCTGAATATGTCGGGACTCATATACATACCCAAGAAATGCGGCTTTTTCCCCAAACATTTAACAGGCGTTCAATACCAATTTGGGTCGGGGGAAATTCCAATAGGTCTCTACTTCGGGCTGCGAATTACGGTAATTTCTGGCACGGGATTAATTTAACACCCGCTGAGTTAGAAAATAAAACAAACAAGTTAAAACGTATCTGCGAAATAGAGCAGAAAGATTACTCTACAATTGGGATCTCACTCAGGGCCACAATTAAAATAATGGACAATCCTATTCCTACTTTAGGCAAAAGGACATATCTAACCGGTAGCATAGAACAGATAGGAAAAGACTTAGAGGAGTACAAAAAAGCAGGTTTAGAATACCTAGTCCTTTCAATGTCAGGTGATTCAAAAGAGAGTGTAGTCAGATCGATTGAAACATTCGCAGACAATTTCCTATAGATCTCATCAATCGATGTCCGAATCAATTCCGTGACTAAAAGAAGTGGTACCTCCAACAGAACTCGAACCTGTGCCGCTGATTTAGGAATTGTACTAAGGGTGTTTTAGAAGATCATTCTAAAGATTAGATTATCTTCATTCGTACCCAACACAATGGTTAATGCTCACTAACAGTCTTAACCCTTATCCATACATCCTCAAAAGTTTGTGACCATTTCGTGACCACACGCATTTAGGTGTTTTCTCTCTTGTCCTGAAAATTCAGTAGCTTTATATTTAAGGCACGCTAAGGACAGTCATGAAAAAACTAACGTTAGTCCAATGGTTGATATCAGTGGTCGCAATTACCTCAATTTATGCCTGCGGTAACGCGGTCGGGAAAGCGACGGGACAAACCGATGAACCGATTCCTTCAAAAGATGGTAGTAATGACATAAACATCGATGCCACAGTTGAAGCCAAGTTAGCATTAATTGCAGCAGAATCGACCGCAGAAGCCAAATTATCTGAAAAACCCGCGAATACTCCAACGCCCGCACTGACCGCGCTCAATATAATCACACTTTCGCCATTGCCTACCTTAACTCCATTGCCCACATACACTCCTTTGCCTACCTATACGCCGCTGCCTACTTACACACCAATGCCAACAAATTCACCATCTATCCAGACGCCTAGTCCTATTACTACACCCACTCCCACTCCTACTCTGACACCCACTCCCACTCCTACTCAGACGCCCACTCCCACTCCTACTCTGACACCTACTCCTACTCAGACTCCCACTCCTACTCCCACTCAGACTCCTACCCAGACACCCAGTCCGACTCCTACTCAGACTCCTACCCAGACACCCACTCCAACGGCACCTACTATAGAGAAAATTAAAGATGGCTCAATGGTTGTATTAGGTACCAAGACTGAAGCCGATATCGAATATTCCGGAGACATAGATGACTGGATATTTGTCCCTAGTTCGGCAATGATGAATAGCCCAATAAGCATTTCCGTGAGCACGGATAAGCCTGACGCAGACGGGTACCTAGAATTCATTTCCCCTTCTGGTGATGTGATAGAAGCCGACGACGATAGTGGTTATAACATGATGCCGTTTATTAGTAATGTACAGTTACCCGAAACCGGTGTCTACACTGTTAGATTCATGCTATTAGATGGAACTTCCGGCGGTTATACACTCCTAGTAGATTCGTTCGATCCAGAGTCGCCTACACAACCTCTAACACCTATAATCACGGCCACACCAGTGGTCACCGTTTCCTCGAATACGACAACAACCGTTGAGCCTTTGAACAATTTAAGTGTTAGTGACGTAATTAACCCTCTTATCAAATATTCTCCTGCAGCTGGGGATAAAATTGTTGACCAGAG
>CAYPXS010000111.1:0-4830 GCA_964414725.1 uncultured Dehalococcoidia bacterium
AATTCAAGGCTATTTGTGAGACAGTTCTACCTATATCAGACGACATTTGCAATATCTCATTAGCTACCACAAAACTGTCTTCTCGCATTTCAGATTCAAGTATTCGTTGATCTCCCCTTGACGCTCGGGAATCTTCTGGAATAGGTTTATTAGGTAAATACTTTCCGGTCATGACTCCGCGAGCCAGTGGGCTGTAGGCCATAACCCCAATCCCGTATGACTGGCAAAATGGCAATAGTTCCACTTCAATGTCCCGATTTACAATGTTGTACATATCTTGGACGCATGCCACCTTTGCTATATTTTTTAGTTCAGACATCCACACTGCTGAACAAACTTGCCAGGCAGGATGATTGGACATTCCCACATATCTGACTTTACCTTGGCGGACTAGGTCACTTAAGGCGCCGATAGATTCCTCTAAGGGTGTCGTAGGGTCTGGGCGGTGTAGCATATAGAGGTCTATCCGATCAGTCTGCAATCTTTTGAGGCTATTTTCCACCTCATGAAATATGTGGTACCTACTTAGTCCACCACCGTTTGGTCCTGGGCCCATGGAAGCGTTCACCTTGGTAGTCAAAACAACCTCATTCCGTCTCCCTTGGAGGGCCTTGCCAAGTATTGTTTCCGTCAGTCCGTTGTTGTAGCCGTTAGCAGTATCAATGAAATTAATGCCGTCATCCATCGCTCTATGTATTAACGATATTGAATCGGATTCATCGACAGTGCTTCCAAAAATCATTGTCCCTAAACAGAGCCGCGATACCTTTAAACCCGCCTTACCTAAATTAGAAAAATCCATTAATTAAGCACTTCAAATATCTGTATCCTATGTCGGTTACTTTCCACAACATAAAGTCTCCCATCCTGGGTCAAGGATAAGGACATTGGAGACCAAAAGTATTCCTCTATGTGAGATGAGACCTCATGTCGATCATGTGGGTCGGCATATTTAATGTTCTTTTTATGGAGATCTGATTTTTCTCTAGCTTCCCCTTCTTCAACGTTTATGTTCAGAAAATTCTCAGCCCACGGTGAAAGATCAGACTCTCCCAAATTTGATTGCAAAAAGTTTCCGTCCGGATCCAGGACTTGAATTCTTTCATTGCCCCAATCGCAGACGAACATTTTACCTGTGTCATCAGCAACAACATCAGCAGGTCTCAAGAACTCCCCTTCACCACTCCCCTGCTTACCAAAGGTTGCCAGCATGACACCGTCAGTTCTGTATTTGCACACCCTATCATTACCCCAATCTGCTACGTAGAGATGTCCTTTGGAATCGAGACTGATACGCCACGGCAAATTCAATTCTTCAGGGGATCCAAATGATCTGATATATTGGCCATCTTCGGTAAAAACCTGAATCCTGTTGTTGTAGGTATCTGAGACAAATAATTCTCCTTTACCATTGAAAGCAATCCCAGATGGGGAATCCATATCGCCTGGTTTTGAGCCAAGCTGGCCCCATTCTTTTATGAACGTACCATCTGCAGAGAAGGTCATAATTTTATGAAGGTGTTCATCGGTCACATATATTCTTTTGTCAGGACCTTCACAGATAGCGGATGGCCACATAAATTGACCTGACCCAGAACCGAACTCCCCAAAATCTCCATGAAATTCATCTGACGAATCACAAATGGTCACCCTCATTCCTCGACCGCTACCTCTCGCTTCAAGTGAACGATTAAGCACATATATTTTTCCGTTTGATGCTACAACTGCGTCATTGGGATAATAAAATCCTTTCCCCTCCATCACTGACATTCCGAGGGTTCTTTCGTAGAGCAGTGGTTTCTGTGTTTCCTTTACAACCATAGTCGTTCTCCCAAATTAAATGATTCCTAGCACCTTTGATACTCTGGAGAGGCTGCTATCACTCTAAACAGATCCTCGACAGTATCACGCTCGACGGTACCGCTTTTGTCTACGGTATTATGCAGGATAGACATAATGGATTCTTTGACTTCAAGGCTTCCCATTTGTTTAAGGCATAATTCGGGGATACTTTCCCCCTTTTTAGCTTCAAGCAACACTTCGTCAACCATGGATACTACTCCGGGCATTTCTAAATTACCCAGTTGCTCGGCCGCAAAATTGACACGTTCCACGAGGGCCCCGGTTTCAATCCACTCCTCACCTTCATGCCAGCCCTCCACACTAGGTGGATTAGTTAAATGTTGTCCCATGAAAGTCATCTTCATTGTGTGATCAATAATGTCTCGTCTGGGGCGATCCAGCTGTCCTGATAATCTAAGTACACCGGCAACAAGTTCTGCGGGACTTTTCATTCTTTTATACCAATTCGTTTCATCCTTGAAAAAATCAGAGTTAAAGAGGACTCGTAACATTTCCTTAATGGAATGGTTATTTTCAAAGTAAGCCTTTTTAAGAATATCTATCGCATCTGTGTCTATAGGAGCAGTATCATTCCATGAAGGTATGGGGACTTCGTCTCTAACAAAGAAGTTGTACATATGCCTAGCTATATAGCCTGCCGTTGCATCTTGCTCGCATATGATTTGCACAATATCAGAACCGTCAAAATCACCACTTCTTCCTAAGAAAGTTTTTTCGCCATAATCATGGTCTTGTTCGTTGAATTCAAAGTGCCAGGCAATTCTTCCATAGGGCATATCAGAATCTCGATCTGACCTCAAAACCATGTACTCTGTGTTGCCGATTGTCCAACCAGTAAAAGCTCGGGCGGCTTCTTTTATGTCGTCTTCTGAATAATTGCCAACACCCATTGAAAATAGCTCTAAAAGCTCTCGACCATAATTTTCATTAATAGCTCCGTTGTGATTTTCTTGGTTATCCAGCCATACAATCATCGCGGGATCTTTCGAAAGCTCTACAAGCAATTCATCCAGTCCGGCCATTCCGTGCCTTCTAAACATGGCGATTTGGTTGGATAGAACCTTCCCGTGGATTACTTTGGGATACCCTGTAGCGAAAATACCATGCCAGAACAGAGTCATTTTTTCAATCAATGGCGCCTTTGTAGTAACCATTTGATATAGCCAATATTCACTGGGCCCGAAGGCGCTCATCATACCTGACTGTTCATGGTGAAACCTTCTAATCAAATGTTCCCCCATCCAGGATTGGTCGATTGGGTCCAAAAGACTATCCACTACCTTTTCATATGAAATATCTGACAGGACATCGAGCTCTGATGAAGTAGCTCCAAACCCTGCTCTCCTCATAAGATGGGCTATGAGCCTTCTATCTTCTATTTTTACCATATAAGACCTCCGTTAAAAATCTAATTACCCTAAAAATTCGATTATTTCATCCGCAATCTTTTCCGCCATCATAATTACAGTCGCATTAGTATTGGCCCGCACAACATCCGGCATTATGGAAGCATCTGCAACACGTAGATTTTCCACGCCATGGACCAAACCTGTCTCATTTACAACTGCAAAAGCATCTTTCTTGGGCCCCATTTTACAAGTACCTGAAGAATGGTGCTGTGTTCCAACTATTGAATACAACCATTTATCCAAATTCTCATCGGATTCAACATCCACATCAGTAGGATTAATTCTTGTTTTAATGACTTCATTAAAATGGTCATTTTCTGTGATGCCTATGCATATTCTTACAGCTTCTCTCATCCTCCGAAGATCTTCTGGGTGATCTAAGTAGTTGTAAAACAAATTGGGGTGTTCAGTTGGATTCGATGATTTCAAGGTAATTTCACCACTGCTTATGGCTTTTTGTAGTGCAACGCTAAACCCTAGATAATTTTTATCAGGGTCTAAAGGGATAGTATCAGGCCTATGCTCACTAGTCATAAAAAGCGGGCTCATCTGCATATCATTTCTGACATTTGAACCAGGAATAGTGAATCTCATACCGACTTGTTGAGCTTTTGGGTCCTCTCCTACCTGGTCCATATAGGATTCAAAAAGAAGAAAGGCTGAAGGATGATCTCTGAGATTTTGACCTACACCGGGAAGATGTTTAACAATAGGTATTCCGAGGTCATCAAGATGTTTTCCAGGACCAAGACCAGACAACATCAATAATTGGGGAGAGTTGATGGCGCCTCCACATAAAATGATCTCCTCCCCATATAGATTGAATATTTCACCCTGGCTCTCAGCTTCAACTCCCATCGCTTGATTACCCTCGAAAATAACCTTTCTTGCAAGTACATTTCCTCGAATCGTCAGATTCATCCTGTGCCTAGACATAGTTAGGTATGTCAAAGCGGTGCTCATTCGAACTCCATCCACATTGTTTAAGGGTTTCATCCCAACCCCAGTGGATTCTGGGTGGTTTTGATCTTCCGTGAATTCATATCCTTGGTCCATGCATGCATCTATGAATGCTTTTGAAGATGGCATAAGGTCATCATTAGAATATCGGCGAACAGGAATAGGGCCTTCATTTCCGTGGAAATCATCCGAACCAAACGTTAAATCATTCTCGGACTTACGAAAATATTTAAGGATATCTATATAGGACCATCCTCTGTTCCCTAATCCTTCCCATTCATCATAGTCTTCGGGAATTCCTCTAAAGAAGACCTGTCCATTCACTGAACTTGAGCCTCCGATGATTTTCCCTCGAGGAAGACCAAATTTATCTCTGTGGGGAACGGCCGTCGCATGATATCCCCATACTGGTGCCTCTGGTCCATAGGAAGCAGGCCATGGAATATTCCCAAATTTGACCACATCCGGGGTATCTTCAAAGTTTTTATAATCTGGTCCGGCTTCCAAAAGTAAAATAGACTTGGTCGGATCTTCAGACAATCGGGTTGCTAATACGGAGCCGGCAGAACCTCCTCCAACTATTATGAAATCATATTTC
>CAYPXS010000112.1:0-4769 GCA_964414725.1 uncultured Dehalococcoidia bacterium
AGTAATCTCCCGGACCAGCCTCAACATATTCTTTAAAGTCATCCCCATAGTAAACCCGTATATGCCCGGAGATGACATAGGCTGCCGTCTCTGCCTCACCATGATGGTGTGGCGGCCCTTTTTGATTAGGAGCACAAGTTACCGTACCAAACCATATTTTACTCGCACCGACTGATGATTTATGTATGGCGGGTTTTCGTTCCATACCAGGTGTCTGGGCAGTCTCAGCAGCTGGTTCAGTACCATGAACTACCATAGGGATTTTTCCTTTCTGATTCGCCGCCATATTCATATCTCCTTAAAGCTATGTACTATTTATCGCGAGCCATGGGCATCATAACGAAAAATCATTCCCAAAGCGATCAGTACATTATCAGATCCAATTTGATATGGTACATACCAACGAAAAAGATCTTAGCTTCACAACAGGAATAAGATGCGATCAGAATTTTGCACAGACTGTGGTGCCGATACTGGCACAAAAAAAGTGACCGATAATTTGAATAAATTGATACTGCTGATGGATAACAATTTCAGATGCAAAGATCACGCTTTGGGGTATCTTGATCAACGGGAAAAAATGCTCACAAATTCGACGAACCTACCTACCTCAATTACGGAACAAAGATTGCTTGATGAAGTTCGAGTCATGAAAGCAAAGATTAAATGATCAAATAGGGGAGTAATTTAAGAGTGGCAGCCACTTTTTCTAACGTAAGAGTTTTAGATTTCAGTAGAGACATCCAGGGAATGTACACATCTCTATTAATGGGGGATATGGGTGCTGAAGTAATAAAAATTGAGCCAATAGGCGGCGACCCATTAAGGTCTGATCCAAATTACAGGTTCTATAATCGTGGCAAAAAAAGCATTTGCTTAGACCTTTCCTCCCAACAACAAATTGAGGAACTTCATCAACTTATTAAATCCTCTGACATTGCTATTACCACCTGGTTAATATCCGAAGCTAAATCTACTTTTTTAGACTATGAAAATCTCTCCAAAATAAACCCTTCATTACTTCACTGTTCAATACCACCATACGGGGACGTAGGACCAATGGCAGAAATCCCTGGTGATGATGGTACCGTGGGTACATATACAGGTATCCATGAAGGCCAAGGTGGAGAAACAGGGACACCGCTTTACGTGCAATTACCTTTTGCAACTTACGGAACAGCATTTACAGCCTCGCTTGCTATAGCAGCTGCACTTTTTGAAAGGGAATCTAGCGGTCTAGGACAGAAAATTGAAGTTCCCCTCTACTCTGGATCAACTGCCATGCAGGCCACAGGGTTTATTGATGGGGAAAAGGTAATAACTCCAGCGCGACGCCGGGGTCCAGGCCCATCAACCGGATTACCTGTATACCGTCTATACAAATGTTCTGACAGCTGGATTTTTGTTGCCTGTGGTAATAATGTTTTCTGGAACAAGCTATGTATTGCTCTAGAATGCTTCGATTTGTTGGAAGATCTTCGCTTTAGCGAGGCACCTTGGAATATTCCTGCAGAACATTGGAACGATTTAGCAGAAATATTGGAACCAATATTTAGTTCAAATTCGAGAGAGCATTGGCTAAAGATTCTGAGAGAAAATGATGTGCCTTGTGCTCCGGCTGAAACAAGAAAATGGTTTTCTCAACATCCTCAAGTAATCCATAATCAAATGCTTCAAGAGATTGAGGACCCTGAATTGGGAACTACGATCCAAGTCTCGCCTCCTTTAAAATTCTCGGTGTCTAAATCACCCAAACCTAAACCTGCAAGAGCTGCAGGAGAAAACAATTCTCTTTTGCAAACCGCTTTTCCCAAAAAACCTCCCGGCGCAGGCAAAATCAATCAACATCCCTTAGAAGGAATAAAAGTTGTCGACCTCACTGGATATATAGCAGGGGCATATGGAACTACCTTGCTTTCGGACCTCGGGGCTGATGTATTAAAAGTTGAATCTTTTGCAGGAGATGGATTTAGACAAAATGGAGCAGCTTTTCAAGGATGGAATCAAGGTAAAAGAGGAATGATTCTCAATCTAAAAGATCCAAAAGGTTTAGATATATTTCATCAATTGGTTAGGGAGGCTGATGTGGTTGCAGAAAACTACAGAGGCGGAATAGCAAAAACCCTGTCCGTTGACTACGAAAGTCTTAAAAAGATAAATCCGAAAATTATTTACTCCACAGTGAATGGTTACGGCCTCACCGGACCATTCAGTGAATACCCCGCTTTTGATCCGCTCATTCAGGCCCAGGGCGGTGCAATGAGAGATCAGGGTGGCAATGGAGACCCTGTCTTCTTAAGAATCGCAGCTTCCGACTATACGTCAGCCATTTTATCTGCCTATGGAATCGTATCCGCTTTATATTACCGATCTCAAACTGAACAAGGACAACACGTTGAAATATCTTTAGTGAACGCAGCCTTTGCATACCAAGCTGCGGAATATTTTGATTACGCAACCAAGCCAGCAAAGCCCAGGTTGGGCTCAGTAGGACAATCTGTAGATTATCGCCTTTTTGAAGCAAGCGATGGTTGGTTTTTCCTCTCCTGCAGAGAAGCTATTGAATGGAGCAAAATGTGTCATGCTATCGGGAAAAGTGATATAGCAAGTTATGATAGGGAAGCCCGAGGCGAAAACGAAGACGCTCTGAATCAAACACTGGAATCAATATTCATAGAAAACACTGTATCCTCCTGGATAGATCTTTTTAGAAAATCAGGAGTTAAATGCTCTCCAAATAGAACATTGAGAATAATTCATGATGATCCTCAGGCGCATTCACTTGGTTTAATTGCCGAAAACAATTCTTACAATCTGGGTCGAATTAGACTGCAAGGTCTCCCGTTCAGATTTTCACGAACTCCCGGAAAACTGGATTTGCCTGCCCCCGATCATGGCGAACACACTGAACAGGTATTAATGGAATTGGGTTTTTCAAACGACGATATTGCAAGTCTAAAATCAAAAAGAATTGTTGGATGACAGCAAGAATATTGGAACTGTAAATATGAAAATAACTTCGATCGAATACGTCGTGTTAGAAGAACTTCACCCCTTTGTATTTATTCATACTGATGACGGAATAACTGGGATAGGTGAATGTTTTAGGCGTCAACCTCTAGTTACAAAAACGGTAGTAGAGGAACTGCTAGCCCCCGCTTTGATAGGAAAAGATCCTGTCGATACCGAGGCGAGATTTAGAGATATGGCTACAGCAGGTCAAGCTTTAGAGATTGGTGGCGCGATATGGATAGGTATTGCAGGTCTCGACATTGCTATGTGGGACATTAAAGGTAAATATCTTAACTTACCGATATACCAATTACTTGGGGGGAAAGTGAGAGAAAAAGTGCCTGTGTACGCAAGTTCAATGGCCCGCAATCTCACCCCTGTCCAAGAGGCCAATCGGGCTCTATCATTTGTAGAAGAAGGCTATAGCGGATACAAATTACATAGTGCCGTCCCTGGCAAAATTGATGACCCTTCGGATCAAACCATTGATACAGTGACCGAGGTCAGAAAAGCTGTAGGGGACAATATAGACATATTAGTCGATGTGAACGGAGCCTACTCTACGCATCACGCAATAGAGATAGGTAAACAACTTGAAGAATTAGGTGTTTTTCACTTTGAAGAACCTCGCCCGCATTATGATTTACCTGGTCTTGCTAAAGTGGCGGATGCCCTCTCGATTCCCATAGCCTCAGGTGAGATGATATATAGCCTTTACGAATATAAAGAACTAATGGTGAGGGGAAAAATAGATATCGTACAACCTGACATCGTAAAAACTCCGGGATTTACCACCCTGATTAAAATCGCTAATCTGGCAGACTCTCTTGGTATTCCTATTACCTGCCACAATACGCAGCCCACAATAAGCACAGTGGCCCACGCTCATTTTGTAGCCGCAACTCCAGGTGCGCCATACGCTCAAGAATACAACATTGAATCTGTATCTATTAGAGACCAACACCCCATATTATCCGAACCGCTCCAAATAAAAGATGGCTTCCTTGAAGTTCCAGATAAACCTGGTCTTGGAATCGACTTGGACATGAAAATGGTTCATAAATTAAAAACCTAGATAGCACCATAAAATAAAAATCCCCCGGCTGGCTCAATAAACCAAAACCGGGGGATACCCTCTGCCGCTTATATTCTGGAGGAGCGGCTATTAAAATGTATCTATATATTAGATCTATTGTTCTATTATGTCAAGTGTGATTCGGAACATTATATCTAATTGGTCTAGTTTCCTTGAATTGCTCTCGTAAATGTTTTTCCATTTAGGGCACCAAGGCTCCACAAAAGGTATCCCTGAGGTTACTATGAGGCTACGAGGATGCTTAATATGATTAATTCGAACATGACGAGTGAGGACCTTCCATATTCTCAGCTGGCCGAGGTTGTAAAGGAAGCGAGAACGGGTAGAAAGCTATCCCAAAGGGAATTTTCTAGAATACTAGGTATGAGTAACGCATACGTAGCCCATCTGGAAGGAGGAAAAATACAGCCTTCTGTGAAAACTTTAAGAAATATTTCTTCAGCTCTAGAAATTTCTTATAACAGTTTAGCAATACTCGCTAAATACGTTGATTCAAGTATATTAGATCAGACTTTAAATTCTGAAAAATCACTGCGGGTAAAAGCCATTTCTGACCTAACAGAAAGAGAATGGGACTCGGTCCTAGACTATGTTAATTACATACGGAGCCAAAGAAACAAGTGAACTTTTCTTTCGATTAAGTAGTAAATAGGATGGGGTT
>CAYPXS010000113.1:0-4702 GCA_964414725.1 uncultured Dehalococcoidia bacterium
TCGGCAAGGTTATGTCGATACCAGATTCGATGATTCTGCCATATTACGATTGGCTCACTGACACCCCTACAGCTGAAATAATAGAAATTAAAAAATCTTTAAGTAGTAAGTCAGTAAACCCAATAGAATTGAAGAAAACCGTAGCTTATAAGTTGGTAAGTGATTTTCATGATTCAAAAGCTGCTACGCTAGCTCGGGAATTTTTTGAAAAGACCGTACAAGGTGGCGAAGTTCCGAATGATATACCCGAATATACTGTTCCCTCGGGAGAGGCTGCTACAAATTTGAGACTGAGTAACATATTGGTTAACTCTGGACTTACCGCCAGTACAGGAGAGGCCCGACGACTTATTGATCAAGGGGCAGTTAGAATCAATGATGTCGCTATCACCAAAAATGAAAATGTAGTAGATCTAGATAGAGGGATTCTCAGAGCAGGACGTCGGAGATACCTTAAACTTATTTAAGGTTTGATTCAGCCTAATACTGTTTAAGTAACCATCTTGCTATGATAAAATTTTCGGGCCTATTTTTATATGTAATATTGGCATTTACAACAGCTACGGAGGAAGAAATTGGTTAATCTCAGAATTCCTGGTCCAATTCCCGTTAACGACGATATATTGGAAACGATGGGAACCCCCATGATAAACCACAGGGGACCCGAATTTAAGGAAATTCTTTATAGGACTACCGATAGGTTAAAAACAGTCTTTTCTACAAAAAACGACGTATACATAATCACGGGTTCAGGAACTTCCGCAATGGAAGCAGCTGTTGTAAACACACTTTCTCCTGGAGACAAAGCTATAAATGCAACAGTCGGGGTTTTCGGAAATCGGTTCGGAGTCATTTCAGAAAGATACGGAATAGATCTGGTAAGCCTAGAATTTCCCTTTGGTTCGGATGTAGACCTCGATGTCCTTCGGAATTGCCTAAATGCGAATCCAGACGTAAAAGCAGTAATGGTCACGCATAATGAAACTTCTACAGGGGTTGCAAACAATCTAGAAGCGATAGCCTCTTTGGTTAAAAAAGAATATGACAAATTAATTTTAGTAGATGGAATAAGCAGTGTTTGCTCCCTTCCGCTGGAAACTGATAATTGGGAATTGGATGTGGTTGCTACCGCTTCACAAAAAGGTTGGATGCTCCCTCCAGGATTGGCATTCATTAGCTTTAGTGAGAAAGCATGGGAAGCTCATGCACAATCAACCATGCCAAGATTCTATTTGGACATGGCTGAATATAAAAGATATTACGAAATAGGCCAGCCACCCTTTACCCCGTCGGTTTCATGCATGTTTGCCCTAGATTTAGCCCTCACCCAAATCGTTGAGGAAGGTATGGGGTCCGTTTTTGAAAGACATGCATCAATAGGCCAATATACGAGAGATGGAATAAGTGAATTGGGCTTAAGTATTTTCCCCACCAGCAACAATATTGCTTCCAACACATGCACCGCAGTGACTGTTCCAGAAGGGGTAGACGGTTCAAAACTTGTATCCAAAATGAGGGAAGATCATAACGTTGTACTTGCGGGTGGCCAAGCTTCTCTTGCTGGCAAAATTTTTAGAATTGGCCATATGGGACAGACTACAGAAGCAGATATAGACGGGGCGTTAAACGCACTTAAAATTGTATTACCAGAAATCGGATTTATATCTACAAGTTAACGCTAGAGTTGGTCTAAATTAATTAACTGACACCGCTGGGGCTTGTTCGAGGAGATCTTTAAGTTCGTCTCCTTCGATGGTTTCATGTTCCACCAAATGAGATGCCAGTGCTGATAGTTTACCCATGTTTGTATCTATTAAATTTTTGGCAATATCGTAAGCATGCTGTATTAAACCATGTACTTCATCATCAATAGTCTCGGCTACAGTGTCGCTATAGTCTCTCTGCTCCGAAATTTCCCTACCCAAAAACACTAACTCTTCTCGCTTACCGAAGGTTCTAGGACCTAACTTTTTACTCATACCGAGTCTAGTTATCATCGCTCTAGCAATGTTGGTAGCTTGCTCTAAATCGTTACCAGCCCCAGTAGTAACTTCGAAGAAAACCAATTCCTCGGCTACCCTACCCCCTAATGCCGCAGCCAATCTCGCTTCCAATTGATTCTGTGTAACAAGTTGAGTTTCTTCTTCTGGAAGAAATCGAGTATGTCCACCTGTCTGGCCTCTCGCGACTATTGTTACTTTGTATGGTGGGTCTGCGTGTGGAAGAAGATGAGCCACCAAAGCGTGCCCAGCCTCGTGATAGGCAACCATACTTTTCTCTCTATCGCTAACCACTTTATTCTTTCTTTCTGGACCAGCTATCACCCGATCTATAGACTCCGCCATCTCATCATAGGTTATGCTCTTTTTATCCCGCCTAGCAGCCAAAATAGCCGATTCATTCAGAAGGTTCATCAAATCAGCACCACTGAACCCTGCGGTTTGTTTGGCTATGGCCTCCATATCAGTACCTTCTGAAATGGGTTTGCCCTTCGAATGAACATTTAAAATCTCTTCTCTACCTTTCACATCAGGGCTATCCAAGGTGACTCTTCTATCGAAACGACCTGGCCTCAATAAAGCCGGGTCTAGAATATCTGGCCTATTAGTAGAAGCCAAAACGATCACATTAGTGCCGGTATCAAAGCCATCCATTTCAACCAGTATCTGATTCAAAGTCTGTTCTCTTTCATCATGCCCACCCCCTAATCCAGCTCCTCTCTGCCTTCCGACGGCATCAATTTCATCTACAAAAACGATACACGGCGCGTTCTTTTTTGCCGTATCAAATAAATCCCTTACCCTAGAAGCCCCTACTCCAACAAACATTTCCACAAATTCAGACCCGCTAATCGAAAAAAACGGTACCTCGGCCTCACCTGCTACAGCCCGAGCCAAAAGGGTTTTACCTACCCCGGGAGGGCCCATCAGCAAAACACCTCTAGGTATTTTTGCTCCCAAGGCCAAAAAACGCTCTGGTAACTTCAAAAATTCAACGACTTCCTGTAATTCCTCTTTTGCTTCATCCACTCCGGCTACGTCCGAAAAACTTACGGTAGGATTATCACTATCAAAAACTCTCGCCTTAGATTTACCAAAACTAAAAGTCTGGCTCGTACTGCCTTGTGCCTGTCTCATCATAAATAGCAAAACGGCACCAAAAAATATGATAGGAAGAAAATTAATCAATATACCGAAGAGGCTTCCTAAACCACTACTTCCACGCACAGAGACGTCGACTCCACCTGCCCCACTACTGACATTAGCAGCCTCAAGCTGTTCCAAAATGCTTGAACCAGATTCTTTCCTCGAGGTATAACGTGACCCGTCATATCCCACCGCTGTGAGAGTATCCCCACTTATCTCGATAGTTTCCAATTTATTCTCAGAAGCTAATGAAATTACCCTACTTACCGGGATTTCGGAGGATCCCCCAAATGGCTCCTTAAAAACAGTCAAAAATATCGCCATCACACCGACAGCTATTAAAAGATATATAAACATGCTTCTCATGGAGCGCATATTCATCTATTTCTCTCCATATATTTACTTCGATTATTTATCAGCTTTCACGCAATTTAGATAAACTATTAGGACTTTTAATAGTACATTACACCCACAGGTTGGAGCAAAGATTTGATATTAAATACCTGCACTTTTAATTTTGTTTGCTATAATCTACAACCTTGAATTAGTGAGCAAATTTCTACATTGTCAGTTCCTTATTAGCAAAGTTAAATTATTTGAAGTTGTACAAAACGCACTTTAAGCTCTGGTGAATATGAACATAGCGCGCGACAAATCTAACGAACTAACCAGAGAAGCTATAAATCAGCTTTTGAAAAGAGAGTTGATTACGGCAATATTTGTCTATAGCTCGAATGATATAGAGACCTTCAAGGATCAGATTGACTCTGCAGAACACACTCCATTGGCTCTTGTTTACTTATCTCGTCTAAAAAAACCACAAGTTTCCAACATCCTAGACCAGTGTAAATCGAATAATACATCTACTTTGGCGGTTGTTTCGACAGATGACCTAATATCTCTGGATATTGAAATGGATATCAACGACTTTATAGTTGACCCTTTTCACGAAGAAGAATTGTTAGCAAGGTCAATTTTTTCAGTAAGAAGGTCCAAAGGTACACCTGTGGAAGATGAGCACATAGTCAGGGGTGATCTTACAATCAACCCATCTAACTATGAAGTATTGATAAATAACAACAGGGTTAACCTCAGATTCAAAGAATATGAGCTTTTACTACTACTCGCATCAAATCCAGGTAGAGTGTACGACCGGGCAACACTGTTAAACCAAATATGGGGATATGACTATTTCGGTGGAACTAGAACAGTGGACGTGCACATAAGAAGACTAAGAAGCAAGATAGAAATCAATTCCGAAAACCCCTATATAGAAACTATTTGGAATGTGGGTTACAGGTTTCGATCATCTAATTAAGTCCAGTTGCAGAGTGGATCATTAAATAATTTTGACCTCTCTCTTACATCCTCAATATAATGCCTTTATAATTCCAAGAGTTCCCAATTCACTTCACAGGCACAAAATTGCCCAAAAGTACAAAAGCTCAGCCAAACAAAGAAATCCAGAACGATCAACTTTTGGATATGTATAAAGAGATGGTTCTTTGTAGAACTCTTGATGAGCGAATATGGATGTTAAACCGACAAGGAAAAGC
>CAYPXS010000114.1:0-4681 GCA_964414725.1 uncultured Dehalococcoidia bacterium
TTCTTTGTAGAACTCTTGATGAGCGAATATGGATGTTAAACCGACAAGGAAAAGCCGCCATTGTAGCTTCCTCTCAAGGACATGAGGCAGGTCAGATTGGTTCCGTTGCAGCTCTTCGGAAGGGCTACGATCAATGCTACATATACTATAGAGACCTTGCTGTGTTACTAACCCTAGGTTTAACTCCTGCTGAAATAATTAAAGGCTTTGTTGCAAAAGAAGGGGAACCACTAAGTGGAGCCAGGCAATTCCCTACTCATGGAGCTCATCCAGAATATGGCGTTATTAATCTCTCCAATGTAATAGCAACTCATATACCTCAGGCTGTCGGGGCTGCATTAACTGCGAAAATGAAGAAAGAAGATCGGGTTATCGTGGCATATTTCGGTGATGGTGCTTCCAGTGCCGGCGACTGCCATGAAGCAATGAACTTCGCAGCTATACACAAATTACCAATTATCTTTTTTTGCGAAAACAATGGATACGCTATATCAGTCCCACTATCCAAACAAATGGCTGTGGATAGTGTAGCTTCAAGGGCGGAAGGATATGGAATGCCCGGCATCGAAATAGATGGGTGCGATATTGTTACTGTCTACGAAACAACTGTTGAAGCTGTTTCTAGGGCCAGAGCCGGTTTGGGGCCCACATTGATAGAGGCCAATGTAGAACGTTATCTACCACATACTAGTGACGATGACGATTCAATTTATCGACTGACTGAAGAAATAGAAGAAGCAAAGAAAAGAGATCCCTTACAGCTACTTAATAAGCAGCTTTTTGAATTAAATATTTTGGACGAAAAAGAAGACCAAGCGATTCGTGAAAATGCTAAAAATATAGTTAACATGGCGACAGAAGAAGCTGAGAACGCACCTTATCCCGATACAACCGATTTTCATAAACATGTTTATTCGGAGTAACTAGAAAATGCCAGTTATAACGGTATTAGAAGCCATCAGAGATGCCATGCGTGAGGAAATGAGGAAAGATGATCGAGTTTTCGTTATGGGTGAAGACATTGGGGCGCGAGGCGGAGTCTTTCTGGCAACAGACGGATTTCTATCTGAATTTGGAGAGGAAAGAGTCATCGACACACCACTTGCTGAATCTTCAATAGCAGGAATCGCCTTAGGGTCAGCAATGAGTGGTCTTCGGCCCATAGCAGAAATAGAATTTGCTGATTTTATCTGGCCAACGATAAACCAAATTGTTGGAGAAGCCTCCAAAGTAAGATATGGAACGGAAGGCAAATTGCAGGCCCCGATGGTGCTAAGAGCCCCTCAAGGTGGGGGAGTCAGGGGCGCCCTGTACCATTCTCAAAGTGTCGAGGCGTTATTTGCTCATACGCCAGGTCTAAAGGTAGTAACACCTTCAACTCCGTATGATGCCAAAGGCCTCTTAAAGGCTTCTATTAGAGATGATGATCCAGTGATATTTCTTGAGCACAAAAGGACATATCGTCTCGTTAAAGGAGAGGTACCAGAGGAAGAATATACCATTCCCATAGGCAAAGCAGATATCAAAAAATCGGGAGAGGATTTAAGCATCATCACGTATGGCTTGATGGTACATCATTGCCTAGAAGCGGCTCACCTGGCTGCCTCAAAAAATATTAGTGTAGAAGTTTTAGATCTTAGGACTGTAAGACCGCTTGATGTGGAAAGCATCATTAGCACAGCGGAAAAGACAGGTAAAGTACTTATAGTTTATGAAGATAATCAAGCCCTTGGTATTGGATCTGAGGTGGCCGCTTTAATTGCAGAACAGGCCTTTGAATATCTGGATGCCCCAGTAGTGAGATTAGGCGGACCAGAGGTGCCAGCAATGCCGTTTAGTCCACCCCTCGAAAATATGTTTATGATAGACACAGAAAAAATATCGACAGCAATAAATAAATTAGCAGAGTATTAATAAAAATGAAGATAGAACTCCCACAAGTCGGCGAATCTGTCACTGAAGGCGTGATAGGCAGATGGTTAAAAAAAGTTGGCGACAAGGTGGAAAAATATGATCCTTTAGTTGAAGTAATAACTGATAAGGTAAATATGGAGCTTCCTTCACCTGTGGAAGGTATTCTTAAGGAAATAATAGCTAACGAAGGCGATACAGTCCCGATGGGTGGGCTAATCGCAGACATTGAAACCAAAGAATCTGAAAACACATCGGTGAATTCACAAACAGACTCGAACCTTGCAGACCAAGATATTGGAACAACTGGAGTATTAATAAAGAATGCTGCGCCGGTTGGTCCAACAGGATCTGGGGGTCCAATCAGTAGAGATGCAATTCAATCAAATTCGGTGGAAAAAGACCGACCGAAAGGCAGATATTCCCCTGCCGTTTTAAGGCTGGCAGAAGAGAATAATATTGACCTCACCCAGGTCGTAGGAACCGGAATAAACGGAAGGATTACACGAAAAGACGTTACAACATTTATCGAATCCAAACCTAATACACAAGAAACTCAGCCTCTTGTCAAGGAAACAGAATCACCTGCACAAAGACAAGACCAAGAAAAAATTACCCTCAGCCCGGTTAGAAAAATGATAGCGGCCAACATGGTAAAAAGCGCAACATTAATTCCACAGGCATGGAGTGAAGTTGCTGTAGATGTCACAGGAATGGTTGCGAGAAGACAATCGATAAAAAGATCTTTTATGTCCAAAGAAGGTATAAACATTACCTACCTACCCTTTGTTGTGAAAGCTGTCGCTGAATCGTTAAAGAAAAACTCTTTATTAAATTCATCTTGGTCTGAAGAAGGAATCATCCTAAAAAAAAATATAAATATCGGAATAGCTGTTGCAGCGCCTGACGGACTAGTGGTACCGGTTATACATAACGCTGACCTTTTTAGCATAGCTGGATTGGCGGGAATTATGGAAACCCTAATAACCAAGGCAAAAAATGGGAAGTTGGATTTAGCCGAAGTCCAGGGCGGTACCTTTACCTTGAACAACACAGGGGCATTGGGGTCGATATCTTCAAGACCGTTAGTAAATCATCCTCAATCAGCCATTATGACTACAGAAGCCATTGTAAAACGTCCAATAATTGTAGAAGATGCAATAGCTATAAGGTCAATGATGAATATATGTCTTTCTTTTGACCACAGGGTAATGGACGGCGCCGAAGCAAGTGCATTTAGTATGTCAGTGAAAAATTTGTTGGAAAATATAGATTCAGAAACACAAATTTACTAGTCTGAGGCCACAATGCTGACTACATATCATGGCCTAGTCAGCTATGACATAGGTCAATTTATTCAACGAGAAACCCATTCCTCTGTCTCTACCGGTGGAAAAGATGAGATATTAATTTTCCAGCACCCCAATACTTACACCTTGGGCAGAATAGGTAAAGCCGAGGATATCTTGATAAGTAATGAAGATATCAAACGCCTAGGTATTGAGATACGAAACACCGATCGCGGTGGCGAAGTCACCTATCATGGACCAGGACAACTAGTAGTCTATCCAATAGTGAAATTGGATCGGCTCAAACTTAATCCTTCAGCATACGTAAATGCCTTAAAAACGGCCATTACTGAATGCCTTTCTGATCACAACATAGCTGCTAATGAAAACAATATGCCAACCGGCGTATGGGTGGAAGACCGAAAAATAGCAGCCATAGGAGTTAGGGTAAGTAAAAAAACTACTTCTCATGGATTAGCCTTAAATGTAACTACAGATCTATCCTATTTTGATCACATAATCCCATGTGGAATACAAAATTGTTTGGTTACTTCGATTGAAAAGGAAACTGGTAATACCCCAATAATTGAAGAAATAGCCCGAAATATTGGCAGGAAATTAGGCAAGGCTCTAGAGAAGCCGATCGCCTAGCAAAGGGTTCTTTTAATCAGGATTCTGACCCGTTACTAACCATATAACCCTTTCTGACATATTGGTTGTTCGGTCAGCGACTCTTTCAAGATCATGAGCCACCCAAATCAAGTAGGTAGCTCTTTGTATGCTACTGGGGTCTGCCATCATAAAGGTCAGTAGCTCTCTATATACCTGATTATAAAGTTCATCGACCACGTCATCATTTTCTCTGACTGATGTTGCCAATTCTATATCTCTCTTTATAAATGCTTCGGTACTTCTTCTCAACATATCTGTGGATATATCAGCCATTCTAGGAATATCAATTAGTGGTTTTAAAGGAGGAAGGTCTCCCATAGCCAAACTGATTTTGCCTATCCCTTCCGCATAGTCGCCTATCCTCTCAAGTTCCGTGGCCATCATCATGACCGAAATGAGTACTCGCAAATCTCCTGCCATTGGCGCTTCCAAGGCTATCAATTCTATACACTTATTTTCGATATCCTGTTGCTTCTCATCTATAGCATCGTCGTCGTCGATAATCTGCTGTGAAGCATTAATATCCCGATTACGAAGAGCATCAATCGACTTGAAAACCGATTTTTCCACCATACTTGACAGTTGGATCAAGTCATCTTGTACAACCTTTAGGTTGTTTTCAAAATCTTCTCTTGGCATAAATAACCCCCTCTAACTAAATCGACCAGTTATGTACTCTTCTGTCCTTTGATGTGTAGGATTAGTGAATATTTTCTGGGTATCATCCTGCTCTACAAGATATCCTGATCTGTCCTCTCCTACCATGAAAAAGGCCGTTTCATCAGAAACTCTGGCTGCTTGTTGCATAT
>CAYPXS010000115.1:0-4665 GCA_964414725.1 uncultured Dehalococcoidia bacterium
TTTTAGCGGCCGTGAAAGTTCCATACATTCCCATAGAACGACTTTGATCAAGCATCAACACCGTCGCAGATTGAGTAAGATGCTCATGTTCATTGACCTCCAGATCTTGAGACTGCATCTTTAGCGGTATTGCTGACCCCTCTCTAACTACAGTATTAAAAAGGGACTTTTGAAGGTTTATCTCAAATGATTGACCAAACTCATACGGTATTGTCTGCCCAGTTAAATCCCCCCAATCTCCTTTCTTGAAAGTATCATGAGCCCCTAAATTGCCCTTCTTCATTTGTGAAAAAATTTCTCGCATAGCATCCTGTGCTATCTCTCTCACCGCCTTAGGACCCAATTTAAATCTATCCCTATTCTTCAACAGGTAACCCGCCTCCTCCAAGGCGCTTATCATTCGAAGTATTTCCTCAATTTGTGTACGGGCTAAGCTCCCAAGCAAATCTTCTAAATCATCCAAGTCGACATTTTCCAACTGGCCTGTTCTCATAGCCTCCTTGATAGACTCATCTAGCTTATCCAGGCGCTTTAATCTCGACAAAACCTCTTTACCTAAATCACAAGTTAGAAGTTCTGAACCAAAAAATTTGTAGTCTTCTAATTCTTTCCTTAATTCCTCATCCTGTATTTGGTTAGCAGAATATTTCTCTAGTAAAAACCGACGTTCCTCTTCGCTCCTATTTGCAATATCATTCAACCCGCCGACAGGACGGTCATTTTCTCCGGAAAAGCCTTCTTGAACGAGATTACGCATCGCTTCGTTAACGTCACCAACCTCAAGTATCTGCTCAGCCAAAGTTTCAAACCCAGACTGCCCATCTCCCAATGCTGACCTAGACTCAAGCTTTTTGGAATAGATATGTATTTTGGAAAGATTCACATTTGCTCCCTGAATTGGAAATCATACATCAAAGGGAAAAATTTGTTATCTGCTAATTACTTCTACGTTCATGCTAGAATCCGATGGCTTTTATCGAACGCCATACAAAATTATTATATGAGAGATTCACTATGAAAATTACAGATATGCGACTGGAGAGTTATAGATGGGCCAAACCTGCCCCCCAAAGCAACGGCAAACATACCTACACTCACGACGGCAGAAATTTTGTTTTTATCGACACCGATGAAGGTATCACCGGCGTTGGTCTCGTTGGAGGTCTACATACATCTGACTCGATAAGCAAAGCAATTTTCGAACATTATAAGGAATCTGTAATTGGTAAAGATCCTTTCAGAAATGAGCAGATTTGGGATGCCCTTTGGGAACCAAAAATATCAGGCCGGAGGGGTATGACCACTAGAGTAATCAGCGGGATTGATATTGCCCTCTGGGACATAAAGGGGAAAGCTGCAAATATGCCAGTGTACAAACTACTAGGTGGATTTGCTAAAAAGGTCCCAGTTTACATAGCTGGTGGATATTATGAAGACGGAAAAGGACTGAAGGAACTGCAGGAAGAAATGCTGACTAGTGTGAGTGTGGGTGCCAATGCTGTGAAAATGAAGATAGGTGCAGTCAGTATCAACGAGGATGTTGAAAGAGTTAAGGCCGTTCGAGAAGCTATTGGACCAAATGTGAAGTTAATGGTGGATGCAAACTGTGCCTACCGCTTTTACGAAGCAATTGAGATTGCAAAAAAAATGGAACCTTATGACATATTTTGGTTTGAAGAACCAATCGCTCCAGATGATTACAAGGGCCACCAACTTATAAGCCAATCGACTACTATTCCAATTGCTACCGGTGAAAATGAATACACAAAGTATGGATTCAGAGATCTAATAGAAAGTAGAAGTGCTGCAATCTTGCAGCCCGACGCGCTGATAATGGGTGGCGTAACGGAATTTATGAAAGTATCTGCCCAAGCACAGGCTCACAATCTTCCAATAGCTCCACATGGTAAACAAGAAGTTCACATACATCTATTGTGCGCGATACCCAATGGTCTAATTCTAGAATATTACAGGGAGGAAACGGACCCTATATTCAATCAAATATATGAGTTTACCCTTCAAGTCGAAGACGGCTATGTTAGCCCACCTGACCTTCCTGGGTTTGGAATAAATCCTAATATGGACATTTTGAAGCAATACAGAGTTTCATAAACTAAGCAGATGGTAAAACAACAAATGACTTACCCAGAATTAACATATGGTCCAATAACCGAAGAAGAAGCCGAACCCCTGTGGGAAATCATATATCAATCACTTCACAGACATGCGCAGCCCGGTTGGAATGAACACGTAGGTTACGAGCAATTTCGAGCTGTAAAATCGAAAAATAAAATACTTGGCGGAATGGGAATACTCGATCTGGGTCAATGGTTCGGTGGAAACATAGTAAGAACTGGTGCAGTTACCTCTGTCGGGGTTGCTCCTGAAGGCAGAGGCATCGGAGCAGCTTCAGTGCTTCTTAGGAATTCACTCTCCGAAATGTACGAATTAGCTATTCCAATTTCTACTTTATTCCCATCGAGTACCCGAGTGTATCGCTCTTTTGGATATGAGCGATCAGGCACAAAATTTACATACGAAACCACAGTAAAAGAGATGAAGGCTCCACTTAATGAGTTGGAAGTTCTTGAATCAAATCCTTCCGAACGCGAAGAGACTTATCTGCTCTATAACGAGAGAGCAGAATCGAGTAATGGAAACCTAGACAGAGGTTCTGTCCTCTGGGATCTTATCTTGGAGACTCAAGGTCGAAAAATATTTCATTACGTCGTAATGGACGGTGACAAAGCAGTAGGCTACGTTAACTTCCAACAGGCCCGATCTGCGGATCATATAAGAGTAAGAGATATGGTCGCTTTGAACTCTAAATGTGCAGAAAGGCTACTTCGTTTCTTCTATGATCATAGAACTGTCATTGACACAATCTCGTGGAATGGCCCTCCAAATGATCCTATGAGGCTGTTGATGGAAGAACAGGAGGTAAAAATTGCCTATAGTAGGGACTGGATGTTAAGAATAATAGATATTAAAAAAGCAATTGAATCCAGAGGTTATCCAAAGGATATTAAAACAACGCTGACTCTAAATTATGAAGACCCGATCTTGCCGCAAAATTCAGGTACTTGGACAATAGAGGTGTCTGAAGGAAAAGGCTTGGTCAGTAAATCTAATTTACCGGGATTAACTTTAGGACCTCGCGGTCTCGCACCGTTATACACAAGTTATCTTAGTGCTTTCGATATCAAAAATATGGGCTTGATTGAAGGTTCAAGCGACGAACTAGCCAAAGCATCTTTGATATTCAGCGGTCCAAAACCATGGATAGGTGATCAATTCTGATATTAAATCTGCTACTCAGATAAGAGATGGTATCTGTTTATACTACCTTTTATATGGCATTTGGGTGTCCACATTATCCATGTAATACTGGACTTGCTGAACCCCAAAATTCTCCTGTAGTTGGATAGTCAATCCTCCATCAACCGGCAAAGCATGACCCGTTATGAAGGAGGCCTCATCTGAACATAAAAAAGTAGCAGCATTACCTATATCCTCAGGAACTCCGGTTCTCCCAACTGGATATTGATCTTCAAAAAATTTCAGTCCTGTCGGATTATTTTTCCATACCGTTTCCATAATTCTCTCTGTAACAATATGACCCGGGCAGATCGCATTTACCCTAATTCCAGATGATCCATAGTCAACAGCCATTTGTTTAGTCATTGCAATCACAGCTGCTTTACCGGTTTCGTATGTTAAGGCCTTCTTCGCCACTAAAAACCCATGTACCGAAGATATATTTACTATTGAACCTCCGCCAGTTTCTTTCATTAGTGGAATGGCGTATTTAGACCCAGCGTATACTGACGTAACCAATGCTCTTATGTCCCTCTCCCACCTTTCCTCTGTGACTTCCAATGCCCCCCCTTGCTGACCATCAGCGGCCGCATAAGCATTATTTATCAAGATATCTAGCTTACCCCAATGATCATTAGCTACTTGTATCATCTTTTTTAAATCTTCATATGAAGTCACATCTATTTTCAGGCTTTCCGCGATACCCGAATTTCTAGATATAAGTTCGGCGTTATATCTGGCCATATCAATATCGATATCAGCTATCAAAACCTTTGCCCCTGCTTGAGCTAAAGTCCTTGAAATTCCACCACCAACTCCTTGCGCACCACCGGTTACGATAGCGACTTTATCTGATAAATCAAACATGGACTCCACCTTGAATTCTTTACTTATAAAACGGCAATCTTAAATACTATTCAACTTCTAGGGTAATACTGCCCAATAAATCCATGTTCAAACTGGCTTTCACTCCAGCTTTAACCTCAACAGGAGGAATCATACTGCCCGTTATTACAATATCCCCTTTTTTCAACAGTCCGCCCATAGAATTTATAGCATTCGCAATCCATACCATTGGCTCTGCTGGATGTCCATTTACATCTGATGCACAACCCGTACCCACCGATGTACCATCAAGTTTTAATTCACATGTGGCGGAAGGTATATCCAATTCACGCCAGTTTCTGATAGGTTCTCCCAATACGACACCCGCTCCATGGATATTAGTTGCTATTGACTGAATCAACGAATTCTCTGCTAGCGATTGCCTAATATCTACAAGCTCAAAAGCTAGTTGTAAATATTCAATAGCTTCAAATATAGAATCTCTATCCAGGCCTTCACCCT